>JAFGVK010000115.1 GCA_016938035.1 Deltaproteobacteria bacterium | reverse complement strand
CTCAGGCAGCCGTCAGGGGCTGTCGGGCAGGGGCTGTCGGGGCCTCTTGGGGACACCTCCGGCGGGGTGAGGCGCGGGGTGAGGTTCATACGGGAGGCTCACCTTTTTCATGGGGTGATCCTCCGGATCGCGTGGGTGAGATAGACGGGTGAGGCGGTGACCCTCGCCCGTCTTGGTTCAGGGGCGCCCCAAGGGGTCTCCATGCTCGTCGCGTCGCTGCTGGTGGTGGTCGGTCTGGTGTCGCTTGTGGGTGGGGGGGAGCTGCTGGTCAGGGGTGCGAGCGGCATCGCCCTGGCGTCGCGGGTGCCAGCCGCTGTGATCGGCCTCACGATCGTCGCGGTGGGCACCTCGCTGCCGGAGCTGGTGGTGTCGGTGCAGTCCGCCTTGGCGGGGAGTCCAGGGCTCTCCATGGGAAACGTTGTCGGCTCCAACATCTTCAATATCGGGGCCATTCTGGGGATCGCGGCGATGGTCCACCCGCTCGCGGTGGTGGGGACCACGCTGCGCCTGGACTGGCCGGTGATGATGGCCGCGGCCGTGGCGCTGGTGTTGATGGGGCAGGACCACGCCCTGTCGCAGCTGGAAGGTGGCCTCCTCGTTGGTGCGATTGTGGTGTTTACCTGGTATCTACTTCGGGTCAGTCGGGTGGAGGGGAGCCCAGCGGATGCCCAGATCTCGGGGCCTCCGCTGGAGGTCCGCGCGGTGGTCCGAGACGTCGCTGCGGTGGCGGGAGGGGCCCTGTTGCTCGCTGGGGGGTCCACGGCCCTGGTGAAGGGGGCGGTGGTCCTCGCCGCGTCCGCGGGGGTCTCGGACACGGTGGTCGGGCTGACGGTGGTGGCCGCAGGCACCTCCACCCCGGAGCTCGCCACCTCGCTCGTCGCGGCCCGACGAGGACAGGATGACATCGCCATCGCGAACGTGGTGGGCTCCAACATCTTCAACGTC
Organism: Deltaproteobacteria bacterium; assembly: GCA_016938035.1. Taxonomy (GTDB): domain Bacteria; phylum Myxococcota_A; class UBA796; order UBA796; genus JAFGVK01. The sequence continues at coordinate 5,135 of JAFGVK010000115.1, read as the reverse complement.
CTGGGCATACTGGGCGTGGTGGCGTTGATCGAGCCCCTGCCGGTGGTGGATGAGATCCTCAGGCGCGACAACTGGTGGATGTTGGGGAGCTCGCTCTTGCTCCTCCCGCTGCTGTGGCGAGGGCGGCTGACGAGGGGGGGCGGGGCGCTGCTGTTTGGAGTGTTTTCCGTGTACCTCGGGGGCCTGATCTGGGTGGCGCTCGGGCTGAGGTAGGTGGGGCCGGCCCAGGGGGGAGGCAGCGGCCGAGCGGTGCGCGTGGCGCGACCGGGCGCCGATTCGGTCCGTCTTGTCTGTATTCTGTGAGGCGCCTTCGTTATGATGAGCCCCCGAACCCGTGGGGTGTTGGCGTGCGGCTGCAGATGACCTCTCTGATCCTTGGACTACTCCTCTCCCCTCTGGTCTTCGGTGAGGGACTCGACGCCCACGGGCCCTGGTCCGCGCCGGGGATCGGGCCGGCGGTCCAGCCGCTGGTGGTCTACCGCCCCGTGGTGTCGCAGCGTGGGGACTGGAGCGCTGGGCTCCAGCTTGAGGCCCTCGACCAGACGCTGGTCTACTCTCTGTACGATGGGAGCGGGATCGTGGAGCAGGTGGCGCTGATCGACCAGGCGCTCATCGGCACCCTCTCGGGCAGCTACGCGCTGTCCAGGCGCGTCTCGCTCGGCCTGGGCGCCCCCCTGTGGCTGGCGTCGAGCGGGGAGCGGGGCGGCGCCTTGACCCCCGGCGATGTGCACCTCTGGGCGCCGGTGCACTTGGTGGACGGGGCGGTGGAGCTGTCGGTGGTGCCGTGGCTGGACCTGCCTACGGGGAGCGCCGACCGCCTGACGGGGGACCTCGCGCCGCAGGTGGGGCTCTTCGGGGCCGCGGGGACCAGGGTGGGACCGGTGGATCTGGCGGCGAATCTGGGCCTGGAGTCCGAGGGCGGGCGCTCCCTGGAGCAGGTCGACGGAGGGATCGCGCTGCGGGCCGCGATCGCCGCCTCGCTGCAGGTGGGCGAGGGCCTCTTTGTGGGGCCGGAGGCGCGCCTGCTCCTCGATCCCGCGGGGGCGGTGGAGAGCCCCGGCGAGGTGATGGTGTCAGGGAGGCTGCGGCGGCCCTCTGGGGTGTACGCCGGCGCCGCGGCGGGGGTGGGGGTGACCGCCGGGGTGGGAGCGCCTGCGGCGCGCCTGATCGCCTCGGTCGGCTACGCCCCCCCCAGGCCGCTGGAGCTGCGGCCAGCGCTGGTGGCGGGTGAGCCCGCTCCCTACCCGCTCACGGTCCGGGGCCCTGACGGCGCGCCGGTGGCTGGCGCCACCGTCAGCGAGGACGGGGTTGTGCTGGGCGTCACCGACGAGGCGGGGGTGCTGCTGCTGGAGTCGGAGCCCCACTGGCGCAAGGGGGTCGAGGTGCAGGCCCCTGGCTTCGTCGCTCAGACCCTCCACGCGCCCAGCGAGGACGGGGCGACGGTGGCCTCGCTCTCGTGGTCCTCGGTGCCGGTGGTGATCCGGGTGCAGGACGCGAGCGGGCGGCCGGTGCAGGGCACCCTCTCGCTCAAGGGGCCAGAGGAGCGGGAGCAGCTCCCCCTCACCGGCAACCTGCTGTGGGAGGGCTCCCTGTCCCCCGGGGACTGGACCGCTAGGATCGAGGCGGAGGGCTACCTGGCGCAGGAGCGCACCCTCAGGATCCTGCCTGGGCAGGAGCTGGACGGGGCGGTGGAGGTGATCCTCTCGCAGGGTGAGGCCGGCCCTGCCGCGCTGGTACTCCAGCTCGAGGACCCCGATGGCGGCGCGATCGCGGGGGCGCGGGTGTTGGTGGACGGGCGCCCTGTCGGCACGGTGGGCAGCGGCGGGGGCCTGTCGGTCCTCGGGATGGCGGAGGGGGACCACAGGGTCGAGATCGCCGCGGACACCTACGAGACGATCGAGGAGCTGCAGGTCGTGGCCAGCGCCGAGGCGGTGGTGCGTCGGATCGAGATGCAGCAGCAGGTGGGGTCGGTGCGGGTCATCGTCCGCGGCCCCGAGGGGCCGGTCCACGGGGCGGTGGTCCGCTTCATGGGGCCTGTGCGCCTCCCTCCCGCGCCGCTGGGGGACGACGGCGAGCGGACGGTGGTGCTGCGCCCTGGCGACTGGACGGTGCTCGTCACCTCAGAGCGCTACGGGATGCAGAGCCGCTCGGTCACCATCCCCGAGAACAAGCGCCACCTGACGGTGGTGGACGTGGTGCTTCGACCCCAGGAGGAGGGCGCCGCCGATCTGGCGATCCAGATCGTCGATCCCGACGGGAACCCGGTCGAGAACGCAGAGGTTCGCCTGGACGGCGCCTCGCTGGGACGCACCTCCAGCGGCGGTGGGATGCTGCTGTCGGGGATCGACACCGGCGCCCGCTCCCTGGAGGTGCTGGCGGAGCGCTTCCGCGAGGAGCCTCCCATCGCCCTGGTGCTCAGCGAGGGCTACCAAGAGCAGAGCGTGGTCAAGTCCTGGCTGCCGGGCACGGTACACCTCCAGGCCCTGACCGATGAGGCGCCGGTGGCGGACGCGGTGGTCCGCCTGGCGGGGGCGGAGCAGAGCCTGTCGCTGGAGCTGGGCCCCGAGGGCGAGGCCTGGACTCAGCTTGGGGAGGGGAGCTGGCAGGCGCTGCTCACCTCGTCCGAGTACGGGATGCAGACGCGCAGCCTGCAGATCCCCCCCGACAGCGCGCGCCTCACCAACCTGGTGGTGCGCTTCGACCGCGCCGAGCGCGGGGAGGGATCGCTCAGGCTCACGGTGCTCGACCCCGAGGGGCAGCCCGTGGACGGCGCAGAGGTCTTCCTCGACGGGGTCCCGCTCGGCCGCACCGGCGGCGACGGGTCCGGTTGGTTCCAGGGCCTGACCGAGGGGCCGAGGCACCTGACGGTGAGCGCGGGCCTCTATCAGCTGCTGTCAGAGGACGTGGTGCTGGCCCCTGCGCCGGTGGAGAAGGACCTGCACCTGGCCTGGTCCGCGGGGGCGGTGCGGGTCCGGGCGGTGGGGCCCGAGGGGCCGGTCGCCGCCTCGTCCGTGCGCCTGTTTGGCGCGGAACCCAAGCCGCCGCTCCAGCTCGACGCGGAGGGGGAGCGCACCCTCCACCTGGAGCCCGGGCCGTGGCAGGCCTTGGTGGTGGCCAGCGGTTACGCGATGGCCCAGGCGGTGCTGGAGGTGCCCGAGGAGCCGGGCCTGAGCGTGCTGAATGTGCCGCTCTCCCCCACCGGCCAGGCGGCGGAGCTGCTGCTCCGGGTGCGAGGCGAGGACGGTGAGGCCATCGGCGGCGCCCTGGTCTTCGTGGACGGGGTCGAGGTGGGCACCACCCTCGCGGGGGGCACCCTGCTGCTCCCCGAGCGCGTGCCCGGCCCGGTGTCTGTGGTGGTGCGCGCTGACGGGCGCTCTGAGGCCACCCTCAGCGGGGTGGAGCTGCAGGAGGGCCACAACGAGCGCTTCCTCACCCTGCTGCACCAGCCGATCCCGCTCACGGTGCGGGTGACGGATCTGGGCGGGCTGCCGGTGGAGGCAGAGGTCAAATTCGTCGGGCCGGTGGGCCAGGAGGCCGCTCACACGGACACCGCCGGAGAGCTGGAGGCGGCGCTGCGCCCGGGGGCGTGGCGGGTCATCGCCTCGACCGAGGCGCTGGGCTCGCGCAGCGCCGAGGTGGAGCTGGCGCCCGGACAAGAGGGCGCCGAGGTCACCTTGGCGCTCCAGGCGCGCAAGGTGGAGGTGACGGCGAGCCAGGTGGTGATCCGCGAGGCGGTCCACTTCGACTTCGACCGGGCGACCCTGCAGCCGGACTCCGCGCCGGTGCTGGACGAGGTGGCGGCCACCCTGCTGGGGGCCGACAACGTGGTGCGGGTGGAGGTGCAGGGGCACACCGACGACCGCGGAGATCTTCCCTACAACCTCAAGCTGTCGCAGGCCCGCGCCGAGGCGGTGGTGGCCGCGCTGGTGGCGCGAGGGGTAGCGCAGGAGCGGCTGATCGCGGTGGGCTATGGGTCCACCAGGCCGGTCGACGAGGCGGACTCGGACGAGGCCCGCGCCGCGAACCGCAGGGTGCAGTTCGACATCCTGGAGTAGGGGGCCCGGCCCAACCGAGGCGGGGCGCGGTCGGCCTCCGCGGGTGAGCCGGCCGGCGCGCGAGGCGGTTGAGCGCGTCGCCGCTCCCCGACGCGTCACGGGCTCCTGACGCGTCGCGAGCTCCTGCCGGTGCGCCCGTCGGTGGTCCGCCACCCTGTGCGCTCTGTGCGTCCCTGTCGGCGCTCCCTCGCCGGTCTGCCGCGGCGGATCCCGCGGTCCCGGGGGTCGCGGGTCCTGCCGGTGTGCCCGTCGCGTGTCCCCGCCGCGTCACGGCCTCCTTGCGCGTTGCGAGCCGCCCCGTCGGTGGTCCGCCACCTGTGCGCGCTGTGCGTCCCTGTCGGCGCTCCCTCGCCGGTCTGCCGCCGCTGGTACCCAATCCACCCCGACAGGATCGACGGGAGGTGGTCCTGTCGGCGCCCCTGATGCCAGGGTAGAAGAGGCTGACGAGCTCCCTTCGGAGCGATCCTGACGGCCCTCACTGGCTGGCCTGACGGCCTCCCGGGGGGCGGCGCGTCAGCTCGGACCGACAGCCCTGTTCGGCGTGCTGACAGCGTGGACTAGATATGAAGCAGCATTCCAGCTTGTCTTTGGCCCTGGCGATGTGCCTGTCGATGGTCCACCACCTGCGCCCTCTCGCCGTCCCTGTCGCCGCGCCCTGCCCGGTCGCTCTCGCTGGGGGCCCCTGAGGCGTGGTGCCCTCTCGCCGGCGTGCGCGCCGAGGCGTCGCCCCCTGTCGACGGTCCGCCCCCTGCCGGCGGTCCGCCAGCCGTCGCCGCTCCCTCTGGGGTCCCCTGCCGCGCTCCCTTCAGTCCACCGCCTCGTGCGCTCCTGACGGGTCCCCCGCCTGACGCGTGGCGGGCTCCTGACCTTCTCTCGGTCGCCTGTCGCAGTCGCCTGTCGGAGTCGCCTGTCGCCTGTCGCCTGTCGCAGTCGCCTGTCGGAGTCGCCTGTCGCAGTCGCAGTCGCAGTCGCAGTCGCAGTCGCAGTCGCCGTCGCCGTCGCAGTCGCCGTCGCCGTCGCCATCGCAGTCGCAGTCGCAGTCGCCGTCGCAGTCGCAGTCGCCGTCGCAGTGGCCTGTCG
>JAFGVK010000114.1 GCA_016938035.1 Deltaproteobacteria bacterium | reverse complement strand
GCCGTGCGGAACGACCCCGACAGGGGGGGCGGCGCCAGCGCGGAACGACAGGCGCTGACCTCGGGCTGACGGGCCGGATGGGGGCTCTGCGGGCGCAGGGGCGGGGGCGGCGTCCCAGAGCGGCGAGCAAGCACCCCACAGGTGTGGGGTCGAACAGGGAAGCCCGCGCCGCGCTCTGCACAACGCAGCCGGCCATGTGCCTGGCAACGCACCATCCGCTCGCAGGGGTGGGGCGACCCGTCCCGAGGCCCCGCCTGGGAGGGACCTGTCTGGGAGGGCACGGCCTGAGAGGGACCTGTCTGGGAGGACACGGCCTGGGAGGGCCCGGCCTGGGAGGGCCCGGCCTGGGAGGGCCCCGACCCCCTACTCGATCAGCACATCCACGAAATCCAGCAGCAGCTCGTCCAGGAACAGGTCCGAAGCGCGCAGGGTGCGGAGGTTCAGCGCGACCTCCACCTCCTCCGGGGGCTCCACCGGGATGATCGCGGGCGAGGCGCCGTCCAGGATGCGCCGCACCATCTTGGCGCTCTGGCCGCCGATCGAGGCAGGCTCGGGCACCACCGCGAACAGGCCGCCGGCGCGCACCATGTTGTCCGACTCCACTAGCAGCGGCAGGCGCCTGCGCCTGGTGTCCTCCACCAGGCCGCGGAAGGAGTCTGGAGAGACGAGATCGCGGTCGTTCTGGAGCCACAGCGCGTCGAGGTCGTCGATCTCGCGCAGGGTCCGCCGCACCTGCTTGGAGCCCTCCACCGGGATCTCCACCAGGTTCAGGCCCACCTCGTTCGCCCCGGCGCGCAGCGCCTGGAAGTACATCGGGTCGGCGTCGGGGAGGCGGAACACGCCCACCTTGTGAACGCTCGGGAAGAAGCCCACGAAGTTCGACAGGTGGGTCTCGGGGAACACCCGCATCATCACCCCGGTGACCTGCGAGCCGTCGAGGCCGTAGCGCTCGGGCTGGAGCACCATGGCGTACACCAGCGGGGTGTAGGGCATGCGGTGGCGCACGGTCCAGGCTGCCTTGGCGCCCAGGGCGAACACCACGTCGGGCTCCTCCCAGCGGAGGTGCTCGATCAGCGCGTCGGCCTCGGACCTGCGCCCGTAGAGGTTGTAGACCGAGGCCGGCTCCCCCAGCGCGGCCAGAAAGGGCGCGACAGGATCGGTGTAGACCGCGATATCGTCGGACTGAATCACCGCCACCCTGGGGCCAGCCAGGGCGACCTGTGCGAGGGTGAGCAGCGTGATCAACAGGGTCATCAGCACCTACCTGAAGGAGATCATCTTTACCTGGTTCTCGGGGAGGTTCACCTGCTGAGGCGCGTAGCCCTCCACGGTGACCGTGTGAGCCCCAGAGGGCCACTCCAGCCGCCGCTGCGGGGTGGTGAGCCCTGTGGACTTCCCGTCGATGAGTATGGCGCGCCCCTTCTCGGTGGAGGTGATCGCGAAGTACCCCTGCGGCACCAGCGCGACCTCTGCCGCGGGTGCGGCGGGCCCAGGAGGCTCGGGCTCGGCGGTGCCCACCTCTGGCGCCGGGGGTTCTGGCTCCTCGACGGGGAGCGCCTCTGGCTCGCTGGGCTCCACCAGCGCAGGCTGGGGGACCTCCGTGTGCGGCCTGGACGGGGCGGTTGGCGCGACCACCTTCACCGGGTCAGCGGGGGGGGGCACCTGCGTCTTCTGGGGGGGCGTCACCGCGACGGGAGCGGCGGGCACCGCCGCGGGAGAGGGGTCAACCTGGGGTGCCACCGCGGCGCGAGGGGCGACCTCTGTGGCGGGAGGCGGTGCGATCTGATCGGCGTGGGGCGCGTCCGAGACAGGCTCCTCGCTGGCCCCAGGGCGGTAGAGGAACAGCACGAGCACCACCGCCACCACCAGGGCGCCCCCCGCGATGGCCCCCATCGCCACCAGGGCCAGGCCCCCTGCGAAGACCCCGGTCTGGGCGAAGCTGACCTTGGTCATGCCAGACAGGGATCCGGCCTCTGTGGGGTCGATCCCCGCCACGTGGGCGGGCATGTCCACCGGGGCGTTGTAGCCGGCGAGCTGAGTCTGGATCCCGTCTCGCAGGCCGGGCTGCACATACTCGACGAACTCGGCCACCACCTTGCGCGAGGGGATGCCCCCCGCCAGCTTGCCAGCCTTGATGAGGTCGGCGCGGAAGTCCCGGGCGTTCTGATAGCGCTTGTCGGGGTCGGTCTGAAGGGACTTGGCGTGGATCTTTCGGATCAGGCGGTCGTCGTCCAGCTCGGGGATCGGCTCGAGCTTGGGCATCTGCCCCTGGACCAGCCGGTGCATGATCTGGATCTGGTCCAGCCCGTAGAAGGCGCCATATCCAGTGAGCAGCTCGTGCAGGGTGAGCCCCATCGCGAAGAGATCGGCGCGGTGGTCAATCGCGTCGCCCTTGATCTGCTCGGGGGCCATGTAGGCGAATTTTCCCTTGATGAGGTCAGCGCGAGTCTCCTCCAGGCGGCCGGTGGCCTTGGCCACCCCGAAGTCGATCAGCTTCACCTCGCCCCTGGTAGAGACCATCACGTTGCGGGGGTTCACGTCCCGGTGGACGATGTTCATCGGGTTGCCGAAGGTGTCCTGCTTGGCGTGGGCGTACTCCAGCCCCTCGAGCACGTCGATCGCCAAGCGGAGCGCGATGGGGAAGGGCAGGCGCTCGCCCCGCTCCCGCAGCACGTTGATGATCCGCCGGATGTCCAGGCCGGGGACGTACTCGAGCGCCATGTAGTACTCGTCGTCCTGCTTCCCGAAATCGTAGACCTGCGCGATGCGGGCGTGGTGCAGCTCCGAGGTGATGCGCGCCTCGTCCATGAACATGCGGACAAAGGCCGGATCGTCCATCAAGCTGGCCTTGATCCGCTTGATCACCACGAAGCGGACAAAGCTCGACCCCTCGACCACCTGGCGCGCGAGATCCACCTCGGACATCCCGCCCGCGCCCAGTCGCTCAAGAATGACGTAGTTGCCGTATCTCCAGGGGGTCATGAGGCTCCGCTCCCTGGTACTCTACCCCTTCCCGCGATTCCTTGCTCGAACGGAGGGAAGAGATATCCAAAGAGCCCACTCAACCTGGAGGGGCCTTGTCTCGCCTGTTGCTGATCGCGTTCCTGGGGCTGGGGCTGATCCCCGCGCACGCCGCGGAGCCCTGCGCCACCCCCCGGGACGCAGCCGACTCGCTCTTCATCTACCTCACCCCCGAGCGCTTCGATCCGGCCCAGGCCGCCGCCTGCATGGAGACCGGCGACGCCGAGAACAAGGGCCTGCTCGCCAAGCAGCTCAAGCAGGTGCTGAACGCCCGGCGCCTCTATGTGCCCGTGGACAGCCTCCCCACCGACGGCGGCTTCCTGAACAACGACGGGCAAGCGGTGGTCGTGCCCATGCCCGACGAGGCCCCGTGGCTGGTGCTGCGCCGGGGGAACGACGGCCAGTGGCGCTACGCCCAGAGCACCGTGGCGCAGGTGCCAGCCCTGTACGCCGACACCTTCACGCCGGTGAGCCGCTGGCTCCAGACCAGGCTGCCGGACGCCTTCTACAGCTACCCCTTCCTGGGGGTGGCGCTCTGGCAGTACCTCTACGCGGGGGTGCTCCTGGCGAGCGCCTGGATCGCCGGGCTGTTGACACAGCGCATCCTCCGCTCCCAAGTGAGGCGGGGGATCGCATCCCTCAAGGTGGACCTGGACCCAGAGACCTGGGCCCGCACCACCTCGCCGCTGGTGGTCCTGATCATGGGCCTGGTGCTCCTGCTGGGGGTGCCCGATCTCGCCCTGTCGATCAAGCTCTCGCAGAACGTGTACGAGGTCTGTTGGGTCATCGTCGCCCTGGCGGGGGTGGTGTGGCTGTCGCGCCTGGTGGACGTGTTCGCGCGGATCGCCGCGACCTGGGCCGCGGGCACAGAGTCCCGCCTCGACGATCAGCTGGTCCCCCTGCTGGGGCAGGCGGTGCGGATCGTGGTCTTTATTGTGGGCGCCTTCGTGATCCTCGACGCGGTGGGCGTGGACGTGTGGAAGCTGATGGCGGGGGTGTCGCTCGGCGGGCTGGCCTTCGCCCTGGCGGCGCAGGACACGGTCGCCAACCTGTTCGGCTCGGTCAACATCTTCGTCGACAAGCCCTTCCAGATCGGGGACTGGGTGCTGATCAAGGACGTGGAGGGCACCGTGGAGGAGGTGGGCTTCCGCTCCACCAGGGTGCGCACCTTCTACAACTCCGTGGTCACCATCCCCAACAGCACCATCACCAACGCCAACGTGGACAATATGGGCAAGCGCCACCGCAGACGGGTGAAGACCGTGCTGTCGCTCACCTACTCCACCCCCCCCGACAAGGTGCAGGCCTTCGTGGAGGCGGTGCGCGCCAGCCTCGCCGCCCACCCCGCGGTGGAGAAGAGCTACGAGGTGCACCTCTACAACCTGGGCGCCTCCGGGCTGGAGCTGCTGGTCTACTATCACCTGGTCACCCCGGGCTGGAGCGAGGAGCTGGAGGCCAGGGCCCAGAACCTGCTCGAATTTCTCCGCATCGCCCACGAGCTCGAGGTGTCCTTCGCCTTCCCCTCGCAGAGCCTGTACCTGGAGTCCACCCCCGAACACCCCCTGCCCCCGCAGGCCTCGCGGAGGCTGGAAGAGCTCCAGCAGGTGGTCGACAGCTTCGGCCCCGCGGGTGAGCGCGCCCGTCCCGCCGGGCCGGCCTTCTCGCGATCTTGGACGGTGCAGGCGCGCAACGAGCGCGGCTCCGCCTGATGTCACGAGGCCCGGTCTCCTTGTCCGCGCTGCTCCACAGGGCCTTTCACCAGCCAGAGACCTCGCTCTATGTCTGGGTGCAGTGGACCATCTGGCTGCTGATCCTCGTGTCGGTGGGCGTGTTCACCGCCGACCTGAGTCTGGGGCCTGAGCACCCGCTCGCGCCGCTGCTCCACCGGGTGGACAGGGGGCTGATGGGGATCTTCGCGGTGGAGATCAGCCTCCGCATCCTATCCTGGCGCCCGCCCACCCTCGACGTGTTGGCGCTCCGCCCCTGGCAGCGGCTGCGGGCGCACCTGCTCGGGAGGCTGGTCTTCGCCCTCCGCCCCATGAACCTGGTGGACCTGGTCACCGTGGCGGCGGTGTTCCCCGCCCTGCGAGGCCTGCGCGCGATCCGGCTGCTCCGCCTGCTGCGGGCGGTGCCGCTCTTCCACTACGCCCACCCCCTGCAGGGGATCGAGCGGGCCTTCCGCGACAACATCCTCCTGTACGGGATGGCCAGCCTGGGGCTGGTGGTCACCACCCTGCTCGGGGGGGTCACGATCTACCTGGTAGAGAGCCCCCTGAACCCCTCCATCACCCACCTCTCCGACGGCCTGTGGTGGGCCGCGGTCACCCTGACCACGGTGGGCTACGGAGACATCACCCCCATCACCCCGATGGGCCGCCTGATCGGCGTGGGAATGATGGGGCTCGGGATGTTCATCCTCGCCCTGTTCGCGGGGATCGTCGGCCACACCCTCCTTCACGCGGTGCTGTCCGTCCGCGAGGAGCAGTTTAGAATGAGTCACTTCGTCAACCACGTGGTCGTGTGCGGCTACGATCCCGGCGCCCGCATGCTCCTCGACGCCCTGCTGGTGGAGCTGGATCCCGAGACCACCCCGCTGGTGATCTTCGCCCCTGGGGAGCGGCCGGTAGAGATCCCCAGTGAATTCGTCTGGGTCAACGGCGATCCCACCAAGGAGAGCGAGCTGGACAAGGTGCGGCTCACCCACGCTGAGGCGGCGCTGCTCGTGGGCTCGCGGCAGGTGCAGCCGCAGATCGCCGACGCGGTGACGATCCTGGTGGCCTTCACCATCCGGTCCTTCATGAGGAAGAAGGACATCGTCCGGCGCAAGCCCCTCTACCTGACGGCGGAGATCCTGGACGAGGAGAACGTGGTCCACGCCAGGGCGGCGGGGGTGGACGAGGTGATCGAGACCACCAGGATCGGCTTCTCGCTCATGGCCCACGCGGTCCACATGCACGGCAGCGCCGACATTCTCTCCAAGGTGGTCTCTGCGGGGGCCAACTCCCTCTTCGTCGGGAGCCTCCCTGACGACGTACCTGACGGCACCCCCTTCGCCGAGGTGGCGAGGCAGGTGAAGGCGAAGCGCGGCGCCCTGATCATCGGACTCCGCCACCCCCAGACCCGCGTGGAGCAGCTCAACCCCCCCGACCACGTCCTGGTCAGCCGCCCGGTACAGATCCTCTACCTGGCCGAGGGCGAGGTGCTGCCGCAGTAGGTACCGCTGCAGCGGAGGCTACCACCCAGACAGGCTCACCAACGATCACAGCTCGAAATCCACCCCTTCACGCTGGAGTTCCAGCGGGGCCCGTGCGCCGCGCACGCCGGTCAGGAGCTTCTCCAGGCCGCGCCCCAGGATCAGCCCTCCCGGCTCTCCGTTGGACCTCCAGAAGCCCCCGAGGCTGGCGGCAGCCATCATGGCGTCTCGCAGCGTCGGAGCGCGGTAACCGTTGAGCCTCCCGTAAGAACCTCACCCCGCGCCTCACCCCGCCGGAGGTGTCCCCAAGAGGCCCCGACAGCCCCTGCCCGACAGCCCCTGACGGCTGCCTGAG
>JAFGVK010000113.1 GCA_016938035.1 Deltaproteobacteria bacterium | reverse complement strand
TCTCCGATCCGGAGGAGGAGGCGTTGGGCACCGACCCCCTCGACCCGGACTCCGATGACGACGGCCTCGGTGACGGCGAGGAGGTGGATCTAGGCACCGACCCCCTCGACCCGGACTCCGATGACGACGGGCTCGGTGACGGGGACGAGCTCGACCTAGGCCTCAACCCGCTAGACCCAGACACCGATGGGGACGAGTTGCTAGACGGGGACGAGGGAGAGCTGGGCACGGACCCCCTGCTCCCGGACACTGACGCCGACGGGCTCGGTGACGGGGACGAACTCGACCTGGGCACAGACCCCGCAAACCCGGACTCGGATACGGACGGACTCGAAGACGGGGACGAGCTCGACCTGGGCACAGACCCGCTGGATCCCGACTCGGACGGCGGCGGCGTCTCCGACGGGGACGAGGTGGACCAGGGCACCGACCCCCTCGACGGCGGCGACGACCTCACCGCCGCGATGAGCGGCGGGTACTACGGCGGAGGCTGCGCCACCGTCTCGCCGTCGGGGCTCGGGGGCCTGTTCGCCATGCTGGGCCTGCTGTTCCTCCCCACGCGGCGCAGCAGGCGAGGCTGAGTCCCAGCGATCTGCGCCCGTGGAGTGGGGCGCAGAGCGCGCAGCGCAGAGCGCCCTGCGAGGCCTCGCCGCCTGGCCCTACCGCGAGGCCCGCCGGCCCGCCCGTCGCGAGACGCCCCACCCGCGGCGAGAGGCGCTGGGGGACGCCGCCGTCGCCCCCCCCGGCAGGAGCCCCCGCTCAGCGCCCCTGAAGCAAGGCGCTGACCTCCGCGGACATCCCGCTCAGAGCGGCCTCATCACAAGACTCCAGCGTGACGATCGTCACCCCGTCAGGGCGCGGATACGAGCCCACCTGCACCAGCGGGTGTGCCGCCACCAGCGCCGAGAGCCGGTCCGCGAAGTCCACCTCGCGCAGCGCGGTGGTGACCCTGGCGGTGAACAGCGGCTCCCCACGGACCAGGGCGAGCGCCGCCCCTAGCGCCTCACGGAACAGCTTGGGCACCCCAGGGAGCACGATCACCCTCCCCGCCCGGACCACAGGGAGGGGCGACCCCGGCGAGGCGAGCAGCTCGCTGCCAGCGGGGATCCGCGCCATCCTAAGGGTCGCGGTGGTCTTGGCGATCTCGTACCGATCGAGGATCGCCACCAGCTCGGGGCGCTGCTCCAGCGGCACCCCCAGCCCCGCGGCCACCCCCTCGTAGGTGAGGTCATCGTGGGTGGGGCCGATCCCTCCCGAGGTGAGCACCCAGTCCGCCACCCCCAGGGCGAGGCGAACCTCGGCGGCGATCTCCTCTACCCGGTCCTGCACCACCGCCAGGCGCACCAGGCGCGCCCCCCGCTCGCGCAGGGAGCGGATCACCAGCGGCCCGTTCTCGTCCGAGAACTTCCCGCTGAGCAGCTCATCTCCCACCAACACCAAGGCAACAGCGCTCATCCCGTGCTCCACGAGCGGCCCGGCTCGGCCGCCAGCAGCGGGCCTCGACGAGACAGGGCCAGGGTCTTTCTTGCCAGGGTGGACAAGGGCAGCCCCTCCCAGGGCGGCGCCGCCCACCGCAGGTCCGAGTAGTAGTCCACCAGCCTGGGTGGTGAGGTAGCTGGCAGCAGCACGAACACCTCCAGCTCCAGCCTGCGGTGGGTGAACAGGTGGGTCACCGCGCCGACGCGGGCCCCCACCGCACCGGCCAGCCCGATCCTCGCCGAGAGCAGGCGCAGCAGCCCCTCCTCTGGCGCCTCGCCCGGCAGCAGCTCGCCCCCAGGGAGCTCCCACATGCCCGCGAGCAGCCCCTCCTCGGGGCGACGGGCCAGCAGCAGGCCCGCGTCTCCCTCGATCCAGGCGGCGACCCCCCTCACCCGGACGGGCGGGGTCTTGGCCTTGCGGCGCGGGAGCAGCTCCTGGACACCCGCCGCCCTGGCACGGCAGCCATCCCGAATCGGGCACTGCCCGCACCGCGGAGCGCGCGGCGCGCACAGGGTGGCCCCCAGCTCCATCAGCGCTTGGTTCAGGTCGCCAGGGCGCTCTGCTGGCAGGAGCGCCGCCGCCCCCGCGTAGATGGCCCGACGGCCCGCGGCGCCCTTGGGGTCCAGCTCCAGCCCGAGCAGGCGCGAGATCACCCGCTCCACGTTCCCGTCCACCGCAGGGACCGCTGCGCCAAAGGCGATGGAGGCCACGGCGCCTGCGGTGTAGTCCCCCACCCCCGGCAGGGAGCGCAGCCCCTCCACCGTGGGCGGGACCCCCCCCACAGCCACCGCGGCCCGCGCCGCACGGTGCAGGTTGCGAGCCCTGCGGTAGTAGCCCAGGCCAGCCCAGGCCTCCAGCACCTCGTCCAGGGGAGCGTCCGCGAAGGCCTCCACCGTGGGCCAGCGGGCCAGGAAGCGCTCGTAGTACGGGACCACCGTGTCCACCCTGGTCTGCTGCAGCATCAGCTCCGAGAGGAGCACCCGCCAGGGAGTCGGTGCCGACCGCCAGGGCAGCGTCCTGGCGTTGGCGTGGTACCAGTCGAGGAGGGCGGCGGAGGCCCGGTGCGCGTCGTGCGAGAGCATGGTGGCTCCTATTCCCCAGCCCGCCCAGCCGCCAGGGTGAGGCGCCTCCGCCCCACCTGCCCCACCGAGTCCGCGGATAAATATCCGCACTTTGTGGGCGCGCTGGAAGGATCCCCGTTGGCCCGTCGGCTCATTTTGGCATGCATCTTGCTTTGCATTCGGCACCCTTCGGAGGCCTCATGACGACCACCCTGCTCGCGCTCTCCCTCCTCGCCTGCTCCACCACCGAGCGGGTCGCCGTCCCGGACCTGGAGTTTCAGTCCGCAGGGGAGGTCATCGAGGGGCAGTTCGTGATCGGCCTGGACCTGAGTGAGCGCGAGCAGGAGACCCTGGGGGTGGTGCGCCTCAGGTGGAACGACGCGATCCACGCCGGCCTGTACGAGGCGCCGGCGGGTGTGGGCGTAGAGCGCATCGAGCGCGCCCTGCAGCAGCACACCGCGCGGGGCGGCGCGCTGGTTGAGGCCAACCGCCCGGTGCGGGGCCTGTCCACCGTCAACGACCCCCTCCACTCCTACCAGTGGAACTTCGACATGCTGGGAGCGGAGCAGATCTGGGACTACGCGACCGGCAGGGGCGTGACCGTGGCGGTGGTGGACACCGGCGTCTCCACCAGGGGCAAGGACACCCCGGTGAACCTGCTCCAGGGCCGCGATTTCGTCGACGGCGACGACGCCCCCGAGGACGAGGAGGGGCACGGCACCCACGTCGCGGGGACCATCGCCCAGGCCACCTCCAACGGGATCGGCGTGGCCGGCCTCGCCTATGACGCGACCATCCTCCCGGTGCGGGTGCTAGGTCCTCATGGCGGCAGCACCTACGACGTGGCGGACGGCATCACCTGGGCGGTGGACCAGGGCGCGGAGGTCATCAACATGTCGCTTGGGTCCTCCAGCTACTCCTCGGTGCTCCAGGACGCGGTGGACTACGCCACCGAGCGCGGGGTGGTGGTGGTCGCGGCCACTGGCAACGACGGGGAGGCCGCTGTCAACTACCCCGGCGCCCTCGAGGGCGTGATCGGGGTGGGCGCGGTGGGCGTCAACGCGGTGGTGGCCCCCTACTCCAACGGCGGCACCGGTATCGACCTAGTGGCGCCTGGCGGCAACATGGAGGTCGACGCGGACAACAGCGGCTACGTGGACGGCATCCTGCAGGAGGTCGACGAGGCAGGCGAGGTCTACTACGCCTTCTACCAGGGCACCTCGATGGCGACCCCCCACGTCGCCGCCTCGGTGGCCCTGCTCCTCTCTGCGGGCGTCGCGCCCGGCGAGGTGGAGGACCTCCTGATTGACACCGCCAAGGACCTCGGCGATCCCGGCTGGAGCACCTGGTCCGGCTACGGCCTGATCGACCCGCTCAAGGCCCTGCGCTCCCTCGACGGCGAGGCGGTTGACGACGGGCAGATCGCGGGAGATGAGCAGGTGGTCGAGGACGAGCCAGAGGCGCCGGCCGACACCACCGCGCCCGTCTTCTCCGAGGTGGGCGGCCTGCGTGACGGCACCTCCCTCACCATCACCTGGACCACCGACGAGCCAGCCTCCTCCGAGATCGAGTTCGAGGGCTACGGGCGCTACGGCGACCCCAACGAGGCGGTCACCCACCACGAGCTGCGCTTCACCGTGAGCGAGAGCGGCGAGTTCACCTTCCAGCTGATCAGCGTGGATCTGGAGGGGAACGAGGGGCGCTCCACCCGCTACATCTCGCGGCCCTAGCCCCAGTCCTCGGGGGAGGTCTCCGCGGACGCTGCGCGTGGGCAAGCGCGCACCCGGGAGCACACACGGCCGTCCGAGCGAGGTGGAGCTCGCCTGCTCAGTGCCCTGCCGAGCGTCACCGAGTACGGCGACGGCGCACTGATCTCCCTGAGGATGGAGATCACGGACTGGGTCGTGGGCGGGCTGATCGACGGCGGCAGGGCGGCTCCCGAGCAGCCAAGACGCGGTGCCCGTCGCGACAGCGCCCCAGGATGCGCTATGCTCTGGAGGGGTACAGGAGACACCGTGAAACGCAACCCGAAACAGAGCGTCGCCCACCCCAGCTATCCCGGCGTGGGCGGCTGGAGACCGGCGGTCATCCTAAGCGCGGTGACCCTGCTCAGCCTGGGCACTGGCTGCCCCCTGGTGGGACAGGTCGACGGCGACATGGCCATACCAGAGACGGGGCTGGAGCAGCTCCAGCTCAGCCTCCCCGTGGAGGGCTCCCACGCCCTCTACTTCGCGGGCCCCTACGCCTACGTCGCCTATCACCTGGAGATCACCGTCCACTCCGAGACGCTCGCCGGCTGGCTCGCCGAGCACCAGGACGAGGTGCTCGCGGTCGCCGACCAGGCCCTAGGCTTGCACCAGGCCCAGGAGCTCGACCCCTCGGTGTCCGATCTGGGCGCGCTCCAGCCCGATCTGGTCACCGCGATCGAGGCCATGGACGGAGTGGGCGCGGGTGCGCTGGCGGCCCTGACCCTGACGGTGGACGCCTACGACGATCAGGAGCAGATCGACGGCGACATCGCCGAGCCCGAGTAGGCACCCGTCCGCTGCCGTGCCGCCCGCGACAGTTCGTCGCTGCGGCCACCCTCTGGGGTGGGTATGCTGTCGTGGGGCACAGGAGACACCATGAAGCGCAACCCGAGACTCAGCATGAGTCACCCCCGCTACGCCGACATGAGCCGCTGGCGGCCGGTGGTGATCCTGAGCGCGGTGACCCTCCTCGGCCTGGGGGCCGGCTGTCCCAAGGACCCGCAGATCGCGGGGGACATGCGGGCCCCCGAGACCGGGCTCGAGCAGCTCCAGCTCAACCTCCCCGCGGAGGGCTCGCATGGCCTCTACTTCGCGAGCCCCTACGCCTCCGTCTCCTTTCACCTCGAGATCACCGTCTACTCCGAGGCGATGGCCCTGTGGTTTGCCGGGCACGAGGAGGAGGTGCTCGCGGTCGCCGACGAGCTCCTCGGGCGCCACCAGGCCCCGGAGCTCGACCCCTCCACCGCGAACCTGGTCGCGCTCCACCCCGAGCTGATCGCCGCGATCGAGGCGATGGACGGGGTGGGCGCTGGGAAGCTCGCGGCGCTGGCCCTGGTGGTGGACAGGTACGACGATGAGGTGGAGCTCTCGGGCGACGTCGCGGAGCCCGAGTAGATGCGCGTCTCGCTCTTCCTGAACCACGCCTGCAACCTGCGCTGCACCTACTGTTACAACGGCGAGAAGTTTGCCCGCGCCATGCCCTGGGAGGTGGCCGAGCGCGGCGTCGCCCTGGCGCTGGACGAGCCTGGTCCCGCCAGGGTCTCTTTCTTCGGCGGGGAGCCGCTGATGGAGCGGGAGCTCATGCGGCGCGTGATCGACGCGGGAAAGGCGCTGGCTGCGTCCCGCAAGCGCGCGCTGGGCTTCCTGGTTGTGACCAACGCCACCCTCCTCGACGAGCCCACCCTGGACTGGCTCCTCGACGAGGGGGTCCACATCGGCCTGAGCCTGGACGGCTCTCAGCGCGCCCACGACGCGGCCAGGGTCTTCGCCGGCGGTGGCGGCTCCTGGGCGGTGGCGTCCGAGAACGCGCGCCGGGTGTTCGCGCGGGCGCCGGGCACCAAGGTGATCGCCGTCATCCACCCGGGAAACGTCAGGTGGCTGGCGGAGTCCTTTGTGGCGCTGCTCGACCTGGGGGCGATCAACCTGTCGATGAACGTCGACTACGAGGCGGAATGGGACGACGCGGCCCGCGAGGCGCTGGTGGAGTCCCTCGCGGCGCTGGGGGACGCCTACGTCGCCGCCTACCGGGCGGGGAGGCGCTTCACCCTCAACCTGATCGACTCCAAGGTCATCACGCACCTCAAGGGGGGCTACGCCGACTCAGATCGCTGTGACTTCGGCACCGAGGAGGTGGCGATCTCCCCCACCGGGCGCTTCTACCCTTGCGACCGGCTGGTGGGCGAGGACGACCGCGAGGACCTGGTGATCGGCGACGTGTGGCGAGGCTTCGACGTGGAGCGTCGCGCCGCGCTGATCACCGAGAAGCACACCCTCTCTCCAGAGTGCGAGGGGTGCGCCCTGCGCGCCCGCTGCATGAACTGGTGCGGCTGCATCAACTACGGCATGACCGGCAGCGTAGGAGAGGTGGACGGGCTGCTCTGCTGGCTTGAGCAGGTGACGATCGAGGCCGCAGATCGCGCCGCTGAGGTGCTGTACCAGGAGGAGGACCAAGGCTTCATCGCCCGCTTCTACGCCCCGCGGCGCAGGCGCCTGCTCGCCCAGGACCTCAAGCTGCACGCGGGGAAGCGCGACCCCTGAAGTGAGCCGTTATGCTCCCTCGACCACGGAGGTGAGCATGCTCTGGCTGGAAGCGGTGAGTCGATCCCCTGAGGTGTCTTGGTACAAGCTTGGCGGGCTCGACAGCCCGGTCCAGTCCTGGGTGGTCAGCACCCCTCAGACCATCAGCGTCTGCAACGATCCCCTGGTGCTGGGGGTGGAGTACTCCGACCTCATGCGCCGGGGCATGGCGAGCGCGCTGTCCTCCGCGCCCTTCGGTCCCCTCCTGCGCGGGGCGGAGCCCGGGCAGGTGTGCATCATGAATTTCCTGCGGGGGAGCCTGAACTTCGGCCTCCGCGAGGCCTTGTGGCGGGCCACCGGCTCCAACGTCCACCCCACCTGCTTCATGAGCTCTCAGCGCACCCGCAAGGAGGGCAAGTGGGAGGTGCGCGAGGACATGTACCGCAAGATCAACATCCCCGCCGGCGCGGTGATGCTGGTCGGAGACGTGGTGGCGACCGGCACCACCGTCGAGAACGGCCTCCAGGTCATCCGCGAGGTGCTCAAGGAGCAGGGCACCTCCCTGCGGGGTCTGGTCTTCTTCACCATCGGCGGGCCGAGGATCGAGGAGATCCTCTCCGAGATGGACGCGCTCTTCCGACAGGACTTCCCAGACTACCAGGAGACCCACTTGGTCTACCTGGAGGGGCGCTTTGGGCTGGCCGAGCAGGACACCCCCCTCACCATCGCCATCCCCGGCACCGACCTCCTCCGGACCGGCGCCCTCCTGAGCCCGGAGCTGGAGCGCAGCCAGTACGACAGCCTGACCGCCCCGCTGGAGCGCTGCGCGATCTATGACGCGGGCTCCCGCGCCTTTGACGTGGCCGAGTACGTCGAGGACGTGGTGGGCTACTGGGAGCAGGTCCGCCGGCTCTCCCGCAGGGGCAGATCGCTGCAGGAGGCCCTGCGCGAGCGCTGGCCAGAGGCAGACTACAGGGATCTCGCCCACCTCAGAGCCGCCAAGGCTCAGACCTGGCGGGGGTTGGACGAGGGCTTCGTCGACGCGCTGTGGGCGGCGTGGTCCCGCCGGTGGACCCCGGAGTTCATCGAGCGCGCGCGCACCACCAAGGCCCTCGACGCGCTGGCCAGCGCCCACCTCGCGCGGCTCCACCGGGTCGCGACAGGTCCCTCAAGGTGAGCGGCCCGGTCGGCACGGTCATCGACGCGGCCCGCTGCATCGGCTGCGGGCTGTGCATCCAGGTCTGCCCCGCCGACACCCTCAGCTTTGAGGGCGGCGTTGCGGTGGTCTCGGGGGAGCAGTCCCTCGCCTGCGGGCACTGCGCCGCCGTCTGCCCGGTCGACGCGGTCACGGTGATCCAGGGGCAGCTCCCTGACGAGAACCTGGGCGACTATCACGTCTCCAACGCACAGGCCCCCAGCACGCCCTCGCTGCTCCACCTGCTCGGCGCTCGGCGCTCCACCCGCTTCTATCGATCCGACCCCGTGCCCCTCCCGCTCCTGCACGACCTGGTCCACGCGGGCATCCTCGCGCCCTCAGGCACCAACAGCCAGCGCTGGACCTTCACCCTGGTCCCAGAGCGGGAAGACGTGGAGGCGCTGGGTGGGGAGATCGCGCGGTGGTTCCAGCGGCTCAACCGCCTCGCCGAGTCGAAGATCGCCAGGCTGGGCTCCAGGGTGTTCACCCCCGGCGACCCCCTCGGCCGCTACTGGCGCGATCACTACCCCGCGGTGACCCTGGCCCTGCGCCAGTACCAGGAAGAGGGTCGCGATCGCCTCTTTCATGGCGCCACCGCGCTGATCGTGGTGGGCTCCGCGCCGGGCGGCTCCACCCCAGTAGAGGACGCGATGCTCGCCACCCAGAACATCCTCCTCACCGCCGAGACCCTCGGCCTGGGGAGCTGCCTGATCGGCTTCGCGGTGGAGGCGCTGTCGCGAGAGGCCTCGCTGCGCACCTTCCTGGACATCCCCGCCGAGGAGCAGGTCCACGCGGTGATCGCCCTCGGCTACCCCGCGATCCGCTACCACCACCCCACAGGTCGCCGTGAGCCCGCTGTCCGGGTCACAAGGCCCCGATCGGGAGCGAAGGGATGAAGACCACCGGGCCGCTAGGGATCGCGGGGGCAGCCCATAGCCTCCAGCCGATCGGGACCATCCACACCCCCTACACCCGCGGCGCGCCCTACCAGCCGCAGCCCGACGCCGTGGGCGCGTTCAGCCTCGAGCTGGACCCGCGATACGCGGCGGGCCTGCGAGGGGTGGAGCGGTTCCGCTACCTCTACGTCCTGTTCCTGGCGGATCGCGCCCTCCCCCCCGAAATGCTCGTGCGTCCCCCCTGGGCGGAGGGGGTGGAGGTGGGCCTGTTCGCCACCAGGTCTCCCGACCGCCCAAGCCCCATCGGGCTGTCCGTGGTGCGCGTCCTCCGGGTGGAGGGAAACGTGGTCCACACCAGCGGCCTGGACGCCCTGGACGGCACGCCCCTGCTGGACATCAAGCCCTACATCGCCGGGCTTGACGTCAAACCAGACGCCAACCTGGGCTGGGTGGGGGACCTCCCTGACCAGGCACACCTGACGCTGCACCTGCTCGGGATCCCTCACGACGAGCGCTAGCGCTCCTCCGCCGGCGCTTCCACGTCGACGAGCTGCACGCTCTTGGGCGCCGGGGTGCGGACGCTCCCGTCGTCGGGATCCGGCTCGTTGGGGGGACGGTGGGGGCAGCCGGCGAGCAGCGCGGCGGCGGCGACAGTGACGAGCAGAGTGGACCACTTGGTCATCTTGACCTCCTCCAGGTGGGATCAACATCTACAATGTACCCCGTTCGCTGTCATTGCTAACCCCCTCCTTTGCTGTCGGTGGTCAACCCCACCGGTTAGTGCGGTAGCAGCGGACAAGGAGCAGCGTATGACCTTGCTGATACTGGCCCTGGTGGGCTGTACTAAGGCGCCCCCCGCGGTGGCCGTGCCCACCTCGGCGCTCGCGCGCTGCGCCGCCTCGGAGTGCGCGGACGCGGCCGATCGCGTCGCGTGTGAGGCCAGCGCCTGCGCGCACCAGGAGGCCCGCTGGCGACTGATCCCACAGACCCTCGGCTACGACGGGCAGGTGGCCTTCGTCGAGGTGGCGGTGGAGCACACCCCGGAGCGCTACGGGCCCATAGAGGTGCCGCGGGAGGAGCCCGTCTACGTGGGCGTCACCCTGTTCAGGGACGACGGCAGCGAGATCGACCTCGCGGTGCAGACCCGGTTCGCGGACGCGCTCCAGGACCCGTTCTTCCTCTCGGGAGAGGTGGGTCCTGGGGTGGAGTCGGTGGTGATGGGCCTGTGGAGCGAGAAGGTGGAGCCCTGCGTGTCGGACCGGCCTGGGTGCAGGGAATTCGGCTTCGTGCTGGACCACGCGCTGGCCTCGTGGCCTCCCGCCTTCTATGACGACTTTCGGCGTCAGCGCTTCCTCCCCCCCGAGGTGCCGGTCCAGGTCTACGGGGTGGACCTGGATCGGGCAGTACAGGCGCTGGGCGCCGCTGAGGAGGCGATCGCCCCCTGGCTGGACCCCTTTGGCGCCGCCGCGGTGCGCGGGCCGACCCTGTTCCGCCCCGACCTGAGCGAGGCGGCGGTGGTCTACCACCACCCCCAAGATGGGCCCATCGCGGCGGCCGCCGCCGAGGCGCTCCGAGCGCCGTTGGGGCGGGACGTCGCGGCCCTGCTCGATCCCTCGGAGCGGCAGGGGCTGGAGCTGCTGATCCCCGGCCCGGTGCCGCTGTGCCTGGAGGGCTGCCCCGCTGAGAGCCCGCTGGACGCCTGCATGGCGGAGCGCTGCGCCCCTTGAGCGTTGTCGCCCTGTGGGACTGGACGGTGGCGGGGATCGGGCTGATCTTCACCGCCCGCCTCGCCTTGCTGGTGATCGGCTCGGCCGCCCACGTCCTCCGACGCCCCCTGCCCGCCGCGGCGCCGGACTGGCCGCGGGTGCTGGTGCTGATCCCCGCCTTCAACGAGGAGGCGGTGATCGAGGGATCAGTGCGCTCGGTGCTGGCGACCGGCTACCCGCGGCTGCGGGTGGTGGTGATCGACGACGGCTCTTCGGACCGCACCTCCGAGCGCGCCGGTCGCTCGGGCGACCCCAGGGTGGAGGTGCTCACCCTGGAGCACAACCTGGGAAAGGCGGGGGCCCTCAACGCCGGGCTGGCAGGCGGCGACGAGCCGGTGCTGGTCTCGGTGGACGCCGACACCGTGCTCGACCCCCAGGCGCTCCAGGCGCTGGTCGCGCCCATCGCCCTCGGCCTCGGCGAGGCGGTCGCCTGCAACCTCAAGGTGGGCAACAGGGACCGCTGGCTGACCGTGTGGCAGAGCCTGGAGTACATCCTCGGGCTCAACCTCTCGCGCAGGGCCCAGGCCACCTACGGGTGTATCACCACCGTCCCCGGGGCGGCCGCGGCCTTCTCGCGCGGGCCGGTGGAGGCGGTGGGGGGATGGTCTGGCGACACCACCACCGAGGACACCGACCTGACCCTCGCCCTGCTCAGAGGCGGCGCCAGGGTGCTCTATCAGCCGGCCGCGGTGGCGTTCACCGAGGCCCCCTCCGACCTGCGGGGCCTCGTCCACCAGCGCACCAGGTGGATGTTTGGCTACCTCCAGTGCCTCTACAAGCACCGGGGCGCCTTCCTCTCGATCAGCAGCCTGGGCCTGCTGGGGATGCCCAACCTGCTCCTGGTGAACCTCCTCGCCTTTCCCATGCTGCTGGTGGCCCTCCCTTGGGCGATCCGCGCGGCGGACCTGAGCTCGCCCCTCTCGGTGGCGCTCGCGCTCCTCGGCTGGGTGTGGCTGGACACCCTGCTCGCCGCTCTGAGCACCGCGGTGGACCGGGAGGCGGCCCGCGACCTGCTCCACGCCCCGCTCCAGCGCCTCGTGTGGCCCCTGTTCCTGCTGGTGATCTTCCTGCGGGTGTGGGTGGTGCGCGCCGCGAGCGGTCAGGTGCCGTGGAGCAAGCTGGAGCGCACCGGCGCGGTCACTAGGCCGCGGGTGGTCAGGGCTCCCGCGAGAAGCGCCCCGCCAGCAGCTGCTCCGCCCGGCGCACCTCCACGTAATTCTCCACCTGGTCCTTGAAGGGCGCCTGGTCTGCCCCCTGCGAGAAGGCCACGCCGTAGATCAGCTCCTGGTTGATCATGCGGCGCGACCGGACCTCGGCCAGCAGCACCACCTGCTCGGCGCCGGGCAGGGTCAGGTAGAGCTGAAACGCCGTGAACGGCGCCAACGCCGCGTCCACCGGCAGCTCCAGGCTCAGCCCCACCCCCGTCCGGGACACGTTCATCACCTTCGCGGGGAACCAGCGGTCCTCGCCCACCGCGCGGATCTGTGCCTCCACCTCGCCGTCATCGCGGGGGAACACGCGGCTCGCTGCGCGCCGGTTGAAGATCTGCTCGAACACCCGATCGAGCACCCGCGCCGCCCTGTGGGCCTCCAGGAAGGCCAGCTCGTAGCGGCGCCCGCGGCCCCGGCCCTCCACCCTGCCAGTGACGATCGCGTCCAGCTCGTAGAGCTGGTCGAGGCGGGGGCTCTCGAGGATCGCGGACACCTCGTCGCCCACCGCGAGGATCAGCGAGCTGTCCTCAAAGTGGACGCCGGCGCCGGTGATGCGGATGTCGGTGACCTCGCCGGTGGCGGCAAGGGTGGGAGAGGCGTGCAGCGTGGCGCGCAGATCAAGATCCATGGGACCTCCTCGGTGGCCCCCCATCGCCCCGATCACGCGCCGCTTGAGGCGCCGTGTGCCCGCCGCGGCGTGCGGGGATCAGAGCGTCAGCGCGTACACCACCCGGTCGTCACCTGGGGCGTAGAAGTCGGGGAACAGCGCCGCCTGGGTGAAGTGGGTGCGCAAGTAGAAGCCCCTGGTCGGCGCGTACTGCGGCCGCCCTGAGGTCTCGGCGAACAGCACCTCGCCACCCAGGGCTCGCACCCTGTCCGCCACCTCGTCCACCATCACCCTCCCAAGGCCCGTCCCCTGCTGATCCGGGTGCGTTGCGATCCAGTACAGGTCCCAGCTCGCGGTGGTGGCGGGCACCTGCCCATAGCACGCGTAGCCCACCACCCTGCCCTCGCGCTCGGCGAGGAGAAAGTGGTAGCCCCCCTCGAGCCCCTTCTCCAGGTGGTCGTCGACCAGCTCCACGGCGATCTCCACCTCTTCGTGGGAGAAGAAGCCGGTGGCTCTCACGATCTCCTCGATGGCGCCGCGGTCGTCGGGGCGGAGGGCCTCGCGGAGGGACACCGTCACCTGGCGCCCCGGGACCGGCCTGGGGCGCATGACCCCACCGGAGAGCCTCAGACCAGGGAGCGGTCGCCCCAGGGCCTCGTCGAGGATCGCCCCGATCAGCGCCTGATGGCTCAGGCCCGACCGCTCCGCTGCGGCCGCGAAGCCCGCGTCCGGAGAGAGGCAGGGGTTGGCGTTCACCTCCAGGATCCAAGGGCGTCCCGCAGCGTCTACCCGGAAATCCACCCGCGCATACCCCGTGAGCCCGAAGGCCCCCCAAGCCTGAAGCGACAAGGCCTCCAGCCGCGCCAGCAGCGCCTCGTCGCCCTCTGGGAAGACCCGCACCGTGTGCTGATACTCGAAGGAGCCCTCGTCCCATTTTGCGGCGTAGCCGACCATCTGGGGCTTCCCGTCGGGGAAGTCCCGGAACGCGATCTCGGCGACAGGGAGCACCCTGGGCCCGGCCATCACAGAGACGTTGAACTCGCGCCCCGGGATGTAGACCTCGGCGAAGGCCTCTCCCCCCAGGGCCCCCAGCCTGGAGGCCAGCGCGTCGACGAGCGCCGCGCCATCGACCGGATCGACGATCGCGTCGTCATCCAACCCCAAGGATGCGTGCTCCCACACCGACTTGAGGATCAGCCGCCCCCGCGGGAGGCTCCCCCCCGCAGCGAGGTCCGCCGCGCTGACCCAGTCCGGCACCGGGAGCCCCGCCGCCCGGAGCACCGCCTTGGAGACCAGCTTGTTGCTGGTGAGGTACAGCCCGTCCCCGGTGGCGCCGGTCATCGGTAGGCCGAGGCGCTCCACTACCGCCGGCACCAGCGGCAGGTAGCGCCCCGCCCCGCTGAGCGACTCGACTAGGTTGAACACCGCGTCCGGCGCGAGGTCCCGAAGGCGGGCCTCCACCGCCCCCAGATCCAGCCCGCAGGGCACGGCCACCGCCTGGTGGCCGAGGGCCTCCAGAGCGCGCGACACCGCCGCTACCTGCACCAGGGTGTCGAGCTCGTCGAGGGGAGCGCCCTCGGGCACATCAGCGTGAAGAACTGCGACGCGCATCGGTCCGCTCCAGGGCCGACGCTACGATCGCCCCGATGAGATCCGTGAAATCGCCGCCCGCCATGTAGGTCATGATGGGCAGATCCGAGTGGACGTGGTTGAGCCCCGCCAGGGGGTTGACCTCGATAAAGTTGGCCCTCCCCGCAGCGTCCAGGCGCACGTCCACCCGCCCTCCGTCCCTGCAGCCCAGCCCCCGCCAGGCAGCCAGGGCCACGCCCTCGACGTCCTCGCGCAGAGGGCCCGCCTCGAGCAGCCCGTAGTGGACCACCCCCACGTAGTTTTCCTTGGTCTCCATCGAGTAGACCGCGTCCTCATCGCCGGGGATGTGGACCTCCATCACCCCCGCGATCCTGGCCTTGGCCCCCGTACCGACGATGCC
This sequence comes from Deltaproteobacteria bacterium, assembly GCA_016938035.1. Lineage (GTDB taxonomy): Bacteria > Myxococcota_A > UBA796 > UBA796 > JAFGVK01. The sequence goes on along the minus strand of JAFGVK010000113.1, from coordinate 3,936 downwards.
CACCGTAAACTCCCGGCCCGGCAGGAAGGTCTCGACCAGCACCTGCTGCTCGAAGCGGGCGAGGAGATCTGCGGACACCGCCGCCAGCGCCTCCGGATCGCGGACCACGGAGCGATCGTCGATCCCCTTCCCCGTCCCCTCGGCCACCGGCTTGAGGAACAGGGGGAAGGGCAGGGCGAGCCCCGCGGCGTCCTCCGAGCGATCGAGCACCGCGAAGGGGGCGGTGGGTACACCGAGCTGCTGCACCACCCGCTTGCACATCCCCTTGTGGAGGCTGATCGCGAGCACCATGGGGTCCGAGAAGGTGTAGGGGATCTTCCACGCGTCGAGCATCGCGGGCACCAGCGACTCGCGCCCCAGCCCGTGCATCCCCTCGGCGATGTTGAACACCAGATCCCAGCGCTCCCCCGCCAGCAGCGCCGCGGCGAGGGCGCGGTGGTTCCCGATCCGCACCGGCTGGTGCCCCAGGGCCGCCAGCGCCGCCTCCAGCCCCTCGATGGTCTCGGGCTTGTCGAGCTCTACCACCTCCTCCTCGGTGTAGCCCAGCGCCAGGTACTCCTCGCGCATGTCATAGGTGAGACCGATGCGCATCAGCGCACCGCCAGGCCGGTGATCTTGCCGGTCATGTCGGGGTAGTGGAAGATGCGCCCCTCAAAATTGCGGAGCACCACGCCCCGCTCGTCCTGCCCCTGGTGGTAGTCGGGCAGGAGGGGGATCTTGCCCCCGCCCTCCGGGGCGTCGATCACGTACTGGGGCACCGCGTAGCCGGTGGTGTGGCCGCGCAGCCCCTCGATCATCTCCAGGCCCTTTGCGACCGTGGTGCGGAAATGAGCGGAGCCGGGGATGGGATCGCACTGGTAGAGGTAGTACGGCCTGACCCTGTTCTTGAGCAGGCCCTGGAACAGCCCCTTCAGCACGGAGACCTCGTCGTTGACGCCCTTGAGGAGCACGGTCTGGCTCCCGAGGGGGATGCCCGCGTTGGCGAGCCTTGCGACCGCCTTGGCGGTCTCGGGGGTGAGCTCGTCGGGGTGGGTGAAGTGGACGCTCATCCACAGGGGGTGGTAGCGCTTGAGCATCTTCACCAGGGCGGGGGTGACCCGCTGGGGGAGCACCGCGGGGATCTTGGTGCCGATGCGGAGCATCTCCAGGTGGGGAATGGTCCTCAGCTCCCGCAGCAGCCACTCGAGGTTGTCGTCCGAGAGGGTGAGCGGATCGCCTCCAGAGAGGAGCACATCGCGGATATCCGGGTTGGCCCGAATGTAGGCGATCCCCTTCTCCCACCTGGCGCGGCGCATCGCGTCCTGGTGGGCTTGGCCGACCATGCGGGACCTGGTGCAGTAGCGGCAGTAGGTGGAGCAGTAGCTGGTGGTGAGGAACAGCACCCGATCGGGGTAGCGGTGCACCACGCCAGGCACCGGGCTGTCGTGCTCCTCGCCGAGGGGGTCGACCAGCTCGCCCGCGCCGATCCGGGCCTCCGCCGAGGTGGGGATCACGGTGCGCCGGAGGGGCTGGCCGGGGTCCAGGGGGTCGATGAGGCTGAGGTAGTAGGGGGTGATGGCCACGGGAAAGGCGTCCACGCCGCTCTGGAGCATGGCCCGCTCCTCGTCCGACAGGACCAGGATGCGCTCCAGCTGCTCGAGGGTGGTGACGCGGTGCGCGAGCTGCCAGTGCCAGTCGTCCCACTCTGCTGCGGTAGCCTGAGGGAAATGCTGGCGCCTGAAGCGCGCGCTCCTAGAGGTGGGGGCCCTCGTGGGTGCCGGTGTTGTCGTGCCGGTCTGATCCCAAGGTTCCGAGTGGAGGACGAGAGCCCCCTCGAGAGCCGGAGGCTCTCCATCCGCGTCGTGGACGAGCTTGTCGTTCATGGTGTCGCCTCTGGGCGTGAAGGTACACCGCTACCTCTCGAGCCCCCAACTGGATCTCGCGATGATAGTGGTCGTCAGCGCTGTTTGGGCCGTGCGCGCCCGTTTCGGGGCCACGAGGTGATGGGGACCAGGGAAACACACACCTGGTCCTCCATGCGCGCTCTCTACTCGGTTCATGGGCACGCGCAAGCGCGCCGCGCGAGCCTTTGCAGAAATCGTAATTCGGTCGGTTCCACCATAGGACCCCGCGATCGCATCCGAGGCGCCCAGGGGGCCGCTCCGCGCCCCTCACCGCCCCTCCGATCAGGGCGCTGTGAGCGCACGGGAAGCGCCTTGCAGCACCTGGCCGGGGCCTTGGCGCCTTCCACTCAGATCGGGTGGACTGGAAGCCCCCAGTGCTGTATAGAGCGCCGCTTACCCGTCAGGAGACAACATGGATCTGGAAATCAAGGAAGCGCAGGTCGAGCGCACCGCCGAGCGGTGCCGTGAGCGCGACATCATCCTCCCCACCTACGCGCAGATGAAGGACCCCTCCCTCATCCCCGCCCAGATCCACGAGGAGCTCAAGGGGATCGGCCTGTGGGACGTCCACCCCCGCAACCTGTTCCGCATCTCCTGGAAGAACGATCCCGTCACCGGAGGCTTCCACGGGGTCAACTACATCGAGATCCCCACGCAGCTCACCGGGATCAAGACCCGCATCTTCGCCCTGGTCGGCAAGTACTTCCCGACGGGCGCCCACAAGGTCGGCGCCACCTACGGCACCCTCGCCCCGCGGGTCGTGACCGGCACCTTCGACCCCACCTCCCAGAAGGCGGTGTGGCCCTCCACCGGCAACTACTGCCGCGGCGGCGCCTACGTCGCCAGCCTGCTGGCCTGCGACTCGGTGGCGATCCTCCCCGAGGAGATGAGCCAGGAGCGCTTCACCTGGCTGCGCTCGATCGGCTCGGAGGTCTTCGCGACCCCCGGCTGCGAGTCGAACGTCAAGGAGATCTACGACAAGTGCTGGGAGCTCTCCGCTGAGCGCGGCGACAACGTGGTGATCCTCAACCAGTTCGACGAGTTCGGGAACCCCCTCTGGCACTACGAGGTCACCGCCTCGGCCATCGACGAGGTGCTCCGCGCCGAGCTCGGAGAGGGCGATCGCTACTTCGGCTTCGTCTCCGCCACCGGCTCCGCCGGCACCATCGGCGCCGGCGAGCGGCTCAAGGAGCTCTACCCCGGCTCCAAGATCATCGCCTCCGAGGCGCTGCAGTGCCCCACCCTGCTCCGCAACGGCTTCGGCGGGCACAGGATCGAGGGCATCGGCGACAAGCACGTCCCCTGGGTCCACAACACCAAGAACACCGACATGATCGTCGCGGTGGACGACAACGCCCCCATGGCGCTGATCCGCCTGTTCAACGAGCCAGAGGGCCGCGCCTACCTCGCCGAGAAGGGCGTCCCCACTGAGTTCATCGAGCAGATCGACGCCCTGGGGATCTCGGGGATCTCCAACGTCCTCACCGCGATCAAGGCGGCGAAGTGGTGGGAGCTCGACGGCTCCGACGCCCTGTTCACCATCTGCACCGACTCGATGGAGATGTACCAGTCCCGCTTGGAGGAGGCTCGCGCCGCCCACGGGCCCTACACCCGCGAGCAGGCCGCGATCGACTTCGCGATGCACATGCAGGGGCAGAACACCGCCAACATGAAGGAGCTCGATCACTACGATCGCCTCGCGGTGCACAACCTCAAGTACTTCACCTGGGTCGAGCAGCAGCAGAAGGCGGTCGGCGAGCTGAACGCCCAGTGGTACGACAAGTCCTACTGGACCGACAAATGGAAGATGGCCCCGCTCTACGACGAGCTGATCGAGGCCTTCAACGCCCGCACCGGCCTGCTCGAGCGCTACAAGTAGCCGCCCCCGTCTCCTCCCGGCGTCATTGTCCGGGAGGGAGGGGCGAGCGGCGCTCCCTCCCGGCGCGTCTGCCGGGAGGTACGGGTCCCAGGCCACCTCCCAGAGGAAGCCGTCCGGGTCCGCGAAGTAGCCGGAGTAGCCCCCCCAGAAGACCTGCTGCCCCGCCTTCACCAG
>JAFGVK010000016.1 GCA_016938035.1 Deltaproteobacteria bacterium | reverse complement strand
GCTGTGGGATGCCATCCGACGAGGTGGGCAGGATTTCGTCCTCCGCGCCCAGCACGACCGGGTTCTGCTCGACGGGAAGGGCCATGTGTCCGATGCGCTCGGCGAGTTCAGCTATTGTATGACCCGTGATGTGCCGCTCTCTCGACGCGAGGGGGCTCTTGGCGTGCACCGCAACACCCGAGCGCCGCGGCGCTCACTCCATGCACTGCCAGCTCAGGGAGACCTGGAGGATGGAGGCGAGGTCGCCGGTCTGCTCGGTCTGGTAGTGGCGGCCGCGGTCAGAGAAGGTGCCGGTGGTGAAGCGCTCGTAGGTGTTCCAATCCCAGGTCTCGTAGCTCTCGCGCAGGAGCCCTGATCGGTACCAGTAGTACTCGCTGTGACGGGGCTCGGTGAACTCGGGATCGACGTAGGCGTACTTCTCGACGCCGTTGTCGTAGCTGGTGCCGGAGGTGGGATAGGCGCCGTACATGGACACATCGACGAGGCCGAGGCCGTGCAGGGCCCAGCCTCCTCCAGAGCGCCCGGTGTAGAGGAAGCTGGTCATCTCCACCTCTCCGATGCGGTCGCCGTCGTGGGTGATGGGGAAGGTGACGTCGACGCCCTGGTCTGGGAGTACGAGGCGTGCCTGCTCCTGGCGGCCGAGGGCGTCGTACCAAGCGTGGAAGGTGTAGGTGAGTGGCGTAGCAGAGACGCGGGTGCGCTCGGTCTCCAGGAGGAGCCCCTGGTCGTCGTACCACCATTGGTCGGTGAGGGTGTAGTAGACGCCGCTGATGGAGTTGGTGTGTTCCTCATAGCGGTGTGCGAGGGCTCCGTCGGGGTGGTAGGAGGAGGTCTCCAGGCGTTGGGTGACGCCCTGGAAGAGGTGCTCGTAGCGGGTGGTGTGGCCGTCGGTGTCGAAGGTCCAGTGCTCCTCCTCGTCCCAGGGGCCGGTGGGGTCGTCGTCGAACCAGCGGTCGGTGAGGCGGCCCTCGGCGTCCCAGGCCTGCTCGGTGAGCTGTCCCCAGGTGCCGTCGTCTCTGGGCCAGGTGACCTCCCGGATGAGGTTTCCGGCGGGGTCCCAGGCGTAGGTGGCGCTCTCGTCGAGTCGTCCGTCGGCCCGCAGGTCGCTCTGGAAGCTGACGAGGTTGCCGAGCCCGTCGTAGCCGTACCACTGCATATCGTCGACGCCGTCGCAGTCGTCGTCGACGGCACAGGTGCGCTCGAGGCCGGTGGCGTCCCAGGTGCAGGTGCGCTCGTACACACAGTCGGCGACACCGTCGTCGTCGAGGTCGGTGTACCAGAGGAGCAGCTCGCCCCAGGCGTCGTACACGCGGGTGTCCTCGGGCTCCTCGTCCTCGTCGAGGTTCACGGTGCGAGACCGCAGGGTGCCCTGCTCGTCGTACTCGTAGGTCGCTGTGACGTCGATGTCCCCGTCTCCGTCTCGATCCTGGGACCCGTAGACGAGCAGGCCGTCCTCGTCATAGACGCTGGTCTCTGAGTGGTCGACCGAGCCATCGCCGTCCGCGTCGGCCTCGTTGTAGGTGAGGTTGCCGAGCTCGTCGTAGGTCCACAGCTCGTAGGTGACGGTGCCGTCGGGGGCGACCTCCTCCACCAGGGTGGGCTCACCCCAGGGGTTCCAGGTCCAGGTGTGGCGCTCGTCGATGGTGCCGTCGCCGTCGTCGTCCCAGGTGCGCTCGGTGAGGCGGTCCTCCTCGTCCCAGGTCCAGGTCTGGACCTGTCCGAGGACGCCCCCGGCGGTGTAGAGGTCCGCGTGGATCGGGCGGCACTGGTCGTCGAGGGTGCGGAAGGTCTGACTCATGGTGCCGTCGCAGCCCGCGTCAAAGGCCTGCCAGGTCCAGGCGCCATCCCCCGAGACGTCGTCGCTTGCGAAGGGGCAGTCGAGGCGGTCGAAGCGGTGGTACACGCGGAGGTTCCACCCGTCGTCGCAGTGGTCGTCGATCACCGCGAGACCGCTGCCCCGGCCCGGGGTGCTGTCGTCGCAGTCGAGGGGCAGGGTGGCACCGGCACCGTCGGGGGGCCCGCAGGCGAAGACCGCGTCGGCGTGGCCGTCGCCGTAGCCGTCGCCGTCAGTGTCGGGGAACCACCAGGAGCCGGCGGCCAGGGAGCCCTCCCAGCGCAGTCCGTCGCAGTCGCGGTCGACCCCGTCGCAGAGCTCGGGGGCGCCGGGGTGGGTGAAGGGGTCGAGGGGGTCGCAGTCGCCGCCGCGTGAGAGCCACAGGGTGGGCCAGAGGTCGCAGTCGTGGGCGGTGACCGCGTCGTCGCCCCAGCCGTCCTGATCGAGGTCGAGGTAGCGGGTGACGTCGTCGACGATGCCGTTGCAGTCTCTGTCGAGACCGTCGCAGTACTCGACGGCGCCGGGGCGGATGTCGCGCCGACTGTCGTCGCAGTCACCACCCACGTCTGAGTGGTCGACCAGCGCGCAGCCGTAGGTGGTGGCGTCTTGGGTGCGTCCGTAGCCGTCTCCGTCGTCGTCGGGGTAGGCGGTGAGCGGCTCGCCGAGGAGGTCCTCGTCGACCAGTCCGTCGCAGTCGTTGTCGGCCCGATCACACTGCTCCGGGGCGTCGGGCCAGGTCTCGGACTGGCTGTCGTCGCAGTCTCCGGACCGTGTGGCATAGCCATGGGGCCGGCAGCTGTGTTGGATGGGGGTCTCGTCTCTGCCATAGCCGTCCGCGTCGTCGTCTGGCCACAGGGTGAAGTCACCGGTGACAATCGCGTCTTCGTCGATCTCACCGTCGCAGTCATCATCGACGAGGTCACACCTGTCGGTGGCGCCCGGGTGAATGCCCGGGTCGTCGTCGTCACAGTCGCCTCCCTGGATGAGGGCGCCGGGGAGGTGGCAGCTGTGGAGGAAGGCGGAGTCGTCGTCTCCGTAGCCGTCTCCGTCCGCGTCGGTGGCGTAGAGGGTGATGGGCTCGTCGGGGGTGTCGGCGCCGTCGCAGTCGCTGTCGACGTCGTCGCAGGCCTCCTCAGCGCCTGGGTGGACGTCCGGGTCGTCGTCGTCGCAGTCGCCCCCCTCGGTCGCATGTCCGATGAGGAAGCAGGTGTGGACCACGGCTGCCTCGGTGCGGCCGAAGCCGTCGCCATCTCCGTCGGGGTAGAGCGTGCGCTCGATGCGGCCGAGGCCCTCGTCGACGAGGCCGTCGCCGTCGTCGTCGAGGCCGTCGCAGAGGCGCTCGCCGCGGTCGTCTTTGGAGGGGCAGGCGGTGAGGGCCAGGAGGATGAGGAGGAGGGGGGACATCATGGCGTCCCTCCGGGGAGCAGGTCGCTGTCGTCGCAGTAGAGCCAGCCCAGAGCCTGCTCGTCGATGTCGCGGGGGAAGGCAGGGCGGGTGCGCCCGTCTTCCGTGATGGTACCGAGAGTGGGCAGGGCTTCGTAGACCGTCAGTGCGTCGACCAGCACCGGGTCCTTGACAGGATTTGCGAGAGTGATTCGTAGCTTGTCCACATCGGCGTCTACCGTGAATACTCGCTTGACGGGCTCGAAGGTGTTCCAGTCCACGTCGATGCTCCACAGCTCTCCGTTCACCCTAAGTTTAAGGGTGCTGTTCGGAGCGGTCTTGTTGGGGTCAGCGCGCACGAAGAGTCGGACAAGGACCTCTCGCTCACCGGTGACGTCCCGGTCTGGCAAGGTCACGGATTCCAGTACAGCTTGAGCAAGGGTCCCGAGCTGAACGGACTCCTGTGAGCCGACCTTTCCAGAGATACCGTAGTAGAGACCGTTTCCTGTTCCGTACTGGTCGTAGGAGCCGAAGGTCACGTTGACATCGTAGACGAAATCCGAGCGTTTCATCTCATAGAGCTTCAGCTGGCTCCAGCGGGGGTTCCACATGCAGTCAGCGGCGACCTGCTCCGCGACCCGCTGCTCGGCTGGAGTCATCTGGCTGTTGCTATCGGCGGAGAAGACCTTGTTGGTGTAGAGACCCGCACCGAGGCTCTCGTTCGGGTGTCCCGCGATGTAGCGGGGGCCCACCTGCAGCGAGCCGCGTCCCTGGTCGAAATCACCTTGGGACGCATAGTCACCGATCCAGGTGATGGTTGGGAAGTTGTGCAGGGCGAAGGTTTGATGCAGCTCGGTGAGGAACTCCGGGTCATCGCGGTACCACCAGGGGGTGAAGCCTGGGACCGCGCCGCTGAAGTAGTAGTGGGTGTCGAAGTCGGGCATCTCGAAGGGATCGGCCTCTCCGGAGAACCAGGGTACGCCGGCGCTGTGGGGGGCAGTGTAGGCCTGTCTCCCGTTGTGGTCCGGGGTGAACATGTCGCCGTAGTAGAGCACCGTGGCGCCGAAGGTGGAGGGGCAGAGCTGCCAGCCGGTGTGGTAGCCGGTCGCGCTGCCGGGGGTATACCCCCCAGTGGCCACGCCGTCGTCATAGCCCATGATGGCGAGCTCCTGACCGAGGCGGCAGTGGAGCTGGGTGAGGCGATCCATGTTGGAGAGCCGGACGTCGCCGTTGCCCTGTGAGCGGTTGAAGCCTTTGGACTCGGTGTAGGCCTGGGCATTGTCGACGTAGTTGGGGTCAAGGAAGTCGGGGTAGTCGCTGAGGAGCCCGTGGAGCTGCTCGAGCTGGCCGCCGAGGAAGCCGTCGGAGAAGTGGTTGTCCTCGGTGAGCACATAGGGTGCCCAGTAGCCGTCACGCTCGATGTCCTGGCCCAGGTAGAGCTCAGGCGGGCCGTCGGGCTCGGTCATGACGTACTCATCATACGTGCCGTCCTCGTCGATGTCGTGCGGGTCGGGCTGGGTGATGGCCTCCTGGGGCCAGAGCCCTGGGGTGAGCACGGTGTGGTAGTAGCCGTCGGCGAGGTCGCCCCCGTAGGGCAGGTCCACCTCGGGGAGGGAGAGTCGGGAGGTGGGGACATTGGTGCCGATCAGGCCCGCGTCGGCGACCAGAACCTCGGGGTAGTGGGCCTCCGCGTCGTGGACCTGCATGGTGCAGGTCGGGCTGCCCGCGGTGCTCCCCTCGGGGATCAGGCCGGCACAGGGCGCGAGTCCGCTGGAGAGCTGGGGCAGCCGGGGGTAGGCCACGGTCGCGCCGAGCTCAAAGACTTCGAGGGAGTCGATCTCGAGGGCCTCCTCCAGCGCGGCGCCACTCACGATGCGCAGGTAGTGGTTGCGGATGGAAGACCTCGCCTCTTCCAGCGCCTGGACCTCCGAGACCTTGAACACATAGGTCGCCCACTCGAGGTCCTCGCCGGTGGAGGGGAGGAAGGCGGCACCGCTCGAGCGGGGGATGCCGTGATCGTCGGTGCCGGCCACGTAGTCCACTCGGGCCGCGTTCGCGCGGAGCTGGCCTACCCGGCGCTCGAAGTCTGTCTCGGTGCGCTCTCCTGTCTCGATCAGTCTGGTCAGGCGGAGATACTCCGCCAGCTCCTCGTCGTCGAGGGATGCCGGGTCTTGATTGTAGCGGTCTTCCAGTGGCCTTCTCTCCTCGACATCGGCTGCCAGCTGCGCGAGGTTCGCGGCCCGTGGTGCCTCAAGTTCCGCGTCCTGGAGGTACTGCGGCTGCCGGTAGTGGATGGCCAGGGCGTAGACGTGGCCCGCCTCGAAGTCGTAGGGATTGGTGCTGTAGGGCATCTGGTGCCCGGACTTCGGAATGTAGTAGTCCTCGGTGACGCTTCCTGTGGGCGACCGGTAGTCCCTGTAGTCGTCATTGTCGTCTTGCTGTGCGTCGAGGTAGAGGATCAGGCCGGGGCGCCGCAGGGGCAGCGGGCTGCTGTCGGTGAGCCAGCTCGGGCAGCCGTCGTAATTGCACAGCGTGATGAGGCCGTGGTCGTCTTCCGAGAGGCTGTCCCGGCAGTCGGGGAGCACCCCATTTCCCAACCCCTCATCCCAGTGCTCGTAATAGGTGGTGTGGTGCAGCGCGATGGCTTCGGCTCGTGCCTCTTCGTCGGCGTTGGGGTCGTTGAGGATGTCGAGCACATCGTCGAACTCCTCGTAGAACACGCACTGCTTGGTCCGCGCGAAGTGCAGGCGCTCCCGGGGAATGGGCACCAACTCGTCTGCGGGGAAGAACTCGCCGGGGGCGTCCTCGCTCACGACCTTGGGTGAGACGGGCACCCGCATTCCCTCCGTGAGGTGGATGCCCTCGGTGATGGACTCGCCCGAGGCGTCCTTGTAGGTGCCGCTAAGGTCGGGCTCGGAGTGGCCCAGGAGGAACTCATCCGAGTAGGCTGGGATCACTGGGGCGGGGTAGAGCTCGGGGTCCAGAGGCAGGCCGGGAGGTGCAGGCTGCTCAGGAAGCGCAGGATCCAGGAGGGGCCCCGGATCCTTCATGCTGGTCTGGCCGGTCAGCAGCTTCGGGATCAGCCTGACACCGCGTGTTCCAAGAAACTCGGCCATCTTGTCCAGCTCGAGCTTGTAACCCTCTGGCTCCTGGGCACGGCTGGCGAAGATCTGGGTCTCGTTGTTGACGTGGGAGAAGCGGTTCCAGACCACCGAGCTCATCCAGGGCACAATGTTGGTCTCCCAGGGCAGGTTCATGTCCCTCGAGCTGGAGATCCGCAGCATGATCTCTGGATAGTCCAGCACAGAACGCGCGAACCACTGTACGATGGTGTCGTCCCCATAGGGGATGCTCTCGGAGTCCCGGAGGAAGCTGATCAGGCCGTATTCAGCGCCGAGCGAGGAGCCCCCGAGGATGAGGATCCTTCGGTGGACGGCGTCATAGCTGATCATGAAGGACTGTGGATCGGCGTTGAGGCGGGGCTGCCAGTCGACGAGGTCGGGAAATGCCTGGCGCAGGGCACCGACTGCCGGTGGTTCGGGCCACGAGATCGGGGCCAGCCCACTCCAATCCCGGAGGTAGATGACGTAGTTCTTCGACAGCACATCGCAGGCGGCGGGCGGGGGGCCACCGGTGTTCATGTCGACCACCGAGACGGCGGGGAAGTCATCCAGTCCGTCAAGCGCGTCGTAGGGACTGCTCGCAGCGGCTCCCAGCAGATTCGAGTCGGCCAGCTGCTGGGCGACCTCAAGCATCGAGGTGTCGGCGCACAGCGTCCAGTAAGGGGTGATCGTCATCCGCTTGGGCAGGTCCAGCTCGCGGAGCTCGCGGCCGGGGAGGAGGTTCCCCTGGTAGTCTTCAGCCCAGCTCCCACGCGGGGTGGACTCGACGAGGGGGGGGGTAGCAAGGGCAATATGGGCAAGTAGCAGCGGCCAGGTCATCTCTCCCTCCGGGGCGTGTGGGTCACGAGGCGTGACTGACGCTACAGTGCCCGCTGGAGGGGCGAGGTGTCAACTGGTCCTGAAGGTGCCGCCCGAGGATATGCAGCTCTCGCGGAGCCACGCGCCGGGGCGCTGTGGGAACGCCGCGAGGTGACCGATCATCAAGCGCCGGAGGCGCGTCCCCAACTTCGCGACTACCGCCCCTCGGGAGCGTCTACGCGGCCACCCTCTCTCGAAGCCGGCGGTCCCGGTAGGCCATGGGCGTGAGCTCTGCGGCGCTCATCCCGAATGTTGCCTTGTGGGAGCCGCGGCGGTCGAAGACCCAGGCCAGGTAGGCATCCACGTCGACTCCACCGATGAATGCCAACATAGTTGTCGCTCGATTCGGAATCTTCTCTAGCTCGGTCCGCTGGACGCCGTCCGCACCTCGTGTTGGCTCGATGGTCGCCTCCTCCTTGATCGCCCGGAGGTCCACGTGGTCCTGCATGAGAAGCCGAAGCAGCTCCCTGCCGTCCCTCTCGACGAGGCGCTCGACGTCGCCATGACTGAGCTCGGCAGACGCTCTGCCGGCGAGCTTGCCCACGAGGCCATCGAAGTAGGAGCGGCTGGAAGAGAAGGACTCATCGGGGTACGTGGACAGGGTAGGCTGCCTCCTGATCCTGTCGTAGTTGCTGTAACAAGAGCTACGTACCCGCAGGAGGCAGCCTGCACCCCCCGGTCTGGCACGAAAACCCCCATCAACGCGGGATCCTCAGGTCACACGAGAGGATCCGCGCCCGTTGGCAACTCACCTGCTCCACATGGGCGATCGCAACGCCGGGGACGGAACCCGACTCGAGACCGGCTTCGACCACGAGCTCGGCGCCGGTCTCCTGCAGCTCCGCATGAGCGAGCCGACGTATCGCCGAACCTCGCACGAGCTCTGTATGTCAACGAGCGGCACCGCCGTCTCCATCAACCTCGGTCGGCCCATCCTCTCGGCCTTCGACGCCATCGACGGCACCCTGTGGTGGTACGACACCGATCAGGACGAAGGGAGCGCCCTCACCGACCTGGACCTCCACCTCATG
>JAFGVK010000112.1 GCA_016938035.1 Deltaproteobacteria bacterium | reverse complement strand
TCCGATCGTGGCGAGGGTGCTCCGCAACGCGCCCTTCGCGCAGGCGGGGCGCACCTTCTCGTCGCCGGAGCTCACCGCGCTGTACGCGGCCGACGGCGGCTGGTACCACCCCGCTGGCGAGGGCCGTTCGCTCAGCGCCTCGGACGCCGCCTGCGTGGCCAAGCTCAAGCGCCACGAGGAGCGCCTGCGCCGGGTCGTGTGCGTGGACCCCCAGAGCGAGGCGGTGATCACCGGGCACCGCGACGCCTGGCTCTGGCACCACGAGACCGGCATGACCCGTATGTTCGGCGCCGATCCCTCTGCGAAGCGGGTGATCCCAGCCGATCCGGGCTTCGACGCCTGCGCAGGCGAGCGCCTCCCCACCCAGGGCGAGTGGACTGTGGCCCGGTACACCTTCGCGCTGGAGGTGGTCGCCACCCCCGCCGCCGCCAAGGCTGCCCTGTCCAACGCCGACTACGGTGGCATGGCCCCCTGCTTCGGGAACCTCACCGAGGCAGGGGCGCGGGAGCGCTTCGAAGCCGCGCTGAGCGGGTGGTTTCGCGCGGGGCCGGTCCGCCACCTCCGGGCGGTCGCGAGGATCGAGGATCACCTCGGCGGCGACGAGGAGTGGTTCGAGGGGCTAGACGACCTGAGCTGCGTGGGCCCCGGCCCGGTGATGGACCGGCGCTGGGTGTGCTCGGGCATCGCCCTGCCCTGAGCCCTCCTAGCTCTCCTTCCGCCAGGTCGCGGAGCCGTTGGGGGTCTCCCAGAGGCGGATCTCCACCACCTCGACCCCTGTGCCCTCGAGCAGCTCGTTCGCCACCCTCGCCAGCTCCGCCACGATGTTCTCAGCGCTGGGGGGGGCGTCCAGCCAGTAGACCGGGCGGCCCAGGCGCTCGTTCGCCTCGGCGATGGCCTGGATCGCGGGCTCCGGGTCGCCCCGCATCAGGATCGCGGTGTGGTCCCACTCCCGGTCCACCCAGCCGCCGACCAGCTCCTTCACCACCCCAAAGTCGATGACGCGCCCGCGGTCGTCCAGCTCCTCGGTGTGGCAGGTGATCTCGGCCGCGTAGCGGTGGCCGTGGTAGGCGCGGCACTTGCTCTCGTGCCGGGGAATGCGGTGCATCGCGTCCCACTCGATGCGACGGGTACAGCTCACCATGGGGACCTCCTTGGGGTCGCCCCTGTACCCTCGCCCACCTGACGGGGCAAGTGAACATTGTCCTGTCAGACCAGTCGTGCTAGGTGGCGCCTCCAAGCTGGAGACCTCGCATGGGCTACAGGGTCAAAGAGCTGTTCCTCACCCTCCAGGGAGAGGGCGCCCAGGCCGGCCGGGCCGCGGTGTTCTGCCGCTTCTCGGGCTGCAACCTGTGGTCTGGCCGCGCAGAGGACCGCGCCGCGGCGGTCTGCACCTTCTGCGACACCGACTTCGTCGGCACCGACGGAGAGGGAGGGGGCGAATTTGGCGACGCCACCCAGCTCTCCGAGGCCATCGCCGCCGCGTGGACCGGCGACGGGGGGACGCCCTACGTGATCTTCACCGGCGGTGAGCCGCTGCTCCAGCTCGACGCCGCGCTGGTGGACGCCTGCCACAGGGCCGGCCTCGAGGTGGGGGTGGAGACCAACGGCACCCGCCTCCCCCCCCCGGGCCTCGACTGGATCTGCGTCAGCCCCAAGGCCGGCGCGCCGCTGCGCCTGCTCGAGGGCGACGAGCTCAAGCTGGTCTACCCGCAGGCTGCCCTGCTCCCCGACCACCTGCCTGCGGTGCGCTTCACCCACCTGTGGGTCCAGCCGATGGACGGGCCGGACCTCACTGAAAACACGACGCGAGCGGTGCAGTGGTGCATGGCCCACCCCGCGTGGCGCCTCTCTCTCCAGACCCACAAGCTGATAGGCATCCCATGAGCAACCTCCCCGACTGCGCCGCCAAAGTAGACACCCGCGCCCTGGACATCGACAGGGTGGGCATCACCCGCCTCTCGTACCCCATCAAGGTGCTCGACAGGGCCCAGGAGTGGCAGCACACCGTCGCCCAGGTGGCGATGACGGTGAGCCTGCCGCGCCAATTCAAGGGCACCCACATGAGCCGCTTCGTGGAGATCCTGAACGCGGTGCGCGGCGAGATGACCATCCGCAACATCCCGGCGATCCTCGCCCAGATGCAGCGGCGGCTCCAGGCGGACGAGGTCCACATGGACCTGTCCTTCCCCTACTTCATCGCCAAGCGCGCCCCGGTCTCTAGAGCTGAGTCGCTGATGGAGTACGGCTGCGCCTTCCACGCCACCAAGCGCCACGACGAGGTCGATTTCATCGTAGAGGTCGCGGTGCCGGTGAAGACCCTCTGTCCCTGCTCCAAGTCGATCTCCGACCGGGGAGCCCACAACCAGCGCGGCACGGTGATCGTCCAGCTACGGTCGAAGGAATTCGTCTGGTTCGAGGACATCATCGAGGCGGTGGAGGGGAGGGCGTCCTCCCCCCTCTGGGCGCTCCTCAAGCGCCCGGACGAGAAATGGGTCACCGAGCACGCCTACGACAACCCCCGCTTCGTCGAGGATCTGGTGCGTGAGGTGGTGCTCGTCACCCGCGAGCTGCCCGGCGTCACCTGGCTGCACGTCTCGGTGGAGAACGAGGAGTCGATCCACAAGCACAACGCCTACGCCGAGATCACCTGGTCGGCGGGCCAGGAGGGCCCCACCAGCTTCGAGCCGCCGGAGGCCGACGAGGACGCGTCCTTCTCGTTCGGCGCCTGGCTCAAGCAGCAGCGGCAGGCCCGCAGCCTCTCTCAGGCCGAGCTAGCCGAGCACCTTGGGGTGTCGCCCTCGCACCTGGCGCGGGTGGAGTCGGGCGAGAAGCGCCTGTCGGTGGGCGCCCTGGAGCGCCTCGCCGAGCGGCTGGGGATGGACCCGATCAACGTCAAGCTGCGGGCGGGGCTGGTGCCCGCCGAGCTGCTGCAGGCGGTGGCGCGGGACCCTGAGGGGTTCAGGGCCTGGGCGGACTGACGGAGCGCTCGGCTCGCGCGGGGCGGCTGCGGGGCGGCCTGCCTCACGTCTCGCCCGGCCCTGTGGGCCGTCGGGAGGGCCGGATACGGTCACCGCCACCGCCGGGGAGGGCGCCGACGGGGGGGGGATCTCTCTCAGCGCGGCGGGACCCGCGCAGCAGCGGGCACCGGACGACGCGGCGGACAGCGGGCGTCACCGCCAGCCCCAGGGCCGATCCTGAGGAGATGCGCGGAGGAGGTCACCTGGGGCTCAGGCTGCTGCCAGGGTGGTCTTCGGACATGTACCCTGAGGCTGCCCTTGCTCAGGTGGCGCACTGGTCAATCAGTCGGACAGTGTCACAAGAAGCCCTTCATCCTTCCACAGGAAGCATCTGATGAAGTTGCTCGTCGAATCTTCCAGACTGTAAACGGGTGCCGAGTCGCTAGGCATATCGGCGTGTGGCCGCCGTTCCCTAGGGAGGAAGCGTACTTTTGTACGCGACGAGCGTAGGAACAAGGAC
>JAFGVK010000111.1 GCA_016938035.1 Deltaproteobacteria bacterium | reverse complement strand
GTCCTTGTTCCTACGCTCGTCGCGTACAAAAGTACGCTTCCTCCCTAGGGAACGGCGGCCACACGCCGATATGCCTAGCGACTCGGCGCCCGTTTACAGGTTGGAAGATTCGACGAGCAACTTCATCTGATGGTTCCTGTGGAATGATGTAGCGCTTCCTGTGAGACTGTCCGGCTGATTGACCAGTGCCTGACCTCCTCAACCCCCTGCTCTCAGACTGGCTGGACACTGCGGCGATGAGCCGCTCGGAGGGGCCCACTCTGCGCGTGGCAGGGCTGGCGGCGCTACGAGAGAGCGCCGATTTCCGTCGCGACGTGCTGGGGACAAACCGGCGTTTTGGGCGAGGCAGGGCAGCGCTGGGACTCTTTACCAGGGACGCAACGATGGTGACGCAGGGGGCGGGTGTGCCCTGGCGAGGGGGCAGGGACGCGGCCTGCGGTCCTGGCTGAACACCGCGGCGCTGCGGATGCCTCAGGCCTGGCGGCGAGTGCGGCTGAGGACGCTGTCCTGCGAGGATCACGGTCTCCCCGCGTAGGTCGTGTTCTCCCAGAGGGAGGTCCGCGTCCTCCTCCGGCCATTGGTCCCAAAGGCGAAGCTACGTCGCGCTCCGAAGCGGCTAGACGCGATGATGCCTGTCGCCAGCCTCGGGGGCGTCCAGACGTTCCAGGGGAGGCCGGAGGGCTGATCCTGAGGCGCGGCCTGGAGAAGCTCCTGACCGCCGTGCGCGGGGCACGGGCCCTGCTGGTGCTCCAGCGTGAAGGGGGCGATCTCGAGAGGTGATCGGTGGTCGGCCGCGGCGCACCCCTAGACCGCCTGTGACCCTAGCGCTCCGCCGAGGGAGACCTGGGGCGCCCTGTGACGGGGTACTGGCTGTCGAAGAAGGCGCGGCCGGTGTGGGTGCCTGGGGGCACCAGGGCGTCGCAGGCTGCCTCTAGCGCTCCGTCCCACGGGAGCAGCGCCGCGTCGAGGGCCTCGCGGGCCTGCTCCTCGGTGCGGGGCCCGATCAGCACGCTGGAGACCAGCGGGTTGACCATCGCCCAGCGGGTCGCGAGCTGCCCGGCGGTGACGCCCCGCGTTCGGGCCAGCCCCACCAGCGCGGCGGCCACCTCCACCGACTCCGCGCGCCACTCCGCCTGGAGAAAGCGCTTGTCCTGGCGAGCGAGCCTGGTGTCGGCGTCGGGGGACCCCTCCCAGCGGTATTTCCCGGTGAGCACCCCCCTGGCGAGGGGGCTGTAGGCGATCACCCCCAAGCCCTCGCGGGCGCACATCGGCAGCAGCTCGACCTCTATGTCGCGGTTGACCAGGTTGTAGAGGGGCTGCACTGCGCTGATCGGCTGCCAGCCGCGCGCCTGAGCCAGGCGCACCATGTCGAGCAGCTCCCAGGCCCGGTAGTTGGAGGCGGCGAGGTAGCGGACCCTGCCCGATCGCACCAGGTCCTCCAGGGCGCGGAGGCTCTCCTCAAGGGGCACGGTGTCATCGGGCACGTGGAGGTAGTAGAGGTCCAGGTAGTCGGTGCCGAGGCGCCGCAGCGACGCGTCGCACGCCGCGAGGATGTGCCTGGCCGACAGGCCGCGGTCGTTGGGCCCTGGGCCCATCGGGGCGAAGACCTTGGTGGCGAGCACCACCTGATCGCGTCGCCCGCGCAGCAGCTCCCCGACCACCTCCTCGCTCGCCCCAGCGCCGTACATGTCGGCGGTGTCCCACGAGAAGGCGCCCCGCTCCAGGGCCAGCGCCGCGATCTTCCGGGCCTCGTCGAGGGGGGTCGTGGTGCCGAAGGTCATCGTCCCCAGCGAGAGGGGGCTGAGCTTGAGGCCGGATCGGCCGAGTGGGACGGGGTTCATGCGCGCTCCAAGGAAGAGCTCCGCTAACGCGCCGGTCCGCGGCCTGTCCCTTGGCATTTCGTCTCCCGCAGGGGAGCGCCCGTGCTATCGTCGCCCAAACAGGAGCGCAGCGTGAACTACCCCCTACGATTGAATTTCAAGATCCTCGGCCTCGCACCCCAGATTTTCCTCCGCGACGCCGCGGGCGAGGACGTGTTCTATGTGAAGCAGAAGCTGTTCAAGCTCAAGGAGGCGGTGCAGGTCTTCAAGGACAAGAGCCGTGCGGACCTGCGCTACACCATCGGCGCAGACCGCATCCTCGACTTCTCGGCCAAGTACCAGATCGCCGACGCGAGCGGCGAGGCGCTGGGTGCGGTGAAGCGCCAGGGGATGAGGTCGATCTTCCGGGCCACCTACGAGGTCTTCGACGAGGACGGGGCCCAGGTGCTGCTCATCTCCGAGGAGTCGGTGATGAAGCGGATGCTCGACCGGCTGGCGGGTGAAGTCCCCCTCCTCGGCTTCGTCCTGGTGATGCTCATCAACCCGACCTACCTGGTGAAGCGCGGCGACGAGGTGGTGATGAAGCTCGTCAAGAAACCAGCGTTCTTCGAAGGTAAGTTCGAGGTGGAGCAGGTGGTGCCCCTCTCGGAGCGCGAGGAGAAGCGGGCGGTGCTGTCCCTGCTGATGATGTCGCTCCTCGAGCGCAGCAGGGGCTGAGCCGCGATCGGCCCCCGGTTCCTTGTCGCGGGCGCCCTGCTGGGCTAACGCTCGCTAAGTGAACCGGAGCGCTCATGATCCTCTCCCCGCTCGCTTGGCTGTTCCTTGGAGGTGGGTCGGCGCACGCCCGCACCCTCGACGTGGAGGAGGCGGTCTCTCTCGCGCTGGCGCGCTCGCACTCGGTGGAGGCCGCGCAGGCAGGGGAGGCCAAGTCCCGCGCCGAGCTGCGCCAGGCCTTCCTCCAGTTCTTCCCCAAGCTCAGCGCCACCGCCAGCTACACCTACATCGATCCCGTGCCCTACGTGTCCTTCGACATGAGCGCCCTGAGCGGCGGAGGGGGGACGGACACCTGCGCTGAGATCGACCCCGCCACCCTCCCCGAGGGGTGGACGGCGGAGATGGCGCAGGACTTCTGCTACCTGCTGATGAGCTGGATGGCCCCGGACACCTCCGGTACCGAGGCAGCGGCCATCCCTATGGGGCTCGCCGACAACTACTCGGTGCAGCTCCAGGCGGAGCAGCTGCTCTTCGCGGGCGGAGCGGTCCACAGCGCCTACCAGGCCCAGCGCAGGCTCCACGAGGCCAGCGAGGAGCAGGTGCGGCTCGCCAGGCAGCAGGCAGCCTATGACGTGGAGCAGGGCTTCTACCAGCTGGTCCTGGCCCGGCGCGCGGAGGAGGTCACCAGGGGCACCCTGGAGACGGTGGAGGCCTACGTGGCCGACCTGAGCGCGATGGTCGAGGTGGGGATGGGCTCCAGGGCCGACCTGCTGGCGGCGCAGGCGCGCGCGAGCGAGTCCCGCCTCCAGGCGATGCGCACGGCGCACGGCGCTCAGCTCGCGGAACGGATCTTCAAGGTCTACCTGGGGATG
The DNA here is from genome assembly GCA_016938035.1 of Deltaproteobacteria bacterium. Lineage (GTDB taxonomy): Bacteria > Myxococcota_A > UBA796 > UBA796 > JAFGVK01. The sequence goes on along the minus strand of JAFGVK010000111.1, from coordinate 22,208 downwards.
TCACAGGACGAGCCGCTGGAGCTGGACTACGAGGAGGAGGTGGCGCCGCTGCCCCTCCCCCGCGAGGCGCTCCACCCTGCGGCGCTGGCGGACCGCCCCGATCTGGCGGCGATGGACCTGAACCTGTCGGCGCTCCACCACTACGAGCGGGCGGCGTGGGGCTCGTGGATGCCGGCGCTGGCCCTGGTGGCCAACCTGCAGGGGAAGAACCCCAACTACAGCAACGAGGCCGAGTGGTATCGCAGCGGCAACATCACCCTCGCGGCGAGCTGGAGCCTGTGGGACCGGGGGGCGGCGCTGACCCAGGCGGCCACCACCAGGGCCAGCGCGAGGCAGCTCGCGGCGCAGCGGGACCTGTTCTCCGAGATGCTGGAGGTGGAGGTGCTGAGCGCCCTCAGCTCCTACGACGAGGCCGTTGCCGAGCTCGGCGTGGCCCGTGACGGCGCGGTGGCGGCCGAGGAGGCCCACCGCCTGGAGCGGGAGCGCTTCGAGCAGGGGATGGCCAACAACACCCAGCTCCTCCAGGCCCAGGCCGCCTTCAGCGGCGCCCAACTCTCGGTGCTTCAGGCAGAGACACAGCTTCACCTGGCCCACGCCGCCCTACGCAAGGCCGTCGGCATCGACCCCAAGGGGACCCCATGACCCGCCTCCCGCTCCTCTTCGCGCTGATCCTGTCCGGTTGTGGTGGCCTCCTGGGGGGCGCCTCCGACGAGGAGATCAGGGTGTACGTCCACACCGTGCCGGTCGAGCAGCTAGACCTCAGCCGCACCCTCAAGCTCACCGGGACGGTGGAGGCCGGCCGGTCCGTGGCCCTGCTCCCCGAGGTGTCTGGCAAGATCGTCGCGCTCCCGTTTCAGGTGGGCGAGGCGGTCCACAAGGGGGACGTGGTGGCGCGCCTGGACGTGGAGCTGCTCTCGCTCCAGGTGAGCCAGGCCGACGCGGCGGTGAAGCTGGCGCAGCTCGGTGTGGAGACCGCAGAGACGGCCCTGGGGCGCGCGCGCGCCCTGAGGGAGAGCGGCTCGCTCACCCCGCAGCAGTTCGAGCAGGCGGAGTCCGGGCACGAGGTGGCCCTGCTCCAGGCGCAGCAGGCGGCGGCGGGGCTCGGCCTGGCCAGGCACCAGCGCGACAGCGCGGTGCTCCGCGCGCCTTTTGACGGGCGCATCGGGCAGATCGCGGCGGAGGAGGGGGCCTGGTTCTCGCCGATGGCGGTGTCTCCCTACGCGCCAGGGCTGGTGACGGTGGTGGACCTGGACACGGTGAAGGTGGACCTGCAGGTGACCGAGCGGGACGTGGTGCGCCTGGGGGTCGGCGGTGAGGCCAGGGTGATGGTGGACGCGGTGGCGGACCGCCTGCCCCCTGAGGGGCTGCTGGCGCGGGTGGCCACCGTGGGGGTCTCGGCCGATCCGGCGAGCCGCACCTTCCCGGTGAGGGTGGTGGCCGACAACCCGGACCACGCCCTGCTGGCGGGAACGCACGCGCGGGTGGGGCTGGTGCTGGAGGGGCGCCCAGGGGCGCTGGTGGTTCCAGAGGCGGCGATCCTGGGGGAGGACGCGCTCTACGTCGTCACCGTCTCCGACGGGGTGGCCACCAGGGTCCCGGTGCAGGTGGGGCTCTACGGCGATCAGGGCATCGAGGTGATCGGCGACCTGGCCCCTGGGGCGGAGGTGGCGGTGCGCGGCCACTTCGGCCTGCTCGACGGGGCCGCGGTGGAGGTGGTGCCTTGAACCTCACTGGCTTCTCGGTAGAGCGCCCCGTCTCGATCACCATGCTGATGATGATCGCGATCATCGTCGGGGTGATCTCGCTCACCCGCCTGGGCATCGACATGCTCCCAGACGTGGACTTCCCTACCCTCTCGGTGATGGTGCGGTACCCCGGCGCCCCCTCGGAGGAGGTGGAGGCGATCGTGGCCAGGCCCTACGAGGGCGCTCTGGCCGCGGTCAACGGGGCCACACGGCTCCAGTCCACCTCGATCGAGGACGCCGCCTTTATCACGGTGGAGTTCGAGTGGGGCACCGACCTGGACGGGGCCGCGGCGGACATCCGCGAGTCGGTGGCGATGCTCGAGCCGTTCATGCCGGACGACGTGGAGGCCCCGATCGTCACCAAGCTGAACCTGGGCTCGCTGCCTCAGGCCATCATGATGGTCTCGGGGATGGACGACCCCATCGCCCTGCGCCGGCTGATGACGGACACGGTGCAGGGGCGGCTGGAGCGCCTGGAGGGCGTGGCGCAGGCCAATTTCATGGGCGGCAGGGTGGAGGAGATCCACGTCAACGTGGACCGCGCCGCCCTCTCGGGCTCGGGGGTGAGCCTGGACCAGGTGGCGATGGCCCTGGGGGCCCAGAACCTCAACCTCCCCGCCGGGCGGCAGGTGGTGCGGCGCGAGGAGGTGCTGCTGCGCACGGTGGGGCTGTTCCAGGAGATGGATGACATCGGGAAGATCGCGGTGGGGCTGTCGCCAAGGACCATGACCCCGATCCGCCTCAGCAGCCTGGCAGAGGTGGTGCGCACCACCAAGGAAGTGCGCAGCGCCGTGCACGCTGGGGGCGGCGACGCGCTGATGATGATGATCATGAAGGAGTCCGGCGCGAACCCGCTGCAGGTCCGCAGGGCGTACACCTCCAAGCTGGAGGAGCTCAGGGAGGTGCTGCCCGAGAGCGTCCAGTTCGGGATGCTCTTTGACTCGGGGCGCGCCATCGAGATGCTGGCCACCTCGGTGGTCGAGAGCGGGCTGGTGGGCGCGGGCCTCGCGGTGCTGGTCATGTACCTGTTCCTCCGCGCGGTGCGGCCCACCCTGACCATCGCGGTGGTGATCCCCCTCTCGCTCCTGCTCACCTTCATCCCGCTCTACGTGCTCGACGAGAGCCTGAACATGATGACCATGGGCGGGCTGGTGCTCGGGATCGGGATGCTGGTGGACAACGCGGTGGTGGTCATCGAGAGCATCTACCGGCACCTGGAGATGGGCAAGACCCGGAGAGAGGCAGCCAAGGTCGGCGCGAGCGAGGTGGGGATGGCGATCACCGCCTCGACCTTCACGACGATGGTGGTCTTCCTCCCGATCCTCTTCTCGCAGGGGCTCGCGGGGCAGCTCGCGTCGGGGCTGGCGATTACGGTGGCGGCGTCCCTCTTCGCCTCCCTCTTCGTGGCCCTCACCATCGTCCCGATGCTGGCCTCGGTCTTCTTCTCTTCCGCGGACGAGGGGGCGGTGCTGCAGGAGGGCCGGCGCTTCAGCGGCTTCCGGGAGCGCTACAAGCGGGTGCTGGGCTGGGCCCTGCGTCACAGGGCGCTCACCCTGGCGGGGGTGGGGGCCTTCACCTTGCTCTCGCTCCTGCTGACCCCGCTCGTCAACGCGGAATTCATGCCCGCGGACAACTCGCCGATCATCTCGGCCAAGCTTTCGTTCCCGGTGGGCACGCCCATGGAGCGCACCGAGGAGGTGGCGGCGCAGATCGAGTCGGTGTTCGCTCAGTTCGACGACGTGCTCACGGTGGGGACGCAGGTTGGCGTCGACGAGAATGACGTCACCGCCGCCCTCTCAGACACCAACCCCACGGGGTCTCACCAGGCGATCCTGTTCGCCCGCCTCAAGGAGAGCCAGGACCGCCAGTACTACCAGGTCGACCAGCTCAAGGCGCGGATGCGCGAGCACATCCCCGAGATCGAGGGGATGCAGTTCGAGTATATGGGCATGGGCGGGATGGGCGGCTCGGCGCACGACATCGAGGTGAAGATCCTCGGGCCGGATTTTGCCGTGCTGCAGGAGTGGTCGGATCGGGTGGTGGAGCGGCTCGCCGAGGTGGACGGGCTGGTGGACGTGGACACCTCGCTGCGCGAGGCGAAGCCCGAGAAGCACATCCTGATCGACCGCGAGCGGGCCGCCAGCTACGGGCTCACCGTTGGGCAGGTGGCCCGCTCCCTGAGCACGGCCACCCTGGGGACCATCGCGAGCCGCTTCCGCTCTGGGGGCGAGGAGCTGGACATCCGGGTGCAGTACGCCAAGTCCTGGCGCGAGAGCCCCGAGGACCTGGAGCAGGTGCTGATCCCCACCCCCGCCGGGCAGGTGATCCCGCTCGGACAGATCGCCTCCATCGAGGATGGAGACGGTCCGGTGCGCATCGTGCGGATCGACCAGAGCCGGGTGGTGTCGATCTACGGGAGCCTGGAGGGGCGTGACCTCTCGGCGGTGATGGGGGACGTCTCGAAGGCGGTGGCGCCCATCGAGGCGCAGCTCCCTCAGGGCTACTCGCTGGAATTTGGCGGGCAGTATGAGGACATGGTGGACGCCTTTGTGCAGCTGGTCCTGGCCCTGGTGCTGGCGGTGCTGATGGTCTACATGGTCATGGCCAGCCAGTTCGAGAGCTTCTCGCACCCCTTCACCATCATGTTCACCATGCCGCTGGCGCTGGTGGGGGTGATCTGGCTCTTCCTCCTCACCCAGACCACGCTCTCTGTGCCCACCTTCCTGGGGGTGATCATGCTGGCGGGCATCGTGGTGAACAACGGGATCGTGCTGGTGGACTACATCAACCAGCTCCGCCAGCGGGGCATGTCCCGGCTAGACGCGGCGCTGGAGGGGGCGGCGACGCGCCTGCGGCCGGTGCTGATCACGAGCCTCACCACCATCTTCGCGATGGTACCTATGGCGCTGGACCGGGGTGAGGGCTCCGAGACGATGGGGCCCCTGGGCCTCACGATCATCGGGGGCCTGAGCGCGGCGATGGTCCTGACCCTGCTGGTGCTGCCGGTGGTCTACACCCTGATCGACGCGGGGGCGGAGCGCTTCGCGAGCCTGTCGATGCGGCTGTTGCACGGCAAGGAGGCGTTGTGAGCGACCACGACGCGCGCGAGCGGGTGCTCAGCGCGGCGCTGGCCCTGTTCGCGGCGCGGGGCTTTGGCTCCACCTCGGTGCGGGACGTGGCCCGGGCCGCGGGGGTCACCAACCCCACCCTCTACTACCACTTTGGCAACAAGGAGTGCCTCTACCTCGAGGCTATCGCGGGGGCCTCGGCGCGCTTCACGGAGCGCATCGAGGCCGCGGTGTCCGGGGCGGCCACCTTCGATGACAAGCTCATCGCCTACGTGGAGGCTCAGCTCTCCTATGTGCGCGAGTTTCCCGCTGAGGCGCGGCTCCTCGCCTATGCCAACCACGGGCCCCTCCAGGGGGATCCCTCGGTGGACCTGATGTCGCACCACCTGCGCTCCTCTCAGGTGGTGCTGGAGATGGTCGCGCAGGGCAAGGGGGAGGGGAGGGTGCGCCCGGAGGTCCGGGACGAGGACGTGATGATGCTGCTCACAGGCTCGGCGTTGGTGGCGGGCTTCGCCCTGCTGGCGGGCTACCCCATGCCGGCGGACTACCCGGAGCGGGTGCGGGACACGATGCTGCGGGGCATAGGGGCTGAGACCCCCTCCAACCCTACAGGATCGGGTCGCGCTGGCGCGGGCCCCTCGGAGGGTTGACGCGCCGCGTCCTCCTCGCCGCGCTCGCCGCCTGCGCGGCCACCGGGGGTGTGAGCTGGCCCGCCGTGGCGGCGCCAGGAGGCTGGGGCGCCGGTCAACCCGCCGGGCAGCCTCACAGGGCGCGCTTCGTCATCCATCAGACTGTCAGGTGACGATGCGCGTCGAATTCTGAGCCCCTCGTAATAGGTCCCACCGCTGCGCTGCCTCTCCCAAAACGCTGGTTCGTCCGTAGCACGTTGCGACGAAAATCGGCGTTCTCCCGTAGCGCCGGCGCCCTTGCCGTTCGCAGAGGGGGTTCTTGCGAGTGGCTCAATTCTCCAGACGGGCGCCGAGTGGTCAGGCAGGTTGGCGTGTGGCCGCTGGTCCATTGGGAGCATGCCTGCTCTTGTGTGCGACGAGGGTAGCAACACGGACGCGCGTCGGCCTTGTTCCTCGTTGGACAGGCGGCCTGTGCCCTGGGGCCGAGCGCGTGGGCCGGCTCGGGGGCTGCGGAGCCACCTTGAGCCCTCGACGGCTGGCCCGGCGGTCCCGGCGGAGCCCGGGAGACAGCGCCGTGAGGGGCGGGCGGCTTCCCTCGTGCCCGGAGCTCCCCGATCAGGCGGCGTGAGCGTCCCCGAAGACTGCGGACCGCGACCACTTCCCCCTAGGGGCGAGGGTGGCAGGTTCCCTAGGGGCGAGGGTGGCCGGTTCGCCGTCCCGTTCAACCGCAGCATCGCCCGGCCGACCCAAGCGCTCGGTCCCCGTGCGCGGTCAGGGCCGGGGCCTCTCTGGTGAGCCTTTCGCCCAGGTGGGTCCTGCGGGGGGCCTCCGGCCCCGGGGGCAGCGCCCGCTCCCGCAGGGGGAGAGGGGGCGGCAAGCCCCCAGCAGGGGGGGGGGGACGCAGTCCCCGGGCCAACGGGGGGCACGGAGGAGGGCGAAGCCCCCTCGGCGGTGGACACAAGGCCGCCGGTAGTTGGGTTCTCAGCGCGCTGGCAGCACCCTCGCCCGCCGCCAGCACGGCACGCGGTGAGCAGACCTTGGGCCAGACCATGATCATGGCCCGGGCGACGACAGGCCGGCGCGGGGCGCCTGACCGCGGCGCAGGACCTCTCGCGGCGCCCCGGCCGGAGGGCCCCGCCCTGGGCGCGGTGACACCGGCCAGGGCCGCAGGGAGCGAGGGGCAGGCCGCCGGGGGGCGCCTCCAACCCTGCCGGGAGCGCTGCGCCCCCGAGGCTGCCCGCGGACCCTACCGCCCCGCTTGGGGCCGCCTGCGCCTGCGCCTGGAGGCCTTGGGCTCCGGCTCCTCGACGGTCAGGAAGGCGTCTAGATCGTCCAGGGCGTCCAGCCCCGCCCCTGCCTGAGGAGGCCTCTGGGGGGCCGACCTCACCTCTGGCGCGTGGGCGGCCTCCTGGGGCAGGCGCACCTCGCGCCGCACCACCTGTCTGGCGCGCTGTCGGGTGGGCTCCTCCTCGGTGGGCTCCGCGAGGCCCCGCCGCACCGCGTCGCGCTCGGCGGCGGCGATCTCATCGAGGATCAGCCCGGTGTTGGCCTCCCTGCGGGAGCGCCTGACCTTGCCGGTGAACGAGGCCTCTGGGTCGAGGATGTTCTTCTCGTACAGCCCCCACATCTCCAGCCCGAATTGCAGGCCGGTGAGCCTGGGGGCGAAGCGGGCGAGGAAGCTGGTGAGGTTGTCCACGTCGCGGATGAACAGGTCCATCGCGTTGCGGTTGTTCGCCGGATCGACCACCTGAGGGAAGTCGATGATCACCGGCCCGTCCCCGCTCATCAGCACGTTGAAGTCGGACAGATCGCCGTGGACCACCCCGGCGTTGAGCATCCTCGCGACCTGGGCCAGCAGGTAGCCGTGGAGGTACTCGGCCTCTGCCTCGTCGAAGGCCAGGTCGACCAGCCGAGGCGCGGGCTCGCCCTCGGGGCTGGTGATCAGCTCCATCAGCAGCACGCCGTCGACGAAGTCGAAGGGGAAGGGGACGCGCACCCCCGCGGCTTGCAGGCGGTAGATCGCGTCGACCTCTGCGGACTGCCACACCTCCTCCGCCTGCTCCTTGCCGTACTTGGAGCGCTTGGTCATGGCGCGCTGGCGCCTGGTGTTGCGGACCTTTCGCCCCTCGGTGTACTCGGCGCGGTGCTTGAAGCTGCGCTGGGTGGCTTCCTTGTAGACCTTCGCCACCCGGACCTCGCCCTCAGAGACGACGAGGTAGATCTGCGCTTCCTTTCCGGCCATGAGGGGGCGCAGGACCTCCTCAATGACGCCCTGGTCCATCAGGGTGACCAGGCGGTCAGGGACCCTCATCCGAAGTCCTCCGTGCGTGCGCGCGTTGTGCGCGCATAGGCCCTATGCTGAGGGAGGGCGCTGCGCCCGGTCAAAGTTGTCGTTGCAGAGGGAACGCTACCGCACCACCGCGCGTTGGTCGCCCTGTGCTTGGCCGCGGAGCGTGAAATCCGATAGACGGCGTGGTCCCGGCGGCGGGTCTCCGCCGCCCTACCGCGGAGCCGCTCCGGCCCCGGTCAAGGAGGAGTCCATGAGTCTCTCAGAGCGCATCGCCGAGCTGGCCCGGCGCGATCACGACCTCGCCCGCGAGCTGCTCGCCGAGGTGATCCGCATCCCCGCTGACTACGTCAACACCCCGGTCGAGCAGGGGGGCGACCCCCTCTGCGGCCTCTCCAACCACGAGAAGCCCCGGCTGGAGTACCTGAAGCGGCGCATCGTCGAGATCGGGGCGGTCCGCCGGCCCGAGGACGTGGACTTCGACGCCTTCGGCAACCTGGTGTGGACGGTCTGTGACCCGAGCGACGGCATCCCCGCCGACGAGAAGAAGGTCATCTACTGGGACGGCCACTCGGACACGGTCGCCGCGATCCGCGACCAGTGGGGCAAGCGCCTGGGCGGCGTCGACGCCTACGATGGCCTCACCGACATGGACACCCTCGACCGCGCCCAGCTCCGCAAGCTGCTCGGCTACGTGCCCCCCGACGACAAATTCGACCACCTGCTCTTCGGGCGCGGCTCGGCCGACCAGCTCGGGGGGGTGATCTCTCAGGCGGTCGCCGCGCGCATCCTGCTGGAGCTGGCGGACGAGGGCGCCCTCAGGGGCGTGATCATCCGCTCCTACGCCACCGCGGCGGAGGAGGACAACGACGGCGGTGGGCCCATGTTCATCGTGGACCAGGTGCTCCCCGGGGCGGCCCCCAGCCTCATCCCCGACGTGGTGATCCTCACCGAGGGCACCGGTGACGCCACCAAGGGCGCCCTGGGCATCTACCGCGGGCAGCGCGGCCGCATGCAGATCGAGGTGGACGTGGTGGGGCGCTCCTCTCACGGCTCCATGCCCTGGATGGGCCTGAACCCGATGGAGTTCGGCGCGGGCATCCTGGTGGAGGCCGCCGCGGCCTACAACCAGCGCGAGGGCTTCCTCGACGACGCCTTCCTCGGCCACGGCACCCGCACCGCCTCCTGGGCTCGCCTCGACACCCCGAGCGACTGCGCGGTGCCCGAGCGCTTCATCTTCCGCTTCGACCGCCGCCTCACCATCGGCGAGACCGCCGAGCAGGCGGTGGCGGACGTGGAGGCGCTCCCCGCGGTGACCCGCGCCCGAGAGGCCGGCCTGACGGTGGAGGTGCGCATCCCCACCTACGACTCCCCCACCCACACCGGCTACAAGCCGGGTAACCCCGCGGTGTACCCCGGGTGGGTCACCCCCGAGTCGCACCCCGCGATCCAGGCGGCGGTGTCGGCGTACCGGGAGGTCATCACCCCCTACGTCGACCCCTCGTGGGAGACTGAGGGCCAGGGTGCCCTGCGGCGCGAGCCGCGGGTGGAGCGGTGGATCTTCTCTACCGACGGCGTCGGCTTCCCCGTGCCGGTTGAGGACACCCGCATCCCGGTCACCCCGGCCAAGGACTGGGTCACCTCCGGTGCGGTCAAGCACCCCGCGATGTTCGGTCTCGGGCCCGGCCAGGAGCAGAACACCCACAAGATCGGCGAGTGCGTGGACACCCGCGAGCTGGAGCGGTCCATCGCCTTCCTGGCGCGCTTCCCCTCGATCTTCGCGGGGCGGTAGGGCGCCGGGCGCCTCCTCGCCGTGTGGGGAGGCTGCCTCGGTCGGGGCCTCGCGGGGCTGAGGCCAGGAGCCCTTCGTCGGCAGGCGGCGGTGAGCTGACCACAGGGAACGCTCCAGCCGGTGCGCGCCGCCGAGGCAGCTCCGAGCGAGGTTCAGCGGGGGGGAGGCAGGGGGGTGGGCGCCATGCTGCCCCCGCCGCGCGCCTCGGCCCGTCGTCTGGCACCCTAGCGCCTCCGCGCCCGGCCTCGGGGTAGCTGGGGAGGCGCCTGCGCCCTACGAGGCGCCCCCTGGCCGCTCGATGGGGCGCGGTTGATCGCGAGAGCCGGTCTCGCGGACCGCCCCTCCAGGCGCGCTCTGCTTGCTCGGGCGGCCCCCAGCGAGGCGCCCTACCGCTCCTCCCTCACCGCGACGCGCGCGGCCTGCTCGTCGAGCAGCTCCTGGAGCGCGCCCCGGAAGCGCTCAGTGTAGGCCGCCTCGATCAGGCGGATCCGCACCCGCCACTCCTCGGGCTGCTCCCCCGAGATCACGTACACGGTCCCCTCCGACGCCACCCAGGGGAGGGAGAGGGCGGTCTCTTGGATCAGCCGCCTGCTCTGCACCGGGCTGTGGACCAGCACCTCGACCGCCGGCCAGCGCAGGGGGTCGGCCTCCAGTGGCTGGGAGAGCAGGTCGCGGTTGGGGATGGCGATGGTGCGCCCGCTGGCGTCGCGCAGCCAGGTCGCCCGCAGGCCGATATGCTCTACGATCCCGGCGTGGCCACGAATTTGCAGCCAGCGCCGGGGGCGGACCCTGCGCTCCACCAGCAGGATGAACCCCGCCACCAGGTCTGGCAGCAGGTCTCGCGCCGACCAGCCCAGCGCGACCGCCACCGTCACGATGAGGAAGGGCAGGGCGGGGGCGAGGGATCTGGGCAGGAAGGCTGAGATCGCCGCGAGGCCCGCCCCCATGGCGACCAGCCTGAGCGCCGCCCGCGAGGTGCCGTGGAGGGCCGGCAGCAGCCCGTAGGGGGTCAGGCGGTGCGAGAGCCTCCCCAGCAGCTGATCGCCCCCGATCAGCGCGAGCATCAGCGCCACGAAGGCGAAGCCCGCTCTCGCGCCGCGCCAGGGGATCCCCGGCAGGTAACTCCGGAGGGTTGGGGCCTCGTGGGATGGCGCCACAGGCACCCGCACCACCTGGGGGCGGAGGGGCTGCGCTGGCGCCGCCTCCACGGTGGAGAGGGCCAGCTCGGGGGCAGCGACGGGGCTGGGGTCAGGCTCCACCCCAGCCGCTGGAGGGGAGGGGAGGGCGGGGGGCACCGCGGGGGCTAGCGGGGGGGGCACCTCTGTGCGGTGCTCCCTCAGGGAGATCGCCTCCGCAGGGGCGTCGGCGGGGACCCCAGCGTCGATCGGGTCGCCGGGGGGGAGCACCTCCTGAGCGCGGGTGGGGACACTCTCCTCCCGCGGATCAGGGGGAGGGGGCGCTGGGGATTCGTCTGCGGGCGCCGCGCTGGCTGCGGGGAACGCGGAGGGCGCCGCGCCTGCGGGGGCCGCGGAGGGCGCCGCGCCTGCGGGGGCCGCGGTGGGCACTACCTCCGTCTGGGCGGGTATCGCCGCCTCCGCTGGTGCGGTGGCCGGCTCCTGGGCGAGGGCCCCAGCGAGGAGGAGAGAGGGGATGAGCATCATGACTCCCACCCGCGGTGGATCAGCTCGCGGCGCACGGGCGCGACCAGGTTGGTCGCGAGGCAGAAGTAGTCACCCCGCTGCTCCAGCAGGCCCCAGTGGGCCAACCGGGCCAGGTGCGAGGCAGAGGTGGCGGTCTCGTTGCGGAACAGGCGCCCGTGGGAGGAGGCGGTGAGCCACCCCTGGCGCAGGGTCTGGCGCAGGGTGAGCAGCACCTCGTCTGGCAAGCTGGCGAGCGCGGCCAGGGGGGGCTGAAGCACTGGGCCCACCAGCACCACGCCCGCGGTCTCGTCCACCTTGTCCACCGCCGCCATCCACAGGCGCAGCGCGTCGTGCATGCGGCCCTCTGTGACGCCGTAGAGGGTAGCGAACCACGCCTCCTGCCGCCGGGCCTCGCGGTCGGTGGTGCGTGAGAGCAGGTGGCGCACCCGCCACCCTATGTCCGCCTCCGCCTCGAAGCGCAGGCTGTAGCCGCTCATGTTGTGGTGAGCGAGCACCGCAGCGGTGAGCTGCTCCGGGCTGAGCGGGCGGAGCTGGATCACCTCTGGGAAGGCGTCCTCCACCGGCACCACCCTGCTGGCGAGGCGCCACACCGAGGACTCCGCCTCGACGACCCAGCGGGTCCTGCCGCGATCCGAGACCACCCCCTCCACGAAGCGGCGCAGGGGCGCGAGGCCGCCTGGCTCCTGAGAGAACAGCCACTGGAAGCCGTCGAGCACCATCACCCTGCCGGGGCTGGCAGAGAACCAGCCCTCGACTTGCTCGGTGGTGGCGGGCTCGCGGAGCACGATGCGGTCCACCTGCGCCGCGTCGAGGGAGCGGACCAGCGAGGTGATCACCGCCCCCTTGCCCACCCCCTGCTCGCCTACCACCGCCGCAGAGCGCAGGGCGCCGGGGCGCTGGGTGGTGAGCACCGTGCGCGCCCGCTCCAGCTCCTCCTCACGCCCGATGAGCAGGTCGCTCACATCGAGCGCGTGGTCGGAGAACAGGCGCCGGTACACCACCGGGAGCGCCTCGATGGCGGGGGGCGGGTCGAAGGCACCGGGGCCGAAGCGGAGCACCTGCGGCGGCTCTGCCAGCCCGAGGAACTGGCGTATCTGCGCCAGCCGCTCCTGGCCCAGGGCGATCCGGACCTGCTCCTCGCCCTGACGCCACGCGGCCCGCGCTTGGCCCACCAGCGAGCCGGCCTCGTCGATGAGCTGCCTCCCCTCTGCGCGGCCGCGCAGCAGGTGGAGGCGCAGGTCGGAGAGCTTGCCCTCGGTGGCGAGCTGGCGGATCCGAAGGAGGTCGCGCAGCACCGCCTCGCGGATGCCGTCGTGGAGCTGCTCCGACCAGTGGGTCGACAGGGCCACCAACTCGTCCACCCGCACCGCGGACCGGCGCGCGGGCCCCAGGAGCATCTCGCTCACCATCAGGCGGACCTCTGGCGGCACCGCCTCGCCCTCGTGGACGTCGATCTCCGCACCAGCTAGCTCGGCGTTGAACGCGATCACCCGCTCCACCTCGTCGAGGGTGGCGATGAGCTTGTCCACCTTGCCAGAGTACTCCCTGGTCAGGTCGAGCAGGCCGCGCGCCATGGAGGTCTCGACGAAGGCCACCACCGCGTCGCGGAACGGGACCTCCTCGCTGGAGACCGCGGGGGGCACCTTCCACTCGCCCCGCAGGGAGGGCCCTGTGGGGATCTGGTAGCGCTCGGTGAGGGAGCGGGCCTCGTGGAGCAGGGCGTCGAGCAGCTTGGAGAGGCTGCTCTCAGCGTTGAGCTGCTGCTGGAGCTGGCGGGTGGTGCGGATCGCCTCGCGGCTCAGGCGCTCGAAGCTGTCGGCCTCAGTGCGGATCGCGCGGGCGAGCGGCTCACCCGGCAGGTCGCCTTTTACCAGCGCCTCGAAGCGCTCGCCGAGCTGCTGCAGGGCTACCTGCACCCGCACCACCTGGGTGTGGCCGCGCCCCCGGACCATCCTGCCCAGGAAGTTGGCGTGCTCCTCCACCGTGTCCCGGACCCTGCCCTCCAGCGCGACCAGCTCCAGCTCCAGGGCGAGGGCGGACCATCGGGCAGCGGTGGTCTGGCGGGCGCCGGTCAGGCCCGCCCCCAGCACCTGCAGGCCCGCGGTGCGCTCTCCAAACACCGAGGAGATGCGGCGCTGGTAGTGGCTCAGGGACGGCCCGCCCAGGACCAGGGCGTCGGCCTTGATGCCCTGCATCAGCTCGCCGAGGATCCTGGCGGCCCGGATCGCCCCCTCGCGCACCATGTGGTCCACCTCCTGCGAGGCCACGGCGAAGTCGTCGTCCATCGTCTTGCGCAGGGCCCAGAGGGGCCGCAGCGCGCTCTGGGCGTCTGCGTTTGGCTCCCGCGCGAGGGCGAGGGACTCCCCGAAGGCGGAGGAGATGTCGTCGAACAGGGCCCTGGTGCGCATCAGCAGGTGCTCCTCGCTGCTCACCAGCAAGGCGCCCACGCCCTCCAGGCGCGCGGGGGCGAGCCCGAACAGGTACCAGCTCATCAGCTGGTGCAGTCGAAGGTCCCGTGTAGGGGCCCTGTGGGTGAGGCGCCCCAGGTGGACCCGCACCGTGAGGCCGAGGCGCGCGGCGCGGATCAGGGCGTTGTCGCCTGGGTGGCGCTGGTGCGCGTCTGGCTCGAAGGGAACAACCATCCGCTCTGGCACGCCGTCCACCAACTGGTCCATGGCTTCGACAAGACCGCTCAGATCGTGGGACTCCCGCCCGTGGCGGGCGGCGCGGTCCAGCACCAGGGTGCGCCACGCGTCGGCCAGCCTGGTGAGCGCGGCCTCCAGCGAGGCGTTGATCTCCGCCGGGTCCGTGAGCCCCTCGATGTCCCGCACCGTGCGCCGGTGGTGGTGGAGGAATTCGCGCCGCAGGGTGCGCAGGTAGGTGTCCGCGCCGCTCCGGAGGTCCTCCAGCGGTCCCTGGAGCAGGTCCCGCACCAGCCCCTGCAGCTCACCCTCGACCTGGCTCAGGTGCAGGTTGAGCTTGGGGCTCTGAGAGCCCGGCGGGGGCCCCCAGGGGTCCGGTCCTCGCTCTGGGGCAGCCCAGGGCTGGAGCTGCTGCGCGCGCTGCTCTGGCACCTCCCCCTGCTCCCGCGCGGGCTCCGGCTCCTGCGCGACCTCTCGCGCCAGGGTGAGGCCCATCTTCAGCAGCACGGGCCCAGCCAGCTCGTGGACGGCCACCCCCGCGATGATCAGGGTCTCCAGCATCGCCCCCGCCTCGCCGAAGTTCTCGCCCACGATGCCCGCGAGGCCGATCGCCACCCCCGCCTGGGACACGAAGCCCATCCAGCCGTACCGCTCCACCACCGCCGGGGCGCCGGCCAGCTTGGCACCGGTCCTGGTGCCGAGCCACAGGGCGCCGGCACGCAGGGCGACCAGCACCATCGCCAGCCCCGCCATCCGCACCAGGTGGTCGAGGTGGAGGCTCGCGCCCACCAGGGTGAAGAACACCACGTAGACCGGGGTCGACAGGCGCTCCACGGTGTGGATGAGGGTGTCGCCCTCCTTCGAGAAGTTGGCGGTGGTGAAGCCCGCGGCGATGAACAGCAGCACCGCGTTCATGTGGAACTGATCGGCGATCCAGGTGGTGGTGAACACCAGGCCTAGGAGGAAGAGGAGGATCTCGGTGCGGACGTACTTGAGGTACAGGCCCATCAGCAGGCCCACGGCCCCGCCCACCAGCACAGAGCCCACGACGTGGAGCAGGATCTCCTGCGCCAGCGAGCCCTGGGCCCCTGCGGCGCCGCTCTCTCCCAGGGAGTTGGCCACCGCCATGAAGACCGAGAACAGCACCACCACCGCCACGTCCTTCAGGACCACCGTGGAGAGCACCAGCCTGGTGAACGGGCCCCTCGCGGACGCCCCGGTCATGACCGCGATGGTGGCGGCGGGCGAGGTGGCAAGGCCGATCGACGCGACCGCCAGGCCGATCACCAGCGCCTGCGCCAGGGGGAGGCCCGCCATCTCCGGCCTCCCGAGCAGGGGGATG
Organism: Deltaproteobacteria bacterium; assembly: GCA_016938035.1. Lineage (GTDB taxonomy): Bacteria > Myxococcota_A > UBA796 > UBA796 > JAFGVK01. Next base: position 7,042 of record JAFGVK010000111.1, on the reverse strand, counting down.
GGCTGGCTCAGCAGCAGCACGAAGCCGGACAGCACCACCAAGATCGCGGCGGTCTGTCCCAGGAAGATCCCTGTGATCGCCTTGACCCCCTTGCGGAGCGCGTCCAGCTTGAGCTCGCCGCCCGCGGTGATGGCGATCAGCGCCAGCGCCAGCCCCTCAAACAGGGACAGCTGTCTGGTGACGCCGGGGCTGAGCACCCCCTCCGACAGGGGCCCCAGGTCCCACCAGCGACCGACGATCCCCGCGGCGGAGGGGCCTAGCGCTAGCCCCGCCAGCAGGTAGCCGGTGATGTGGGGCAGCTTCACCACCTCGACCAGCTCGCCGATGGCGAAGCAGGCCAGGATCACGAAGCCCAGCGCGAGCATCGCCGAGGGGTCGAAGGCCCCGGTGGGGACGGCGAAATGGTGGAGGATGACCGTCGCCGCGCCCAGCACGCCCACGAGGAGCAGCTTGCGGAAGGCGTGGTTGGGTCCTGGGTGTCCGCCGCTCATCAGCGCCTCCACATGTCAGGGAGAAGGAGGGCCAGGAGCGTAAAGAACTCGAGGCGTCCCAGGATCATCACGATGGAGAAGACGATCTTGGAGATGTGGGTGTAGCCGGCGTAGTTGTCGCCGTTCAGGAACCACGGGGCGGGCCCCATGTTCGAGATCGCGGACAGGGAGGCCCCGAAGGCGGTGGGGAGCGGCACCCCGTCTACTAACACCACCAGCACCGTGGACACCGCCAGGGTGACCATGAACACCGCCAGGAAGGCGGCCACGTCGAGCAGGACCGTGTCCGGGATGGCGGTGCGGCCCATGCGCACCACCTGCACCACCAGGGGCCGCACGGAGCGTCGGACCTGCGCCACCGACAGCTTGGCGAGGAGCACCGCGCGCTCCACCTTGATCCCGCCGGCGGTGGAGCCCGAGGACGCGCCCACGAACATGAGCAACACCACAACCATCAGCGCGATGTGGGGGTAGGCCATGTAGGCGTCGGTGCCGTAGCCGGTCGAGGTGATGGTCGTCGCCACCATGAAGATCGCGTAGCGCAGCGCCTGGAGTGGCTGTGGGTGGACCGGCAGGATGCCCACCGTCAGCGCCAGGGTAGAGATCACCACCAGGCCGACGTAGACCTTGAATTCGATCGACTCCAGGAACACCCGCATCGAGCGCCGGCGCAGGGCCCCGTAGTACAGGCCGAAGTTCACCCCCGCGATGAGCATGAACAGGGTGATCACCATCTCGATCGCGGGGTCCTGGAAGGCCCCCACCGAGTCGTTCCTGGTGGAGAAGCCCCCGGTCGACATGGTGGTGAAGGCGTGGCAGACCGCCTCAAACAGGCTCATCCCCAGCGCCCAGAGCAGCAGCGCTTGGACCGCGGTGAAGGCGGCGTAGAGGCCCCAGAGGGTGATGCTGGTCTCTGCGATGCGGGGCTGCAGCCCCTCAGCGGAGGTGCCGGGCACCTCGGAGCGGTACATGTGCTTCGCCCCCACCCCCAGGTTGGGGAAGATCGCGACGAACAGCACCACGATCCCCATGCCGCCCAGCCACTGCATCAGCGAGCGCCAGAGGAGCAGGGGGCGCGAGAGGGTGCCCTCGATGTCGACCAGGATGGTGGCGCCAGTGGTCGTGAAGCCGCTGACCGCCTCGAAGAAGGCGTCAACCGGGTGTACGCCCGCTCCCAGCACGAAGGGCAGGCCCCCGAAGATCCCCGCGCCGATCCAGATCGCCGCCACCGCCAGGATCCCCTCCTGCCGCGTCAGCGACGGTGAGCCCGCCCGCCGCGCGAGGGCGAGCATGGCCCCGCCGGTGCCGCCGGTGATCAGGGCCGACACCGAGAGGGGCAGGAAGCTGCCCACGTCCCCCGTGACAGGGTCCCACCACTGCAGCAGCGCCCCCGCCACGACACAGAAGGCCATGCTGATGGCGAGGCCCACGAACAGGGCGCCAACGGGCCGGGCGATGGAGAGGAGCGGTGATGTCGTGGCTTTCTTCAAGGTCCACACCTGAGGTCAGCGGGGGAGTGCTGCGGGGAGGGGGGCGCTCAGAGGAGCTTGGTGCCGAACAAGCGGGCGAGGTTCTGCTTGGTCGCGGTGGTGGTGAAGACCAGCACCGAGTCGCCGGGCTGCACCTCCGAGTCGCCCCTGGGGATGATCACCTCGTCCCCGTGTACGATCGCCACCAGCAGCGTGCCCCGCGGGAGGTTGAGGCGGCGCAGCGAGGTGCCCACCACCCTGCTGTTGGCGGTGGCGACGAACTCGAGCACCTCGGCCTGCCCGTCCTCCAGCACGGTGAGGGACTGCAGCTCGGTCTTGCGGGCCCAGCGGAGGATGTGATCCGAGGCCACCACCCGCGGCGAGAGCACCACGTCGATGCCGAGCTGTCGGTAGATCTCGGTGTAGTCAGGGCGGTGGGCGAGCACCACCGTGCGGTCGGCGCCAGCCCGCTTGGCGAGCAGGCCCGCCATCAGGTTCACCTCGTCCTCGTGGGACACCGCCACGAACAGGTCGTAGGTGCCCACCTTCTCCTCCTCCAGGATCTGGAGCTGAGTCCCGTCACCGTGGACGATGGTGGCCCCCTCCAGCTCCTCGGCGAGCTGCCGCGCCCTGGCGGCGCGCCGCTCGATGATCAGCACCGTCGCCTTGTCGCGCAGGAGGTCGCGGGCCAGGGCCTCGCCCACCACGCCGCCGCCCACGATCACGACCCTGTGGGCCTCCCGGCGCCTGGTGAACAGGTCCTCCGCCGCCTGCACGTCCTCGGGCAGCCCGGCGATGTAGACCCGGTCCTCGGGCAGCAGCACGTCGGCGCCGCCGGGGATGAACAGCTCCCCGTCCCGGACCACCGCCGCGATCAGCACGTTGGGGGGCAGGGGCAGCTTGGCGAGGGGCTTGTGGAGCATGCGGCTCTTGTCCGCCATGATCATCTTCACCACCTCGATCCGGTCATTGGCCAGATCGATGACCTCCAGCGCCCCGTGGGAGCGGGCGATCTTGGCGATCTCCCGCGCCAGGAGCACCTGGGGATTGATCACCACGTCCACCCCGAGCAGCCCGTACTGGACGCCGTCCTCTGTGTCGAGGAAGGCGCTGTCCTGCACCCGCGCGATCACCTTCTTGGCGCCGAACTGCCGCGAGGCGAGGGCCGCGATGAAGTTGACCTCGTCCGAGTCGGTCACCGCCACCACGAGGTCCGCCTCGCCCACCCGGGCCTCGCGGAGCACCCTGGGGTTGGCGCCGTAGCCCTGGAGGGTCGCGATGTCGTGGTGCTCGGCCACGTCGTCGATCGCCTCCTTGTCCATGTCGATGGCCACCACGTCGTGCCGCTCAGCCTCCAGCTTGCGGATGACGTGGCGCCCTACCTGACCCAGCCCAATGACGACGATGTACACGTTCTCACCCTTCCTTGGTTGGCTGGAGCTCGGTGCGGATCTGCCCCACGTCCACCAGCAGCCCCTTCAGGGCCCTGGGGGCGATCATCTCGTTGAGGATCACTGAGGCGAGGATGGCGGTGTAGGCCATGTCGATGGCGGCGCCGTCGTAGACCAGACGGAAGGAGATCGCCATCGCCACCGCCACGTCTCCCTGCGCCAGCAGACCCCTCGCGACGGTGCGGGGGAGCGGCGTTCCAGCCACCCCAGCCCAGCCCCCCAGGGCCTTCCCCGCGAAGCGCATCAGCAGGGCCCCTGCGGTGATCACGATGGTGGCGAGCACGTCGTCGGGGGGGGTCCACAGGGCGCCCGCGAAGACCATCAGCACCAGCGACATGGGGCGCGCGGTGCGGATCAGGGTGTCGCGGATCTCTCCCCCGCGCTTCGCGGTGTTGACCAGCACCACCCCCAGCGCCAGGCTCACCAGCAGGGGCGAGAGGGACAGGAACCACGCAGCTCCCGACGAGAAGGCGATGATCCCCACCAGCGAGAGGAAGCGGTTGTTCTCCGAGTCGTCCTCTCCGATCATCAGCGAGTAGGTCAGCCCGAGCACCACCCCCACCCCCACCGTGACCACCGCCCACTCAGTGGGGGTGAGGGGGCGGCTGTACTGGGTGGGCGCCTCGTGGAAGACGCAGAACAGCAGGCCGAAGACCGCGATCGCCAGGAAGTCTGACAGCGCCGAGGCCCGGTGAAGGATCCCCGCGACGCCCCCGGTGAGGCCGTACCTCGTCGACACCAGCTCCACCGCGGAGGAGGAGCCCGCGGCGGCGGTGGCCCCCATCGCCCCCGCCGCCAGCCAGGCGTGGTCGGCGTCGAAGGTCCCGAGCCACCCGGAGCGGAGGACGAAGTGGGCGGCCACCGCCACCGCCAGGCCGGATCCGGCGCTCTCTAGCAGGGACAGGCGGGGCGAGATGTCCTCGCTGTGCACGAGCGTGCGGAGGTTGAACCCCATCCCCGCCAGGAGCCCCACCCACCCGGCGGCCAGGGCGACGAAGGGGGCCACAGGGGTCAGATCGTCGAAGACCCCAACCCCCAACCCCATTGGCCCCAGGAAGATCCCGAGGATCAGGTACTCGATCCCCGAGCGGAACAGGAAGCGCCGCTGGATCGCCTCGATCACGAAATGGGTGAGCAGGTAGGCCGCGGCGATGCCCAGGATCAGCGTGACGATCGCCGACATGTTCAGCCCGGTGGCCTCCGAGTGGGCGCTCTCCGAGGCCCAAGCCAAGCCGGTCAGGAGGGAAGGGACCACGGGCGCTCCTCGCGAAGGAGCCGAGCCTATCCGATCCTTCCACCCTCCGCACCGGGCCAGCGCACGGGGCAGCTGGGGACGTAGCCCAGCTCGTCTCTCGCTCGGTCGCCCGACAGCACCAGTCCGAAGTGCATCCGCCGGGCGTTGAGCCCGTAGGAGAAGTCGGCGCCGCTGAGCAGGTGGCGCGCCCGATAGAGCGGGGCGATCGCGAGGCCGGGGGCGGGGAGGGTGGGGGTGCCCCACAGGGCGAGGGCCTCGGACACAGGGAGGGTGTCCGCGCCCGGGATGTTGTAGACCCCGTCGCCGTCCCGGTGGGTGGCCAACTCCAGGGCGGCGACGACGTCGTCGACCGTGGCCACGTTGATCATCGGGTCGAAGCCCGCCGGGCGGAGGGCGAAGCGCGCGCTGAGGTAGTCGTAGAGCTGGGAGCCGGTGCCCTCAGCGAGGGTCTCTGCGCAGCGCAGCACCGCGATCTCAGCGTTGGCGAGCCCCATCCGGGAGCAGGCGGTCAGGTCGGCCTCCACCCGGTCCCGGATGTACTGCGGCGCGCCTGGCGAGAGGTTGAGCGGGTGGTCCTCGGTCACCAGCACCGGCAGCCTGCTGGAGACGTGGTAGACCTCCGCATAGGACTTGATCACCACCCTGCGGATGGTGGGGTGGCGGTGGGAGAGGGCGAGGATCGCCCGCACCGCCTCGACGTTGACCTGGCGCACGCTCCTGCCGCGCGCGTGGGCCCTGGGGTGGGCGGCGAGGTGGACCACCACCTCCACCCGCAGGTCGCGCGCCATGCCGAACAGCAGGTCGTGGACCTGGCGCGCGCTCGCCAGGTTGAGCTGGAGCGGGGTCAGGCGCGCGGTGGGGGTGAAGGGGGAGGGGCGGCGGGCGCAGGAGGCCGCGATAACGTGTCCCACCCTGGCGTCGGCGACCAGGGCGCGGACCAGCTGCTCTCCGATGACCGACTCGGCCCCGGTCACGAGGACGGACATCACGCGAACACCCCCTCGCGGGCAGCCAGTCCCTCCGCGAGCAGGGCGGCCACCGCCGCCGCCACCCGCTCGGCCAGCGCGGCCACCGCGGCGGGGTCGTCGGCGTCTTCCGCTCGGTAGTCGGCGGAGACCTCGATGGGAGCGCCGTACCGGAGGTGGTAGCGCACCGGGAGCGGGAGCAGGGTGGCGGGGATGGGGAGGTAGGGCAGGGGACCCGGTAGGGGGAGCTGCGCCAGCTGTGGCATCTGCTCCTCCGCCCCTACCAGCCCAAAGGGCACCACCGGGGCCCTGTTGCGGATCGCCAGCTCGGCGTGCCCCCTGGTCCAGCCTCGGAGCTGGTAGCGCTCTGACCAGGGCTTGGAGATCCCCTCGGTGCCCTCTGGGAAGACCATCAGGATCTCGCCAGAGGCGAGGAGCGCGTCCGCGTTGCCCCTGCTCCCTCCCACCACCCCGGCCCTGGCGAAGAGGGTTGAGATGATCGGGAGGGTGGTGACGAAGTGATCGGCGAGGGGGCGGGGGACCCTGGGCGGGTCGGTGTGGCGGAACACGTCCACCCAGGTCATCATCGCGTCGAAGGGGAGGGTGCCCGAGTGGTTGCCGGCGAGCACCGCGGGCCCCGTGGTGGGGATGTGCTGGTGGCCCTGGCTGCGCACCCGGAAGTAGTGCTCGTAGGCAGGCCCCCCCAGGAGATCGCCCAAGGCCGCGAATTCCGGGCTCAGGCCGAAGCGGTCGAAGCCGTGGCCCAGGTCGGGGAAGCGCAGGCGGTCGGCGCGCGCGAGCGAGGCCTTCCCACCGAGGAGTTGTGTCAGGCGTCGTGCGGTAGGGGGGCGTATCGGCATGCGAGCAGTGTATGAGAGCGGTCCCCGGGTCGTCTAGCGCTGTGTCCTCAGGCAGGGCGATCGCGGCGTCCGCAGCCTCGCTGTCGACGGGGATCGCCACCGATCGTCTGAGGCGATCGCCTCAAGGGGGTAGACCTCCCAGCCAACGTGAGGGGGGGGCGTCAGCGTGGGGAGTGCGGTCTGGATTTCGGCTAGTGCCGGATCTCCGAGGCCACAGGGGGCGCGACGCCACCTCGCTGAGGTCCATCTGGGCGCGCTTCTCGCGAAGCGCTGGGGGCCGCGGTCCGCAGCCCAGGGAGGGCCCGCGGCTCCTGGCACGGGCCTCCCGCCTTGGTGGGCTGGCGCGGGCGGGCATGCGCTGGAGCGGGTGGGTCGCCTCGCTCGCCTCAGCCCATCCCGCGTGTGGCGCCATTGAATTCCCGTTCGTGGGCGAGACGATGACCGAGGCCTCGTCGATGGGCCCTCGCCCTCGCCTGAGCGCGCCGCCCACCGCGGCTAGGGGCAGGTCCAGTAGGTGTCGGTGACGGTCGTGTGGCAGTCGTAGTCGTAGC
>JAFGVK010000110.1 GCA_016938035.1 Deltaproteobacteria bacterium | reverse complement strand
GCTACCCGCGGGAGCTGGCGGCGATCGCGCTGGTCCGGGCCCTGGGCGGCGAGGTGGCCCTCGCGGTGCGCGTCATCGCGGGGGGCTCCTTGGAGGGCGCGGACCTGCTGGGGGTGCCGGTGGACAGCCTGGTGGTGCTCTAGGGCGAGCTCGCCGGCGCCGGCGCGCTACCCGCAGGAGCTGGCGGCGGGGAGCCCCCGGGCGAGCTGAACCCAGGCGACCCGCACCTTGTCCGGCAGCAGCTCCACCGGCCCATAGGTGTCGATCACCGCGTCGGCCAGCGCCACCTTGTCGCGGTTGGGGAGCTGGGCCTCAAGCACCGCGTGGGCGCCCTCGCGGCTCACCCGATCTCGGATCATCACCCTGCGCACCTGCTCCACCTCGGGGCAGGTGGCGACGAGCAGGGCGTCGAAATGCCTGTGCCACCCCGCCTCGACCATCAGCGCCGCCTCCACCACCGCGATGGGGGTGCCGCCATCTGCCAGGGCGCGGAGCTGCGCCTCCAGCAGCGCCCAGATCGCCGGGTGGGTCATCGCGTCCAGATCCCGCCGGGCGCTGGGGTTGGCCAGGATCACCTCGCGCAGCCTGCGCCGGTTGAGCGCCCCGTCTGCGAGCAGCACCTCGGCGCCAAAATGGGCCGCGATCTGGTCCAGCAGCGGCTGCCCCCGCGCGACCACCACCCGCGCGGCCTGGTCCGCGTCGAGCACCGACACCCCGCACCCGCGGAGCACCCCCCCCACCTTGCTCTTGCCGGTGGCGATCCCCCCTGTGAGCCCCACCCGGCGCATCAGGGCGCGCTAGCCGGGAGCGCCTCGATCGCGGCGATCGCTCGGGAGAGGTGGCGGATGGCCCTGGGGCGCTCAGTGAGCCGGAGCGCTTCGCGCAGGGCGGAGAGCAGGGCGGGGGTCTCCAGCGCGAGGGCGGCGTCGGCGAGGGGTGCGCGCACCCTGTCGTCGTCGATCAGGGCGCGCCCGATCGGACCCACCGCTAGGTGGATGAGCTCATCGCGACCCACCTCTGCCTCGAGCCGGGCGAACGCGCTGCCGCCCAGTCTGCGGTGGGCGCTGCGCGCGCGCCGGCGCAGCTCGCGGGCGGCCAGCAGCCTGTCGGCCCCGCGGGAGGCCTCCAGATCGTGCAGCCAGTCCTCAAGGGTCTCCGGCGCGGCGGCGCTCTCGGAGGTGGGGGTGGTGACCGCCAGGGCGGGGCCGCTGAGCAGGAGCGCCAGCATCAACAGAGAGGTTCGCATCAGCCCTCGAACTTTTCGATGTAGCGGAAGATGGTCCGGGCATCGACCCCGAGATCACGGGCGGTCTGGGCCTTGTTCCAGTTGTTCAGCTCCAGCACCTGCCGGATGTAGTCGACCTTGAACTGCTCCTGCGCGTCGGCGAGCGGCGCGATGTGGCGCTTGTCCTGCTCGGTGAGCCCGAGATCGTCGGGGTTGAGCAGCCCGCGGTCCGACATGATCAGGGCCTTCTTGATCCGGCTCTCCAACTCGCGGACGTTACCCGGCCAGTAGTACTGCTTCATCGCCTGAAGCGCCTGGTTGGTGAACCCGTGTACCTTGGTCTCGTAGGTCTGCTGGTACTTGTGAAGGAAGAACGTTGACAGTAGCTCGATGTCCTCACCGCGCTCTCGGAGGGGGGGCAGGTCCATCGTGAGCTCGGCGAGGCGATAGTAGAGGTCCTCACGGAAATCCCCGCCCTTGATCATCTCGAGCAGGTCCTTGTTGGTGGCGGACACCACCCGGATCTCTACCGGGCGAGGCTTGAGGTCGCCGACCCGCTCGATGACCCGCTCCTGCAGCACCCGCAGGAGCTTCACTTGGAGGTTCATCGGCATCTCGCCGATCTCATCGAGGAAGAGGGTGCCGCCGTTGGCTGCCTCGATCTTGCCGATCTTGTCCGCGATGGCCCCGGTGAAGGCGCCCTTCTTGTGGCCAAACAGCTCACTCTCCAGCAGGTTCTCTGGCACCGCGCCGCAGTTGATGGCGACGAAGGGCTGCTCCTTGCGCCCCGACTGGGCGTGCAGCTCCCGGGCGACCAGCTCCTTGCCGGTGCCGGTCTCGCCCATCACCAGCACCGAGAGATCGGTGGGAGCCACCCTGCGGATCACCTTGAACAGCGCCCGCATCGGGGGGCAGTTCCCAAGGATTTCGCCCTGGGACGAGGCCTTGAGCTGGTCGCGCAGGTTGCGGTTGTCGAGCTTGAGCTGGTTGAGCAGCAGGGCGTGGTGCACCATCAGCGAGGCCTGAGCGGCGTAGATCTTGAGCATCGCCAGGTCACGCTCTGTGAACAGATCGGTGATCGAGTCGTTGCCCAGGTAGATCACCCCCAGCAGGTCGCGCCGGTAGATCAGCGGGACCGCCATCACCGAGGACAGCTTGAGATCGACCACCGACTGCGCCCTGCCGAAGCGGGTGTCGCGCATGGCGTCCGACACGATGATCGGCTTCAGGTCCTTCACCACCTGGTTGACGATCGAGTCGGAGACCCGGCTCAGGTCCAGGCGCTCGTCCTCGACGTTGTGCGCCGCGGCCAGGTGCCGCTGCCCGTCCTGGAACACCAGCACGAAACCCTTCTCGGCCCGCGTGAGGTCCACCAGGCCCCGCAGCAGGGCGGTGAACAGGCGGTTGGGGGTGGTGTCCTTCATCAGCTCCGCCGAGAGCTCCACCAGCCGCTCCAGCAGGTCGAGGGAGAGCCCCGGCGCGGGCTCCTCGAGCTTCTCTGGGGGGGCGCCCTCGGACACGGTGAGCTGCCAGGCGCCGATCAGCACCACGTCCCCCGCCTGCAGCTTGGCGGACCGGACCTTGTGCCCGTTGACGAAGATGTCGGCGGTGCGCCCGGTGGCGGAGACCGTGTAGCTCTGCCCAGCCCGGATCAGGTTGGCGTGGGTGGCCTCCACCATCGCGTCGTCGAGGACCAGATCGTTACCCCGCGCCCGGCCGATGGTGGACAGCGGCTTGTGGGGAGAGAAGGCGACCGAGGATTTGCTCATCGCGTGCTGGCAGTCAAACCAGGTCATGGACACTCCGATGGCCGACAATGTAGCGCGTAGCGCACCCTCTGTGGAGAAGGAAGCGCGCCTACCACGTGCCGCCTACGCCCAGGGTGGGGGTGCCCTCCGGGCTCTCGCCCACAGCCAGGGTAGCGGAGCGCCTTATCGAGCGTCGCGCGGCCCCGACAGAGGCTGCCCAGGCGGCGTAGGTGCCGATGGTGGTGGCCCACTGTGCCGCCCTGTACGCCGTGAAGGCGGGGTACTCCGAGCCGGGAGGCTCGACGTACTCGCCGCTGTCGTCGTGGGTCCACCGATGCAGGTGCACCGACAGCACCACCGAGCTCCCCGCGAGGGCGAGCTGCGCCGCCGCGTGGCGCGCGCCGGCCCTGGTCTGGCCCAGGCCTAGCTGCGGGATCCCCAGTGGGGCGTTGATCCACCACGGGAAGCTGGGGGCTGCGGCCACCTGCGCTGGAGGGGGCGCCACCGGGGTCTGCGCCGCCTGGATGACCTCGCGACGCGCCAAGCCGAAGAGGTTCACCACCTCTGGGGGGTGGTGGTAGATGTTGATGTTGAGGCCAGGATCGCGCTCCAATGCGCTCTGGAAGGTCTCGAAGGACTCCAGCGCGTGGCCCGTCACCTGGTAGATCTCACCCAGGTAGATCAGCGCCTCGCCTGCCTGCTCTGGGGGCACATCCTCCCCCGCCTCCAGGCGGCTCTGGAGCCCTAGCAGCAGCGCCTCTGCCTCCTCGTGCCCTCCCTGGAAATAGACATCCAGGGCCCGCTTCAGCACCACCTGAAACGGCTCCAGCTGCTCTCCGCGCAGCACATGGGGCGTGGGGTCTGGCGGCGCCAAGGGTTCCGGCGCTTCAGCCCGCGCGGGAGAGGCTAGCGCGAGCCAGAGGAGGAGCGGCATGGACCATCCGATCGGTAGACCGGAGAGTAGCCGGGTGGAGCGGTGAGGGTCAACGAATCTGACGCACCGCCCGCCCTACCTTGAAGTGCCCGCCCTGATCCGACATCGTCACCCCCAGCAGGGTGCCGCTCTGATCGCGCATCTCCACCACCGCCCAGGGGAGGGCGGCGCCATCGGGGTCTCGCACGGTCCCATCGGTCCACTCTGCCTCTGCGAAGCTCAGGACCTCCATCGCCAGGGAGGGCTCGAGGGTGATCCGGGTCAGGGGGAGCTGCTCCGAGAGATCTCCCGACGCGATGAGCATCACCTCCAGCGGCGTGGCGGACACCTCGGCAGAGAAATGACCCAGCGCGTCGGTGTAGACGGACCAGCTGCGCTGCCCGAAGCCGGCCTCCTGGATCTGCACCAGGGCGCTGGGCACCGGGATCTGGTCCGGCCCGACCACGTCCCCCTCCAGCGAGACCAGGCCGCTCAGGGGCAGCCCGCCGATGTCCACGTCGCTGTCCAGATCGAGCCGCCCGAGCCGCATCGGAGACAGGGCGTCGGAGCTCATCGGGATGACGTCCACCCTGTAGGCGCCGGGGAGCACGCGCACGTCGAAGGTGCCGGTGGGCCCAGAGACCGCCTCGACCTCAGCGCGGGTGCCCTCTGGATAGCCCGTGAGCTCCACCGCCTGGAAGCGGAGCGTGGCGTGGCTGACCCCCGCGCCGTCGGTGTCATACACCCTGCCGCTGACGGTGATGAAGTCCAGCTCCGGGTAGATCAGGTCCGTGGACAGGCCCTCGTCCCCCACCAGCAGGGGGCCGGAGGTGACCGTGGGGTCCCGCCCGTTGTCTCGCCCGTCGCAGATGATCTCGATGGTGCTGCCTGGGATGGCGCGCAACAGGTAGTGGCCCTCGGCGTCGGTGACCGCCGCGGGGCTGTGGTTCCCAGAGGCGGTGGCTCCGCTGACCCACGCCCCCGCCACCGGGGAGCCCTGCCCGTCCATCACCCGCCCCCACACCGCCACGCCCACCGGGAGCTCGATCGCGCTCCAGGACTCGCGCAGCACGGACACCGGAAGCTCGACCACCGGCACGTCGGGCACGTCGGGCACAACCACCAGCTCGTAGTCGCCGGGCACCACCGAGGCCCGGAAGGTGCCCTCGTCGTCCGTGTCCAGGTGGACGGACTGCGCGGAGCCCTCAGCCAGATAGGAGACAGAGGCGGGGATCGGCGCGTAGAAACCTGGGAGCTGTCCGTCGGCGAAGGGGGTGATCTGGTAGCCGTACACCACCCCCTCCACGGTCACTGGGGTCGACAGGCGCAGGTCCAGGGTGCCGCTGAGGCCCGCCTCCAGCGGGAAGCTCTGCGGCAGCAGGCCCATCCCGCCATCCGCGGGGATTACGTCGAGCCGAAGGCTCTCGGTGGCCTCGTCGCCCTCCGGCGCCCAGTCGATGTCTTCCAGCGCGTAGTCCTCGCAGCCGCTGAGGAGCAGCACAGAGAGCGTCAGGAGAGTGGGCTTGGTCACGGTGTGCTCCAGGGGTGGGCAGCATGACAGCTTGCAATAAACATGCCCGACGGCACAAACGGACAAACCTGGGCTATGCGCCGAGGGGAGGGGAGGAGGCGTGACACCGCGATCACGGGTCCAGCCTCGCCCCTGGCGGGGTGACCGTGGGATAGGTCCTGTTGATGGTCTGGTCCGGGCACGCGAGGGACACCAGGTTGCCTCTGCTGGGATCCGAGATGAGGATCTCGCGGCCGAGCTGCTCGAGGCTCCCCAGCTCGCGCCCGTTGAGCCAGAGCACACACGCGGCGGAGAAGCTGTCGCTGACAACGAGGGGGAGCGGCCGGGGCTCCAGCGCGATGTCGGTGATGCTGGTGAGCTCCCCCGCGTCGATGTTCACCCTGGTGGTGTAGTCCTGCCACTGGTCCGAATTGAGCACCACCTCGTACTCCCCGGCCTCCAGATGGAAGGGCTCTGGCTCCCTGGTGTGCCCGATGGGGTTGCCGTCAACGATGATCTCGGCCCACGCCGGCGGGCGGAGCCGGATCTCCAGCAGGCCAACCCCCGGCCGCTCCGCCACAGGCTTCACCGGGCGCGGGGTCGGCGGCAGCACGGCGCGCACCGCGGGCTTCACCGCGGCGACCGTGGGGGGGGAGTGGTGCTCCTCTGCTGCCGGAGGCGCGGGGGGGGGCGCCGCGGGCTCCGAAGGCGCGGGCAGCGCGGGGATCTCCACCGGAGGGGGGGCGGTCACGGGCGGGGCGGGGCGGGCCCCCAGCGGGGCCGCTGGTGCGCTGCTGGCGGACCACTGGAGCGAGAGGATCAGGGCCCCGGCCACCGCAGCGAGGGCCACCGCACCGAACAGCAGCAGCCACTGGCGCCGGCCCTGAGCCGCCACCTCAGTGTGGAGCCCCTGCACCAAGGCCAGCACCTCTTCGTTGTCCTCGTCCATCGTCAGCAGGCGGTTCAGGAGCCGCAGCGCCGCCAGGTGGTCGCTCCGCTCCAACAGCTCCTTCCCCCGCCGGAGGAGCACCTCGGTGAGGTGCGCGTCCAGATCGGGCTGGTAGAGCTCCGGCACCACGAGGAACCGGGCGACGCCCCAGCGCTCGAGGTGGGGGTCGATCTCCACCTCCGCGAGCGCCTCGCGCAGGTCGGCGGCCACCGAGGCGGCGCTGGGGTACCGCTCGTCGCGGTCGGTCTGGAGCAGGCGCTCGATCACGTCGGCCAGGGTCGCGGAGATATCGGGGACCATCTCGGCGATCAGCGGCCTGGTGCCCTCGATGATCTTCTTGAGGATCAGCGAGGTGTTGGTGCCGGAGAAGGGGAGCTGCCCTGACACGAGGTAGAACAGCAGGGTGCCTAGCGCGAACAGGTCTGATCGCGAGTCGAGGTCTGACTCCTGCGCCTGCTCGGGGCTCATAAAGGCGGGCGACCCCACCAGCGCCCCGGTGAGCGTGACCTGGGACTCGTCCAGGAAGCGGGCGATGCCGAAGTCCATCAGCTTGATCTGCCCGTCGCTGCGCACCATCACGTTGTCGGGCTTGAGATCCCGGTGGAGCACCCCGTGGCCGTGGGCGTAGTCGAGGGCGTCCGCCAGCGCCATGCCGATGATCGCCGCGATCTCCGACGGCACCCGTCCCACCCGCTCGGCCAGCTCCGTCAGGGTCTCTCCCTCGACGAACTCGGTGATGATGTAGCACTCGGAGCTGGAGGTGCCCGAGTAGTCGAAGATCTCTAGGATGTTCTCGTGGCGCAGGTGCTCGATAGCGCGGGCCTCGCGGGCAAAGCGCTTCCGGTTGCGGGTCGAGGACGACAGGTGCGGGTGTAGCACCTTGATCGCCACCTCGCGGCCGAGGGTCAGGTGCCTGCCCCGGTACACGGTGGCCATCCCGCCTTCGCCCACCTTCTGGAGGACCTCGAATCTGTCGAGAACCGTCCCGATCAAAGGACTGCCTCCCTGGGTGTCGCGGTAGTATAACCCGGGCCAGATATCGAGCCCTGAACCCATTGGAGGCCGCGTGGAGCAGACCCTGCCAGAGACCAGCACCCCCGTCGCCTCACCGGCCCTCCCCCCGGTGACCGATCTGCTGATGGACACCTTCGCCGATCTCCGCGACAACCTGGTCGAGTACCTGCTGGCCGCCCTGGGGATGCTGCTGGTGATGATCCCGGCGATGTTGGTCCTGTACGGGCTGATGGCCCTGGGCGTAGTCCCAGGGTTGCTGGCCCAGGACGAGGTGATGTTGGTGCTCGGGGTGTACGCGGGGATCTTTGTGGCGCTGCCCGTCTTCGCGCTCATCCTCCTCTTCCCCAGCGTCTCCCTCTCGCGGGCTGCCTGGCACCACGTCGCGGAGGAGGAGCCCCTGGGGATCAGCAGCCCCTTCTCGCGGCTGTTCGAAGACGTGGGCAGCGTGCTGCTCCTCAAGCTGCTGCTGGGGGTGCTGACGGTGGTCGGGCTGATGATGTGCTACCTGCCGGCCTTGCTGGTGGCCATCGCCACGGTCTTTGCCCTGCCGGCCCTGATCGCCCACCGCCTGTCGCCTGTCGCGGCCCTGAAGCTGTCGCTGGAGCACACTCAGCGCAACCTGACCTGGCACCTGGGCTTCTGGGGGCTGGGCTTCGTGGTGACGCTGGTTGCGGGCTACATCCCCATCGTCGGCGGCCTGCTGGGGATGGTGTTCTACCAGGTCTACGTGATGAAGGGCTACAAGGCGGTGTTTGGTGCAGGCCCCGAGCCGGTGATCGCGGCCTGACCTGGGGCCCTCCGCCGGGTCGCGTGCGCTAGACTCTCCCGGTGATGGAACCGCCCGCCCGGTGATGGCGTCGACTCTCTGCCGGAGGTCTCGTGCTGTTGTCCTTGTCCCTGCTGCTGATGGGCTGCGCGCCCGGTGCCCTGGAGACCGCACCGATGGTGCTGCCTCCCGCCCTCCACGCGCGGACCCTCGACGCGACACGGTGGGAGATCCCCACCTCCGAGGGACACTGCTCCCGCGGCGCGCTGCGCCCCGCCCTCCCGTTGCTCGAGCTTGGGGTGGGCGAGCTCCGGTGGATGGGGCGGAGGGTGATCGCGCTCGAGGACCGCGAGGTCCCCCAGGAGCACCTGCGGGGCGCCCTGATCACGCCGCTCTACCACGCGCTGGCGCAGTCCGTCGAGTGGGCCAAGGACGCCGCCCAGGGGGGCTGCGCGCCCGAATTTTCCGGTGGCATCGTCATCGCCGCCGACGCCAGGCTGCCGTGGAGCGTCACGCGCGCCGCGATGTACACCGCGGGGCAGGCGCAGTTCGGGGAGTTCTTCTTTTTGGCCGACGATCCCGAACCCGCGGGTCCCCCCGCTGGGAGCGGCTGGGGCTACTGGGCGGTGCTCCTGAGCGGCGAGGGCCTCGCCTGGAGCGACGGCGACCTAGAGACCTCGCACCTCGCCTCGTGCGCTGGGCAGCGCTGCCTTGACCTGGAGAGCTGGCCCTGGGCCGCGCTGGAGGAGCAGGCCCGCGATCGGCGGGGGGAGGGCGGGGTTGTGCTGGTCCCCGGGCAGGGTGTCCCGATGGCGGTGGTGCTCCGGGCGATGGACACCCTGACCTATGACGACGGCGACGCGCCCCTGCTCCCCTCGGTGATCCTGGCGGGCGGGGCAGGCGACGAGGACCAGGGCCCTCCGATCGCCGTGAGCGGCCAGGCCCGCAGACACCGCCTCGACCCGCACCGGCTGGTGGGCTTCCCCAGCGCCGTCCCCTCGATCGGCGCGCCAGCGAGCGGTCAGATGGACAAGGAGGAGACGCCAGGGGGGCGGGGCGAGCTGAAGATCCTGACCGCCGTTCGCGGCAGAGGGGGAGGGGTGAGGGGGGCAGAGGTGAGCGTCTCCCCGCTCGCGGAGGCGCTAGGTCTGGCTCCGGAGCCAACCCCCGCCGCGCAGACCCGCGACTGGTTCCCAGAGACCTTCCTCTGGCAGCCCCTGGTAGAGACCGATCGCGCAGGCACCGCCGCGCTCAACGTGCCGCTGCCCGACGCGCTTAGCGAGTGGCAGGTGCTCGCCTTGGCCCACGATCGCGCGGGGGCTCAGGCGGGTGCAGCGCTGCGCCTCCGCACCGCCCTCGACCTGTCGGTGCAGGGCGCGCCGCCGTCCCAGCTCACCGAGGGGGACGCGCTGGAGATCCCCTTCACCGTTCGCGGCGATCGAGACGCCAGGGTCACCCTCAAGCTGGAGGCCGGCGGCGCCCTCGAGGGGGGCGTGGCCCAGGATCTGGACCTGTCGGCGGGGGGCAGCGCGGTGGTCGCCCTCCCGGTGCGGGCGAGCCGGGCGGGAGAGGGCTGGGTGAGCGCTGAGGTGGTGGGAGAGGACCGCGAGCTCCGTCAGATCCCGGTGCTGCGCGCGGGGCAGGAGCGGGTCTGGCGGAGCGCCGGGGTGCTGGACCGCGAGGCCTCGGTGCCACTCCAGGCGCCGCCGGGAGCGCTGGCCCACGAGGTGGTGGTGTCGCCGCGGCCGGGGGCGGTGGGGCTGTTCCAAGACGCCCTGGCGGAGGGCGGGGCCAGGGATGGGCTGGCGACCCTCTACCTGCTCGCTCACATCGATGCGATCGCGGCGCGCGCCGGGGTGGTCCTTGAGCCCGCGCCCCTGCGGAGCGCCTCGCTGCTGGCGTGGCAGTCCACCAGGGCGCTGCCCCGCGACGCCACGCTGGAGCAGCGCGCGCTCACCCTGTGGGCGCTCCGAGCGAGCGACCACCCCGGCGCGCCGAGCAGGGTGCGGGCCACAGAGGGGGAGCTGCTTCGAGCGCAGCGCGCCGACGGGACCTGGGTCCCGCGCCAGGGCGCGCCGGTGGGAGAGGTGGTGCGCCTCACCGCCCTGGCGCTGCGGGCCCTGCCCCCTGCGCGGCGCGAGGCGCGGATCAGGGCACGGGGCGCCCTAGAGCGCCTAGCCGCGCACGCGGTGGACGCGCGTATCGCGGCGATCCTCCTGGCGAGCGGCGTCGAGGGAGCGCCGCTGGGGGCGTTGCTCGGGCAGACGGAGGCGCCGCCCCTGGAGGAAGCCGCGTGGCGGGCGCTGGCCCTCCCGGGCGACCCTGTGGCGCTTCGCCAGCTGCTGGAGGCCTGGGCGGTCCCCCACACCGCCCTCGCGGCTGAGCTGATCGCGGTGGACGCACTGGTCGCGTCCCTCCCTCCGCTGGGTGGGCCGGCGACCCTCTCGCTGTCGCAGGGAGACGCCCTGCTCGCGGAGCTCACCCTGCACCCTGAGGGGCAGGCGGGCAGGCTCAGCGCCAGCCTGTGGGATCAGGATCCGCTGTTCCTTCGCTCGGACCGTCCGGGCTTGGCGTGGTCCGCCGCCGAGCGAGCCTGGTACCCGTGGGACGGAGAGGGCGGAATCGCCGGCCTGGACGTCCACGTCGAGGTGGAGCCTGGGCAGCTCCACGGCCAGCAGCGGGCCCGCGTCACCGCCTCGGGGCCGAGCGGGGCGACGGCGGCGGTCACCCTGGCGCTGCCTCCCGGCTACCACCTCCTCGACCGGGGGGTGGGCGAGGCGCTGTCCGACGGGCGGGTGCGCTGCACCCTCGGCCCCTTCGCCCCCGGGATCGAGGAGCGGTGCGACCTGGTCGGTGTGCCCGAGTACCGGGGCACACTCCACACCAGCGCCTGGGTGGAGGCCGAGGGCGCGCGCGCGGCGCTGCGCCCGCTGGTGTGGGAGGTCCGGTGAGCCCCGCGGGGCGCTGGCTGCTCGACGGGTCCCGGTGTCCCCGCCCGCGGCACCCACAGCGGCTGCTGGAGCGCGTGGCAGGCGCAGGGGGCGCCCCGCCCCGCTGCGCCCAGGGTGAGCGGCGCGTCACCCGCGCCCTGAGCCGAGGGGACGGCGAGGCCCGCGCGTCCGCTCGGTGCGGGGGAGGTCATCCTTTGTCGGCCCCGTTGCCCCGCACCTGGGCGGGGGCGATGTTGTCCTCTGTGATGTGGAGGGCCGGTTGGCCTGGACCAGTCTGCATGTGAGCGCGTCCTACTTCGGGCGACAGGTCGAGGAGGTGTTTCTCCCGGCGGGTGCGGACGTGGTGCTGGGCCGCGACGGGCCGCTCTCTGTTCCCATGCCGCCGGGGGTCCCCTATTTCCTCTCGGTGCGCTGGCGCAGGGGGGGCCTCGCCGAGGTGACGGACGGGGCGGGGGGAGTGCACGCGCTGGAGCCGGGCAAATCCCTGACGGTGGAGGTGGGCCCGGTGGGGCTGACCCTCTCGCTGCTCCAGCGCTTCCGCCTCCGCAGGCTGGAGGCGGTCGCGTGGCGCGGCAGCCTCGCGTGGTTTGTGCTGGTGATGGCGATGTCGCTGGTGCCCCCGCAGGCCAACCGCCTGTGGCAGCTCCGCTGCCTCACCGTCCCGGTGTACGAGGCCTGGGGACTGAGCCTCCCGGTGTGGATGGGCGCCTGCCTCGCCCAGCGCGAGGAGTCCGGTTTCACCGACAAATTCACCGCAGAATACCTGGACCGCCTGCTGCGCCAGGACCTGGAGGGGGCCGAGCGGGGGGCGATCACCGATCGCTGGGAGCGGGGGGTGCACCAGGAGCAGCGGGAGGACGTCTATCTGCCCGCGGGGTCCCTGGGCGACGACGGTGAGATGGAGGGAGGAGAGGACGTGGGGCCCGATCCGGTCCGCACCCCGCCCACCGAGGACGCCCCCGAGGAGCAGGGCAGCGCCGAGCCGATCGCGCTGACCACCGACGAGGGCGAGGGGCCGGCGCTCGTCGAGGCGTCCCCTCAACAGGAGGCGGTGGAGCCCACCGAGGAGGCGGTGGAGGACAAGGAGGGCTGGGGCATCCCCGACTGGCACGACGCCGAGGACGCGGCGATCGAGGAGGAGGAGATCGAGGGGCAGATCGCGATGGCCAGGGAGGTGCTGCGCATCGACCCCGACAGCCCCTACGCCCTCACCATCCTCGCCTACTACCAGTACCTGGCGATGGACCTGGACGGCGCGGTGGACACCTATGATCGCTACATCGCCCAGAACCCTATGGACGCCGCCGGATACAACAACAAGGCGCTGGTGTACAAGCGCAAGGGAGACTACGCCCAGGAGGAGCAGCTCTACCGCATGGCGCTCTTCCTGCAGAAGGACGACGTCACCGCGCTGAACAACCTCGCGGTCAACCTCGCCCACCAGGGGCGCACCGACGAGGCGCTCAAGATCATGGAGCGGCTAGAGGCCCTGCTCCCCGGGGATCCCTACGCGGATCTGCACCGCGCCAAGGTCTACGGCGCGCGGGGAGACGAGGAGACCGCCTTCGCCTATCTGGAGGCGGCGCTCCGGGGGATGAAGAAGATGGACACCCTGCACGAGATCGAATTCACCCAGGACATCCGGGTAGATCCTGCGCTGAAGCGGCTCCGCGGCACAAAGCGCTTCCGCGAGCTGATGTGGCGGTATTATGGTGAGGGCAAGGAGCCGTGATGAACCTCAGCGTCCAGGTCAGCCTCCATGGCGTCCCAGTGGTGGACCGGCTCGTGCCGGTGCGCGACGCGGTGCGCCTGGGGGAGGCGGAGGGCGCCGAGGTCTCCTTTCCAGGCGCGGACCTCAGGGTGGTGCGGCACGGCCGTCAGCTCACGGTGCGCGGCAGGGTGCTGGTGCCGGGCCAGAGCCTCGAGCTCTCGCTAGGCTCGGTAGAGGTCAGCCTCCAGGCGCTAGAGCGGCGCAGCTGGAGGCGAGCGCCGCAGGGGCTGCCCGACCTGCGCCTGCTGCTGGCCACCGGCGCGATGGTGCTGCTGGGCTTCGCCTGGGAGGTGGCCCAGGACGTGGCGCAGCAGAACCCCGACGAGGTGGCGGTGCTGGTGCACGAGGCGACTCAGGAGCCGGTGGCGATGGTGGCCACCCTCCTGCGGACCGCCCTCGAGGTGAAGGACCAGGCCGCGCTCCCTGCACCTCCAGCGCCCCTCGACACGGGCGACTGGCCCACCGCGACCTACACAGAGCTACCTCCCGCGCCCTGATCGCAATAGAGCAGGGCACCAGGAGGCTGAATGGCTCGCATCGCCATGTACGCGGGTTCCTTTGATCCCGTCACCCTCGGACACCTCGACGTCATCCGGCGCGGCGCGGCCCTCTTTGACGAGGTTGTGGTCGCGGTGGGGGTCAACAGCGCCAAGCAGGGCTGGTTCACCGCCGCGCAGCGGGGTGCGATGCTGCGCGACGCCTGCGCCGACATCCCCAACGTCCGGGTGACCCACTTCTCCGGGCTGGCGGTGGACGCGGCCCGCGAGGCAGGCGCCACGGCCATTCTGCGCGGGCTGCGGGCCCTGTCGGACTTCGAGGTGGAATTCCGCTATGGGCTGGCGAACCGCGACCTCGCCGGGATCGAGACCCTGTTTCTCCTCACCGACCCGCGGCACATCTTCATCTCGTCGTCGATGGTGAAGGAGATCGCTGCCAACGGTGGATCCGTCGACAGGTACGTGCCACCCGCGGTGCTAGAGGCGATCCGAGCCCGTCTCACATGACCGGGGCGCTGGTGGCGCTCGCCGCGCTCGCCGCGCCGGGGGAGCCCTGCGCAGAGCGGGCTGAGGGCGCCATGATGGAGGGGCGCCCCCTGGCCGCGCGCGACGAGGTGCTCCAGGCGGTTGAGGCCACTGGCCCCGACCGCTCCCTCTACCTGCTGTACCTCCGGTCGAGCGAGGGGGCGGGCCTTGGGGCCAGGGCGCAGGAGGAGCTGTCGGTGATGGGGGGCGAGGAGGCCCGCTGGGCCCTGGCGGCGCGCCGCGCGCTCCGGGACCCGTCCGCGGTCGGCGGGCTCGACAGCTCACCAGAGTCCCAGGCGGTGCGGGCCGTGGCGCTCCTGCAACAGGGAGCCCCGCGCGCGGCGCTGGAGGCGCTGGGGGAGACGCCCGCGGACCCCTGGGGGGTGTCGCTCCGGGTAGAGGCCCTGGCGCTGGCCGAGGCGCGCCGCGACGCCGCCGCCGTGGCGCGGGACGGCTTGGCGCGCTTCCCCGATCACCCCGAGATCGCCTCGGGCCTGTGGGCGACCGAGCGCCGTGGAGGTCTGCGGAGAGCCCGGCGCCAGGCGCTTCATTTCACGCTCGACGCGCTGGACGCCGCCGACGCCACGTACGCGTGGCGCGCCCGCAGCCTGCTGATCGCCGCGGGGCGCTCGCCCGCCCCTGCCGCAGATCGCCTGGAGGCGCTGGGAGAGCGGCGCCCCCTCGACAGGCCCCTGTGGAGCGAGACGATGCGGGGGGCTGTGGCCAGAGCCCTGGTGGACGTGGGGAACCCGGCGCAGCTCCCGCCCGCAGCGGACCAGGAGCTGCTCGCCCTCGCGGATCGCATCTCGGAGCTGCTGGCGGACGCGGGGCAGCTCGACGAGGCGCTGGCGGTGTGGGAGGCCGCGAGGGGGCGCGCCGACTCCGGGCGGGCGGCGCTGTCCCACGGGGAGCTGCTGCTGCGCGCCGGCGACGCGGAGGGGGCACAGCGCGCCGCAGACGCTGGCCTCTGGCTCGCGGCGAGGCCCACCCAGCGGGACGCGGAGGGCATGGACCTGTCCCATCTGCAGCGCCTGTTGGCGAGGGGCTGGGCGCTGCGCGCGTCGCTCGGGGTGCCCGGCGCCGAGGCGATCTCGGGGGCGCTCCGCGGCGCCTCCGGAGGCGAACCGGACGAGCGCCCGCTGCTGGAGGCCAGCGCGGCCCTGGCCGAGGGCGACCCCTCCAGGGCCGCGCTGCTCGCCGATCAGGGGCTAGCCGCCGCCGCGGGACACAGGGGGGCGCTGGGGCTGGCCCTCGCCCTGCGGGGGCAGGCCCGCGGCGCCCAGGGCGACGAACAGGGAGCCCTGGTGGACCTCACCACCGCGATCCTGCTCCACCCAGCGCCCCCGGCAGAGTGGCTGTGGGGGAGGGGGACCCTGCTGGAGCGGCAGGGGGACACTGACGGCGCCTTCGCGTGGTACGCGGTGGGCGCCTCGGCCAAGGCGGCCTCCCTGGAGCCGCTGGAGCGCACCTGGCGCGGGGTTGGTGAGTGGGAGGACGGGGCGCGGGCCGCTACCGCCCGCTGGACGACGGAGAAGTCGGCGCAGGCGGTCTACCAGCCGGAGGTGGGGCAGCGCCGCTCGGGCCCGGTCGCCGGGGAGATCTTTCCCCCTTGGGAGCTGAGCGCCGAGGGCATCCAGATCGACAGCGCTGCGCTGAGGGGCGAGGTGGTGATCCTCGCGTTCTGGGCCTCGTGGTGTGAGCCCTGCCAGGAGGAGCTGCCGGAGCTCTCGGCCCTGGCTCGCCGCGCCGCCGACGAGGGGCTGCCGATCCGGGTGATCGCCGTGTCGATGGACGAGAGCCCGCGAGACTATGGGCGCGGGCGGGCCAGGCTGGACCTGGAGGGGATCACCGTGGCGCGGGATCCGGTGCTCGGCCAGCGGCTCCGTGTGAGCGGGCTCCCCTCAACGTGGCTCGTTGCACCCGATGGCACAGCGACCCGATTGTTCTCAGGCTACCGTAAGGGCCAGGTTCAGGAATTGGAAATCGCGGCGCGCGCGCTGCTGACAGGCCAGGAGTGACTCATGTGTGGGATCGTAGGCTACGTCGGCCCCAGGAAGGCAACCCCCATCCTCGTCGACGGCCTCAGGCGCCTGGAGTACCGGGGCTATGACTCGGCCGGCGTGGCGCTCTACGGTGACGAGCACCTGTGGGTCCGCAGGGCGGTGGGCCGGATCGACCAGCTCGCCGAGGCGGTGGTCGGCGCTCCCTCCAGCCAGATGGGGATCGCCCACACCCGCTGGGCTACCCACGGGGGCATCACCGAGGAGAACGCCCACCCCCACACCGACGCGGCCGGCAGGATCGCGGTGGTCCACAACGGGATCATCGAGAACAACTCCAGCCTGCGGGCGCAGCTCGAGGCGGAGGGGGTGGTGTTCCTGTCGGAGACCGACACCGAGATCCTCCCCCACCTGATCCGCAAGCACTACCGGGGCAACCCGCTGGAGGCGGTGGAGCGGGCCCTGCGGCAGGTGCGCGGCACCTACGGCATCGCGGTGCTGTTCGCGGATCATCCGGGCACGCTCATCGCTGCGCGGCACGGCTCGCCGCTGGTGCTGGGGATCGGTGATCAGGAGTCCTTCATCGCCTCTGACCCCCAGGCGCTGGTCGCTCACACCCGCAGGGTGGTGTACCTCGACGACCGCGAGATCGCCCTGGTCTCTGCCGGATCGGTGCAGGTCGGACGACTGGGGGGATCCCTCGAAGACCCCAACATCAAGCTGATCGACGACGACTGGGGCCTCGCCGAGCTGGATGGCTTCCCTCACTTCATGCTCAAAGAAATCCACGAGCAGGGCGAGAGCATCCTGCGCGCCCTCAGGGGGAGGGTGCAGGTGGAGGAGGGCAACGCCAAGCTGGGCGGGCTGAACATGGAGCCCCGCGATCTGGTGCGGGTGGAGCGGGTGGTGTCGCTCGGATGCGGCACCAGCTTCCACGCCGGGCTCGCCGCCTCGCTCGCCATCGAGCACCTGGCGCGGGTGCCCGCCGACTCGGAGATCGCCAGCGAGTTCCGCCACCGCAACCCGATCATCCCCAAGGACGCCCTCTACATGGCGATCTCGCAGTCGGGCGAGACCGCCGACACCCTCGGGGCGATCCAAGAGGTCAGGCTGAAGGGCGGGGTCGTGATGGGGGTGGTGAACGCGGTGGGCTCCACCATCGCCCGCACCTGCGGGGCGGGGGTCTACGTCCACTCCGGCCCCGAGATCGCCGTGGCCTCCACCAAGGCCTTCACCTCGCAGCTCACCGCGATGTTGGTGTTCACCCTGATGCTCGCCCGCACCCGCAACCTCTCCCTCGACGGGGGGAGGCGCGTCGCCGCGGAGCTGCAGGCGATCCCCGACAAGGTCGTTCGCTACCTCAAGAACCCCGGCCCCATCGATGAGATGGTGCGGGCGGTCACCGCCGCGCGCTACGTCCTGTTCCTGGGGCG
Organism: Deltaproteobacteria bacterium; assembly: GCA_016938035.1. Classification (GTDB taxonomy): domain Bacteria; phylum Myxococcota_A; class UBA796; order UBA796; genus JAFGVK01. The sequence goes on along the minus strand of JAFGVK010000110.1, from coordinate 10,066 downwards.
CGGCTTCTCGTACCCCGTCGCGCTAGAGGGGGCGCTCAAGCTGAAAGAGGTGGCCTACATCCCCTGCGAGGCCTACCCCGCGGGCGAGATGAAGCACGGCCCCATCGCGATGCTGGAGGAGAACACCCCGGTGATCTTCATCACCTCCAAGGACGATCAGCGCGACAAGGCGATCTCCAACATGCGTGAGGTGCTGGCGCGGGGCGCGAAGCTGATCGTCATCCACCCCGAGGGCGACGAGGAGGTGAAGGCCCTGGCGCACATCTCGATCGAGGTGCCCGCGGTCGCCGACTACCTGAGCCCCCTCCTCAACGTCATCCCCCTGCAGCTCCTCGCCTATCGGGCGGGCCTGGTGCTGGGGCGCGACATCGACAAGCCCCGTCACCTCGCCAAGAGCGTGACGGTGGAGTGATCGACCCGCCGGTCTAGCGGGCATCGTCGCGTCGCTCGTTCGCGGGGGTCCTCCTGCCACGAGGCGAGCGCGTCGCCACCGACGGGTGCGCTCGTGCCTGCGGCGCGGTGATCGCGGGTTATAGGCGCCGCCAAAGAGGAGCCGTGTCTATGCGCCGAATTCAGGTGGTCCCCGTCTCGCTCCCCCAGGATGTGGGGAGGATGGTCGAGGCTTGGTGGACGATCCACGGGGAAGACGCCGAGTGGTCCCCCCCGCTGCTGAAGGAGCGCCGCAGGTTCCTCGACCCCGAGCGGAACCCCTGGCTCCAGCGCTGGGAGGTGCAGTTCTTCCTCGCCCTCTCCGACGGGAGGCCGGTGGGGACCATCTCCGCCCAGATCGATCCTTCAGCGCAGGAGGAGGAGCCGGGGGTCGGCTACTTCGGTTTCTTCGAATTCGTCGACGACGAGGGGGTCGCCAGGTCGCTGCTGGCGGCGGCCGCGGGGTGGCTGATGGAGCGGGGCATGGAGCTCATCCGCGGCCCCTACAACTTCATCCCCGGACAGGGCTTCGGCCTCAAGGTGTCAGGCCCTAGCTGCGCCTGCCTCCTGGACCCGCAGGCGCGGGGCTACTATCCCGCGATTTACGAGCGCCTCGGCTTCTCTGTCCGCTCGACCTGGACCTCGTGGTGGTTCGACACCAGCGAGGTGGAGGGGCGGGTGGAGCGGGTGGCGGACCGGGTGCTGACTCAGAGCGACCTGACCCTTCGGCCCCTGGACACGACCCGCTGGGACAGTGACATGGCCGACATCCTCACCGCCTGCGACGCCTCTGGTGAGGCGCGCTGCGGCGACCTCGTCGCGCTGATGAACCACCTGCGGGACCTGATCGAGCCTGATCTGGTGTGGCTGGCCTACCATGAGGGCGTCTGCGTGGGGGCCTCCCTGGCGATCCCCGACCTGACCCCGGTGATCCGCAAGATGAAGGGCAAGATGCTCCCCTTTGGCTGGTATCACTGGTGGTTCGGGCGCCAGCGCATCCAGGCGCTCCGCCTGATCGCGGTGCGGGTGGACCCCGAGCTGGAGCACAAGGGGCTGTCGGCGGCGCTCTACCAGCAGACCCGCGAGGCGGCGCGAAAGCTGGGGGTCCTGGGGATGGAGTACCCCCCTGTGCGCGACGACGATCACGCCGCGCGGCGCTTCCTCTCCAGGATGGGCGGCAAGAAGCGGGGCACCTACCACGTCTATGAGGCAGAGATCACCACAGAGCTCACCGAGGAGGTCGGCCGATGAACCCGGAGAACGCGCTCGCTTGGTTCTGGCAGCAGTTCAACTACGACTACTTTGAGGGGCGCCTCGCGCCCCCCTCCTTCGCCCTGACGCGGGGGATCAGCAAGCTGGGCTCATGGCGATCGGACCTCCGGCAGCTCTCCCTCTCGGAGGAGCTGATCCGGAGCCAGCCCTGGGAGGTGGTGCTAGAGGTGCTCAAGCACGAGATGGCCCACCAGTACTGTGACGAGGTGCTGAAGATCCGCGAGGCGCCCCACGGGCCGTTCTTCCAGGCGGTCTGCCGGGCGAGGGGCGTGGACCCCAACCCCCGCGGGATCCCCACCGCGGGGAACGCGGACAGCGCGGTGGTCCGCAAGGTGCGCGCCCTGCTGGCCCTCGCGACCAGCCCTGAGCAGCACGAGGCAGAGGCGGCGATGAACGCGGCTAGGCGCCTGATGCTCAAGCACAACCTCGCGGGGGTTGGGCAGGAGCGGCGCTATGTGAGCCGCCTCGTCGGCCAGGCGAGGCTGCGCCACGAGGCGGTGGCGCAGGTGGTGGGGGGGATGCTCCCCCAGTTCTTCTTCGTCACCGCGATCTGGGTCAAGACCTACGACCTGGGGCAGCGCCGCATCGCCACCGCGCTGGAGATCAGCGGCACCGAGGAGAACGTGGACTTCGCCGAGTACGTCCACTCCTTCCTCTTCGCCACCCTGGACCGGCTCTGGGCGCGCCACCGCCGGGAGCGGGGGAACCTCTCGTCGAAGGGCAAGCGAGACTTTCAGCTAGGGGTGATGCTCGCCTTCACGGACAAGCTGGCGCGTGAGCGCAAACAGGACGAGCAGACCGGGCTGGTGTGGGTGGCGGACCCCGGGCTGGAGCAGTACTTCAACACCAAGCACCCGCAAACCAAGGAAAAGTCGTCGCTCACCTATCGGAACACCGAGGACTTCAAGCAGGGGACGCGCCACGGCGAGGACCTGGTGATCCACCGCCCGGTCGAGGATCGCGGTGAGGGTGGCGTCGCAGGGTTGATCGGGGGGCGCTAGACCACCACCAGCAGGCCCCTGTCGCTCCACAGGGCCACGCCCAGCGCGCAGCGCCTGGCCCCGTCGATGGCCAGGGGGTACCGGACCCCGTCTACCTCTACCCCCCCGTCCACCTCGACCACCCCGGGGGGGAGGCTGCCCAGAGGGGGGCGGTAGCTCCGCTGGGCCCGGCCCGCGCGCCCCTCCAGCAGCTCGATCACCTCGCCGTCGAGGGTGAGGAACAGCGCCCGGTCGCGTCGCCACCAGACCCGCGTGACCGCGTCGCCCTCCCTCAGCGGGAGGCGCCCCTCCCACAGCGGCGCGCCGTCGTCGTCCAACAGCAGGGCCCCGCCGTCCTCATCGCAGGTGAGCCAGCCCTCTGGGGTCCAGGCGCTGAGGTCCCGCAGGGCGGGATCCGCCCACAGCGCCACGCCTCGGTCCAGGTCCCAGACCGTCCCGCCCGGACCCGCCAGCAGCGACCCGCGGCGCGCCGCGCCCCCCCCGGTGAACCCGTCGGCGAGCAGCGCACCGCCACGCCACACCCGCCCGGTGGCGGGATCGAGGGTCGCCCGATCGGCGCTCACCGGCAGGTGCCCCTCCCGCTCCCACACCACCGCGCCGGTGCGCAGGTCCACCTCGCCCGCGCCGCCGGGGATCTCCGCGACAAGGCCGCTGCCGTCGGGCTTCCAGCGGAGCGCGGCCCCGATCTCCACCTCGAGTCGCCGCAGCCCCCCGCGGGCGGGGGCGCCCCTGCTCAGGCCCACCAGCACCGCGCCCTCCGGCCCCACCCGCAGCCGCGTGCCGGGGCGCACGCTCCCCAGGGCGCTGACCCGCTCACCCAGCCGGTAGAGGGTGCCGCCGTGCTCCCACACCACCCCCTCGCCGGTGAGGAAGGGGTGGAGGGCCACGGCGTCGGCTGCGCTGTCCGGGAGGGGGAAGGGGGCCACCCAGCGGTGCCCCTCGCGCCGGATCGCCGCCCGCGGCCCCCGCCTGCCGCCGGTCTGTTCCCCAGGCACGGCGCGGGGGGGCTCGGAGCCCTCACCCTCCAGGCGCCGCTCCTTCGGCCCCCAGCTCGCGATCAGGCCGTCGCCGTCCTGCTCCCAGAGGGTGTGGCCGTCGTGCCAGTGGAGCCCCGCCCCGTCGAGGGTGGGGAGCGCCTGCCCCGGCGCGAGGAGGAGCGGGCGCGCGCCGCTGGTGTTGAAGCGCATGAGGTCTCCTGAGGGTGATAGGGGGCTCCTATTCCGCGCCCAGGGTTGAGCCCCTCGTAAAAAGTCCCACCGCTGCGCCGCCTCTCCCAAAACGCTGGTTCGTCCGTAGCACGTTGCGACGAAAATCGGCGTTCTCCCGTAGCGTCGGCGGCCTTGCCACTCGCAAAGGGGGTTCTTGCGAGTGGCTGATGGCTTGAGGGGGGGGCGCTTCGTCCCAGGGCTGTGGCCGCAGAGGCACGCGCCGGCGCGGGGGACGAGGTCGCGGCGCGCGCCCTCGACGCGCGGTTGACATCCGGCGCCCCGCGCGGCGGATAGGAGGGGACGGAGGCCCCCATGACCCTGCTCCTGACCGCGGTCCTGCTCACCGGCTGCGGTATCGACCCCGCCAGGATCCCCGCCCACCACCCCTTTGCGCAGGAGGGGGGCGCGGTGCAGGCGCGCGCCTCGCTGAGCTTCGCGGTAGTGGGGAGCACCAGGTCCCTCCACGAGCAGGGCGAGACCGAGCTGATCGCCGATCTGCGGGCGGAGGCGCCGATGCGCGACCTGGCGCTGGTGGTGCTCACCGGCGGCTACGTGGGCCGCTCCACCACCGGGGAGTGGCGGGCGCTGGCGGGGCGCTGGTCCGACGTGATCGACAGCGAGCTGGGCTCCAACAACCGCGCCCGCAGGCCGGTGGCGGCGCTGGTGGGCCACGCCGAGCGGGCAGGGGACCGGGGGTTGGAGGGCTTCGCCAGCTCCTTCCCCGACATGGCCCAGGAGATCGGCCACAACCGCAACGCCTCCTGGTATCACTTCGACGTGGCGACCCAGGGCACCACCTGGCGGCTGCTGTTCCTCGACAGCGATCGCGAGGCGCTGGGCTCGCGCTGGAACGAGCAGCTCTACTGGCTCCCTGGGGCGCTGCGAGGGGGAGGCTACGACCGCCTGATCGTGTTCCTGCCCCAGCCCTGGCAGACCCTCGCCCTGGGGGCGGAGGCGGACCCAGGGCGAGGCCCCTCAGAGCTGCTGGAGATCGTCGACGAGAACACGGATCTGATGAAGCTGGTGGCGGTGGTGCAGGGCGGCGTGGCGAGCAACGAGCTGCACCTGCCCACTGGGCCCTACGGGGAGCTGTCCCTGGTGGCGGGGAACGGGAGCGTCCCGGCGCGGACCCTGCAGCGGTGGGGGCACACCTCGGGGGTTGGCGCGCAGCCGCTCTCGCTGGTGCCGGGCTTCGATCTGGCGCTGCTCTCCGCCCTGGACCGGTGGGACGAGGCGCAGCCCCTAGGGGGTGGGGTGCTCGACGCCGCCAAGGGGCGCGGCTCCTGGGAGGGTTTCACCGCGCAGATCGACGGGGCCGCGGTGCCGGTGCGGGGCTGGTGGACCGTCACCCTGGACGGGGACACCGCCTCGGTGGGCTTCCGGATGCGGGAGCCCGCGGGGTACCGCGACCTGTACACCCTGGGCTGGACCCCCAGCGGGGGCTGGAAGTAGCGCCGCAGGGGGCACGCGGCCGCTAGGGCGCCCTGCTCACCAGCCTGCGCCCCATCAGGGTGTTCTTCAGCCGGACCACTCCGCTCGCGTCCAGCACCACCACGTCGCCCTCGTAGCCCATCTCGAAGCTCTGGAGGCCCCTTCGATCGGCCCGCACGATCGACCAGGTCGTCAGCTCCTGGAGCCGCGCCTTCCCCACGCCGCCCTCGCGCGCCCCGCCGGCGCAGGTCCACACCGTGAGCCGCCCCTCCCTGCTGCGGGTGCAGGCCTCCTCCAGGGCTGCGGTGATCCCCCCCAGGCTCTCCTCGCGCACCCACACCGCCTCGGGACGCCCGGGGAACGAGCGCCGAAGATCTCGCAGCAGGCCCTCGGGGTCGATGAGCGCCTCGGCCGCGGCGCTCGCCGCGCCGGGGAGGTCGAGGGCGGTGATCTGGTCCCTGGCGGCGTCTCTCCACCCCTGCTCGTCGATCAGCGCGGTGACAGCGCCCTCAGGGCTCAGGCGCACCGCCGCGGGGGCGCTGGCCACCGCATGCTCCAGCCGCAGCGGCCAGGGGTCGGCCCCGGTCTGAGCGTCGGAGTCAAAGCGGTTGTCGCGCCCACCCTCGGTCCACTCGCCCTCTGTGTGGACGGTGCGGACCGTGGCGGCGTCGAAGGCGTCTCGCTTGACCGACACGGTGTAGAGGGTGGACATCACCCTGTCGGCGGAGGCGGTGGCGGCGCCTATCTGGTACAAGCCGGAGGCGGGCGCCGGGCGGTGCGCGCAGCCGATGAGCAGGGCGAGGGGCATGAAAACGGTGGCGCGCATCATAGCTCTGGTGGGTGGGGCGAGACGTTCGACGCGGTCTGGTTATTCCTCCCTCCCGCTTTGGAGCCACTATGAACCGCACCGACCGCGATCCCAAGCTCATCCTGGAGCAGGAAATCCTCCCCAGGGTGGAGCGCCCCTCCCGCTACCTGGGGAACGAGCTGCACGCGGTCCACAAGGATCTGGCTCAGGTGGAGGTGCGCCTGGCGCTGGTGTTCCCCGACCTCTACGACCTGGGGCTCGGCAACCTGGGCCTGCAGATCCTCTACTCCCTCCTCAACCGCCTCCCCTGGGTGTGGTGCGAGCGAGCGAACGCCCCCGCAGAGGACATGGAGGCGGCGCTGAAGGAGCACGGGGTGGCGCTGTTCGCGCTGGAGTCGCGCGATCCGCTCAGCGCCTTTGACGGGGTGGGCTTCACCCTCCAGTCTGAGCTGACCTACACCAACGTCCTCAACCTGCTGGCGATGGCGGAGATCCCCCTCCGCAGCGCCGATCGGCGAGAGGCGGACCCCCTGGTCTTCGCGGGGGGCCCCACCGCCTTCAACCCCGAGCCGATGGCGCCCTTCTTCGACTTCGTCGTTATCGGAGAAGGAGAGGAGGTGGTGATCGAGATCGCCGAGGTGTTCCGCGCGGTGGAGGGCAGGGCGGCGCGCCTGGAGGCCCTCTCGCGCCTGGAGGGGGTGTATGTCCCCGCCCTCTACCCGATGGAGGCCCTGGAGGACGGCACCCTGGTGCCCCCCCTGGACGCCCCGCGCATCAGGCGGCGGATGGTCCGCGACCTGGACGCGGTGGACTACCCCACCGAGGCGATCCTGCCCTGGGCGCAGCTCGTCCACGACCGGGTGGGTCTGGAGGTGCTGCGGGGCTGCACCCACGGCTGCCGCTTCTGTCAGGCGGGGATGACCCAGCGCCCGGTGCGTGAGCGCTCTGCCGACAGGGTGGTGTCGCTGCTCCAGGAGGCGGTGGACCAGACCGGCCACGAGGAGGTGAGCCTGGTCTCGCTCTCTACCTGCGATCACTCCCAGGTGCGCGAGCTGATCGAGAAGACGGTGGACGTGGCCAAGGCCCGCCACGTGGCGGTGAGCCTGCCCTCGCTCCGGCTGGACACCTTCTCGGTGGAGCTGGCGAGTATGGCACAGGAGACCCGCCGCACCGGCCTCACCCTCGCCCCAGAGGCAGCCTCGCCAAGGCTCAGGGCGGTGATCAACAAGTGGATCCCCGACGAGGAGCTGCTCCGCACCGCGGACGAGGCCTTCGCCAAGGGCTGGGGACACCTGAAGCTCTACTTCATGATCGGGCTCCCCACCGAGACCGACGAGGACGTCCAGGCCATCGCCGATCTGGCGCACCGGGCCCTCGCGGTGGGCAAGCGCCGCAGCGGCAGGGCGGCCATCCACCTGGGGGTGTCCACCTTTGTGCCCAAACCCCACACCCCGCTCCAGTGGGCGCGGCAGGTGGGGATCGAGGAGACCCAGGCCAAGCAGCGGGTGCTGCTCGACGCCATCGGCCGCGACCGAAACATCAAGCCGGGGCGGCACGACCCGCGCGAGACCTTCATCGAGGGGCTGATCTCTCGTGGAGATCGGCGCACCGCCGATCTGATCGAGGCGGCGTGGCGCAAGGGCGCGGTGGCCGACGCGTGGCGCGAGCGCCTGAACTTCCAGGCCTGGCTCGACGCGGTCGAAGAGGTGGGCTTCTCGGTGGAGGGCGCGCTGCGCGAGCGCGCGCTGGACGAGCGCTTCCCCTGGGACCACATCCTGACCCTGGTGGACCCTGAGTGGCTCAAGGAGGACTACCGCAGGGCGCTGGCCCTGGAGTGGGCGCCCGACTGCCGCCAGGGCAAGTGCAATCACTGCGGCGTGATGGAGGAGGACCGGGAGCTCTGCCTCGACATGCTCAAGCGCTCCAAGGCGGGACGCGCGGCGGCCGCAGCGCCCTCTGAGCGGGTCCCGGTGGAGGCCGGCGAGGGGGTGACGGTCGCCCGGATGTGGGTCCGCATCGAGAAGACCGGTCGCGCCCGCTTCCTCTCTCACCTAGAGGCGATGGAGGCCTGGATCCGCGCCGCCCGCAGGGCCAACGTCCCCCTGGCGTGGACCCAGGGCTTCCACCCCCACCCCAGGGTGGCCTTCTCGGCGGCGCTGGCACAGGGCCTCGCCACCAGGGCGGACTATATGGACCTGCGCCTGCACGCGCCCATCGAGCCCGCCGAGCTGCTCGCTCGCCTGAAGGCGAGCCTCCCCGAGGATTTCACCGCCGCAGACGCCTGGGCTGTGCCCCTGAGCGCCCCCTCGCTGATGGAGATCGCCGCGGGCAGCGCCTGGGAGATACGCACCGATGAGCCGGGCGTGGACGAGAAGATCGCGGCGCTGGTTGGCTCGGAGCAGCTCCTGGTCCAGCGGAAGCGCAAGGCCCGGCGGGGCAACGCGCCGGAGGTGATCGAGGTGGACGTGCGCCCGATGCTCCTGTCGTTGGAGCGGCGGGGCGAGCGGATCCACATGGAGATCGGCGCAGAGGCGGCCACCGCGCGGGTCAAGGAGTACCTCGCGCTGCTCCTGGACGACGTGGACGCCGCCCACATCACCAGGGTCCAGACCCTCGTCCAGCACGCGGGAGGCTGGAGAGACCTCGCCGACTACGCGGCGGAGCTCCAGGGATGATCCTGTTGCTCGCTCAGATCGCCCTGGCGCAGCCCACCTGGGGCCCCTGGAACCAGGCCTGGGCGCCGGTGGGAGAGGTGGCGGGCACCCCGCAGGCCGCGCCCCCCTCCACCTCGCTGGTGGAGCGCGCCTACCGCTGGTACCGCGGTGTCTCCGAGCACAACGGCGGTGGCTGCCCCTACTACCCCACCTGCTCTGCCTACGGGGTGATCGCCATCCGCAAGCACGGGCTGGTGGTGGGGGCCCTGTTCACCACCGACCGCCTGTTCCGCGAGTACCCGTGGATGGACCACGCCCACCACTACCCCCTGGTGACCCCTCATGGTTTCCCTCGCCTCTACGATCCTGTCCCTGACGCTGGCCTGCTCGGCGAGCGCCCAGAGCGTCGACGCCGACGTGATCGCCCCTCCGGCAGTTGACGCCGAGCTGGCGATCCGCTTCGCCGACCACCTGCTGCGGGGCGACGACCCCTTCAACGCGCTCACCTGGTACAGGCTGGGGAGCTTCCTCTCGGAGGAGCCCAGGCCTGGGGCGGAGCTGCGCGCCGCGTGGTGCTACGAGCTAGGATCGCGCTATGACGCCGCTGAGGCCGCCTACATCGCGGTGGGGGAGCGCTACCCTCAGCTCGCGGAGGTCACGGGCTGGCGCGCGGCGATGGCCTCTCGGGCCGCGGGCAGGGTGGGGATGGCCCGGGTGTACCTGCAGGAGATCTCCCTCGACGCCCCCGGCACCCCCGCCGCAGCGCGGGCGCAGTGGATGGAGGCGCTCCTCGCGATCGAGCAGGGGCAGGACGCCTACGGCGCGGCCCACCTGGACGTGGGCGGGGCCTACGCGGCCCGGTCAGCCGAGACCCTGGCGCGGCTCCAGGCCCCCTACCGGGTGGTCTCTCCCACCGGGGCGGGGGTGATGAGCGCGGTGCTGCCGGGCTCAGGACAGGTGTACGCGGGCCACTGGGGGGACGGGGTGATGGCCCTCCTCACCACCGCGGGCTCGGGTGCCCTGTCCTACACCCTGCTCCGGTACGGCGCTGAGGAGGACCGGGGCTGGGCCAAGACCGCCGGAGTCTCCTTCGGCACCCTGTCCGGCTTCTTCTGGGCAAGCGAGGTGCTGGGGGCGGTGCGGGGCGCGCAGCGGGCCAACCGCCTCAGCCGCTCCCACCACCTCGACGAGGTGTTCGCCGCGGCGATCACGCCGGACCTAGAGGTGAGCGCCGAGGCGGTGGACACCTCCGCCTGGCCCGCG
>JAFGVK010000109.1 GCA_016938035.1 Deltaproteobacteria bacterium | reverse complement strand
GCATCGGTGTCGGTGTCGGTGTCGGTGTCGGTGTCGGTGTCGGTGTCGGTGTCCGTGTCCGTGTCCGTGTCCGTGTCCGTGTCCGTGTCGCCCTCGGCGCAGTCTGGCGATCCTGCGCAACCGCTGTCATCGCAGTCGAACATGCCATCGCCGTCGTTGTCCGCGCCATCGCGGCACTCGTTGGCGGCCATCCCCTCGGGGTTGACCGTGTCCTCTCCGCCGTGACAAGCGAGCAGCGTGCCGGTGAGCACAAGAAGGGAAAAACGCCAGTGGGCGTACAGATGCATCACTCTCTCCCAGGAAACAGAATTCCGATCGGAGGTAACCCAACGCCTGTGTTCGGGCTCTCCGGCAGGCTCAGACCTCCCTGAAAAACCGTCTGCGGGTGAGCGCCACAGTCCGGTACAGAGGACGCGTGACCTTCCCCTGCCGCTAAGGGCACAGGTCCGACCGATGCGAGGCCAGCCCCGGAGGGCACAGGCCCACACCCTGTGGAGTGGCGGCGAGGCATGGGAGTCGAACCCACCGGGCGAGCCTCTCGACCCGCCCCGAGCGGCTTTGAAGGCCGTGGCCGGCACCGGCGCGGCGAGCCCCGCCGCACTGTCTCTAACCCCCCCGCGCCCCCCGCGCCCGCCGCGCGCCACCACCGCGCCCGCCGCGGGGCGTCCAGATCGTTAGAATTGCTCCCCTGCCCACACCGTCGCACATCCCCCTCCCCAACTCGTGCTACCCTCACCCCATGCCGCTCATCCGCCCTGACCTACCACCCACCTCACTGCTGAACACGGACGGGAGCCCGCAGTTCGGGGTGTACCGCGCCCCCTTCCCCGAGGTGGACCTCGACCGCGCCAAGGTCCCCGGGTGGCTAGGGCCCCTCTCGCTCTGGCGGAGAAAGGAGTGGCACCACTACGCGATCGTCTCCCCCGAGCTGTTTGTCACCCTCGCCGTGGTCGAGGCCCGCTACCTGCAGACCGCCTGGCTCCAGGTGGTGGACCGAACCACCGGCGAGCGCTTCGAGCACAAGCGCCAGGCGCCTACCCTGGGCCTGAGCCTGGCCCGCTCTCTCTGGGACGAGCACACCCTCCTGCGCTCTCGCGGCTTCTTCCTCGACGCCCACGCCCACCTCGAGTCAGGGGAGCACCGGCTCAAGCTGTCCGTCGCGGCGCGCGGCGGCCTGCCCCCTGTGCGGGCGGAGCTGCACCTGGACGCGCGGGTCGAGCCGCTGGCGGTGGTGCTGCCCGTCGGAAGGGGGCGGGCGATGTACTCCCACAAGGTCCCGCTGCCCGCCTCCGGCTGGGTGGAGGTAGGGGACCGCAAGTCCGCGCTGGATCCAGCGCACGCCACCGCCATCCTCGACATCCACAAGGCCCACTACCCGCGCCACACCTGGTGGAAGTGGGCAACCTTCGCCGGCAGAGCAGCGGACGGACGCCGGGTTGCGGTCAACCTCACCCACAACCTCAACCCGCGCGAGGACCAGTGGACCGAGAACGCCGTGTGGATCGAGGACAGGGTGTACCGCCTGGGGCCCGCCAGCTTCCAGGTGGGGCGGCGCGGAACGCCCTGGCAGCTCCACACCGACGACGGCCTGGATCTGAGCTTCACCCCCGCGGGGGAGCGCGCCGAGAACCTGCGGCTCGGCTTGGTGCGGTCCGTGTTCCGGCAGCCCTACGGATCGTTCTCCGGGGTGATCCCCTCCCCCGAGGGGCCGCTCGCCCTGTGGGAGGGCTTCGGCCTGTGCGAGGATCACGACGCGCGCTGGTAGGTGGGCCGCACCGGGCAGCCCGGCGCGGGGGGTGGGGCCCAGGCCCCGCCAGCTGGGGCGGCCACACCGAGCCCTGCCACACCCCGCGATGGAGGCGCGGAGCCCTCGCGCGCACCGGTAGGGGAGTCCCTCTCCAGACAGTGTGCTAGACTACGCGAGTAGATCGCGCGCCCCTCACCTCGGAGCGAGGAGGACCGCGCGACGCGGGGGAATCATGCCATTGTTCAGACGTTTTCAGCTGCTGGTGCTGCTCTTCGCGGTCGTCCTCGTCGCGGTCACCGCCACCGCAGAGCACAGGCTCAGTGACGCAGAGCGGGCCCTGCGCGCCGAGCAGCAGCGGGCCCCTCAGCAGAGTGTAGAGGACTACCTGTCGGCCCTCACCCGGCAGGCTGCCGACGAGGCAGCCCGAGCCGGCCAGTCCCCTCAGGTGCTGGCCGCGCTCTCCGGCGGCGCGGCCCCACCCGCGCCCAGCCCCGCCGCGGTGTACCTAGAGGTGCGCGACGCCGGCGGCGCCCTGCGAGGGGGAGGCGGACCTGGCCCGGCGACGGACGGCCTCTCCGTCGCGGACGGCGCGCTCTGGGTGCGGCAGAGCGCTCCGATCGGCGGCGACCACGCCCTCGGAGCGGTGTCTGCCTGGGTGCCGGTCACCGGGTGGCCGGGGGGCCCAGTGTTCGCCCCCTCACCTCAGTCCGAGCGCGGGCAGCTCGCCCTCCCGCTGCGGGACGGCGCCGGCGAGCAGGTGGGCACCGCGCTGATCCCCCTGTCCCCCTCGGCGCTGGGCGCGCTCCTCGCCGAGGCCAGGCTGTGGTGGCTGGGCGCCACGGGCCTCACCGCCGCCTTTATGCTCCTCGCGGGGTACTGGCTCCTGTGGCACCACGTGCTCCGTCCGGTGGCCTCCCTGCGCCGCGCGGCGGATCAGATGGCCTCGGGCGCGCTGGAGCCGGCGCAGCTCAGCGTCGAGACCTCCGGCGAGCTGGCAGCGCTGGCCAGGGCCTACAACAGGGTCATCTCCCGTTCGGGTGAGGTCGCGCAGCGGTCAGCGAAGATGGCGGACCAGCTCATCCACCTGCCGATGCCCGTGCTGGAGGTGGACCGCGACTACACCATCCGCTTCGTCAACCACGCCACCGCCGCCCTGCTGGGGATGGCCGCCGAGGACTGCGTGGGAAGGCGATGCTACGACCTGTTCCAGACCCACCAGTGCCAACAGGGCTGCGCCATCCAGCGCTGCATGGCCGAGCAGCGGGTGGTGCACGACGAGACGCTGGCGAGCTTGCCAGGAGGCGCCACCCCGCTGCCGATCCGGTACACAGGGCTCCCCCTGCGCGGCCCATCGGGCGAGGTCGAGGGGGCGCTGGAGGCGATCACCGACCTGTCGGAGCTGTACGGGGTCGCCGGCGCGCTGCACCAGGTAGCGACCCGCGTCAGCACCGCCACCAGCGCCCTCTCGCTGGCGAGCGCCAGGGTGGAGGACCGCTCCCAGGGCATGGCCCACTCCGCCGCCGAGGGGGACCAGGCGGTGGACCGGATCGCCGGTGATCTGAGCGTCATTTCCAGCTCCAGCGCCAGCATGTCCTCCAACATCCAGAACGTCGCCACCGCGGTGGAGGAGATGTCCGTCACCATCGCCGAGATCGCCCGCAACACCTCTGTCTCGGCACAGATCTCCCAGGCGCTCGGCGAGCGCTCCTCGCGGGCTACAGAGGCTATAGACCAGCTCCAGCGCTCGGTGCAGAGCATCGATCGGGTGGTGGAGGTGATCGCCAGCGTCGCAAGCCAGACCAACCTGCTGGCGCTCAACGCGGCGATCGAGGCGGCGGGCGCGGGTCCGGCGGGCAGGGGCTTCGCGGTGGTCGCGGGCGAGGTCAAGGAGCTCTCGCGGCGAACCGCCCAGGCCACCGACCAGATCAGGGACCAGATCGAGCGCATCCAGCAGGACACCCAGGCGGCGGTAGGGGCGATCGGCGAGGTCACGGAGGGGGTGGAGCAGCTCACTGGCCTCGCCCACGGGGTGGCCTCCGCGGTGGAGGAACAGTCCGCCGCCCTGAACGAGATTTCCCACAGCACCCACGAGGTCGCGGCGCTCGCCGAGCAGGTGGCCCAGCAGGTGACGACGATCCACAGCGAGGCCTCCCTCACCCGCCAGGGGATCCGCGCGGTCGCGCTCGCGGCCGATCAGAACGCCACAGACATCCAGCACGCCTCCGGGCAGCTCGCCAACCTGACGGTGCTCTCGGGGTCCCTGGAGCAGACCATGACCGGCTTCAGGCTCCTCCGGGCCCAGCGCCGCTCCGCCTAGGGCGCGGGCCGCACGACGCCGATCCCAGCGGGGCCTGCCGCCGAGCAGCGCCCGCCAGGTGGAGCCGCGGCGCCCTCTCGATGCGCGCACGCGCTCCCCCCCCCCCCCCCCGACACCCCACCCCCCGCCACCCGGCCCCCCCCCCCCCCCCCGGCGGTGCCCCCCCCCCCGGGAGG
>JAFGVK010000108.1 GCA_016938035.1 Deltaproteobacteria bacterium | reverse complement strand
GGGGCGCGTCACCGTACTGCCAGTACCCATAGCACCACCGCTCCCTCGATCCTGTCGGAGCGGCCTGGGGAACGCAGGTCCTTCGGCAGCTCGGCACACAGCCCCACCCATCGCCTCCGGCGGTGGTGGCCCGACCGGCCCCGAGGGTGGGTCACTGGCCGAGGCCACCGCCGGCGCCACAGCGCCAGGAGGGGCGTCCTCCGGCGCTCTCATCCACAGGTGCGCCCTGGTGGTCCAGGTCACCTGGTGGCTGCCCCACAGACCGGGAGCCACCACAGGGGAGAGGACCACACCCCATCACCCGAAGCCTCAACCCTCGGCGTGATCTCCACGCCTCCCGCGTCAGCTCCCCTCGGTCTCGGGGGGCCCCTGACCTCCCCAGAGGCACCCACCCCGGCCAGAGCTCCTGTCGCGTGTTGTCTCCCCTGTGAATCCACTCCGAGCTCCCGCGTCAGTACCGGCGAACCCAGAGAACGGAGCCCGCCATGACCCGCATCGCCACCCTCGCCCTCACCGCCCTCCTCTCTCTCGCCGCCGCACCCTCCGCTCAGGCCGCGGTCTCCCGCGCCGACATCGACCGCGCCAGCTACACCGGGGCCCTCACCGGCTACGAGCGCGGCGCGCTCCTCGACCAGCTGGAGCGCTTCCGGCACGCTGAGCGCCGCGCACTCCGCGACCGCTACCTCGACCGCTGGGAGCGCCGAGAGCTCCATGAGCTCGGCATCCGCCTGGACCGCTCCTTCTTCGAGCTGACCCACAACCGCGAGCGCATCCACAGCGGCTACCCCCATGGCCCCCAGCACCAGCGCCCAGAGGCCCCCTCGTATGCCCACAGCCACGGCAGCGCCGACCACCACGGACAGGGCTCCGGGCGCGACGCGAACCGAGGGCAAGACGCAGGGCGCGACTCGGACCGAGGGCAGGGGCCCGGGCGCGACACGGACCAGGGCCACCAGCGGGCCAGGTAGCAGCCTCCAGCCCCTCTAGGGCCCCTCGAACAGGTGCTTCCCCACCTCATACAGGCTCCCCAGCTCGTGGACCTCGTCCTCGAGCCTGGGGACCTCGCGATAGAACTGCTCCGGCGTCAGCACGCTCCGCACCGCACCGGTGAGCTCCTGCTCACCCTGCGCCAGCTTCGCCAGGCGCCGGTGCGCCATCCCCAGCCGGGCCAGGATCGCCGCGCGGGTGGAGGGATCGACCCCTGGCGCCACCCCATCCAGGGTGTCTCCCAGCAGCGCCGCGGCGTCGTGCACCTCACCCTCGCAGCGGTGAACCTGGTTCACGATCACCCCGTGGGACGGCAGCGCGCGAGCGGAGAGCTCTCCCTGGAAGTACCGGGCGATCTCGATGCTTGCCTCGTTCGGCGCGCACACCGAGACGAAGGCGGTGCCCGGCGCACGGAGCATGCTGAGCACCGCGTCGTGCCGCTCTCTGAAGCCCTCGTACAGCGCCTGGAAATCCTTGAAGAACGAGGCCAGCTCCCCTAGAAACTCCTCGCCCAGCACATAGGAGAGGAGCTTCCACACCATCGCCGAGGTGCTCGCCATCAGCTTGCGCCCGAAGAAACCTCCCTTCACCGACTCCTGGTCATAGGTGTCGACAAACCAGCCATACACCCGCTCGTCGAAGAAGCTGACCACCCTCCCGGGGCTCTCCAGGAAGTCTAGCGCGTTCTTCACCGGCGGCGTGTCGAGCACCACCAGGTCGTACTGCCCGCTGCTGACCAGATCGTAGAGCTTCTCCGTCGCCATGTAGTCCTGGGACGAGGCGAAGGAGTCGGCCATGTAGCGGTAGACCGTGTTCGAGAGCACCCTGTCCCGCAGCTCCTCCGTGGGCGCCACCCGGCCGATGATCGCGTCGAAGGTCCCGCGCGAGTCGAGCATCATCGCGTGCAGCGATCCGCCCTCGGCGGGGGCGACCGGGCTCAGGTCGATGCGCGCACCCTCACCGCCGATCGCGTCCAGGCCGAGGCTGTTGGCGAGGCGCTTCGCGGGATCGATGGTCAGCACCATCACCTTGCGGCCCCTGGCCGCGGCCCACACCCCGATCGAGGCGGCGGTGGTGGTCTTGCCCACCCCCCCAGAGCCCACGCACACCACCAGGCGCTGCCCATCCAGCCAGCGGTTCATGTCCATGGGAGCTCCCTGCGCGCCACCCCGACCATCCGCCCGAGGTGCAGCGCCACCCGCCCTACCACCGCGCGGGGGTTGCCTCCCCCGCCCGCTGGGGGCACCAGCACCGGATCCATGTGGAAGGCCTCCGCCAGCCGCGCCTGAGCGCCCTCGGTGGCCTGCTCCAAGCGATCCTCCCACACCCCCGCCTGGACGAATTCCCGCCTGAGGGGGTCGAGCTTCACCTTGGAGAGCCGCCCGATCAGCGCCCGCTCCTCCTCCGTGAGGCTGGGGAGCGTGGCCCGGTTGAGGAAGATGTAGGGCGACCCCCCGATCAGCTCCGCGCCCTCCATCCTCGTCCAGGTCTCGATCGTCTCGTTGATCACCATCTCCTCGGGGATCGCCAAGAAGACCAGCCTAGTGCGCAGGTCGTGGATCAGCTCCTGGAGCTCCAGCGCCCGCTGACGCACGGGGCCAGAGCGGAACAGGGTCAGCAGGGTCGAGAGGATGTCGAGGAGCGAGAAGGCGTGCCCCGAGGCGGGCATGTCCACCACCACGAGGTCGTACTCCTCCAGCAGGTTTCCCACCCGAGACAGGATCACCACCTCCCTCGATCCAGGGGTGATGTCGAGCAGGCGCGCGATGAGCTGGTTCTCCAGCACCATCCGAACCAGCCGCTTCATGGGGAGGGAGCGGCGGAGGTAGGCGTGCAGCGCCTCGTTCCAGGTGATGTTGCACACCGAGAGGCCAGGGTGCACCTCAACGGGATCAAAGTGCACCTCGGTCTCGAAGATGGCCGGCAGCGCGGGGCGCTGAGTGTCCACCTCGCACACCACCACCCGCTTTCCCTTCGCGGCGCCGAGTATGCCCATCGCGGAGGCGAAGGTCGTCTTCCCCGTCCCGCCCTTGCCCGTCACCATCAACAGGCGACTGTCGAGGAGCTGTGCGAGCGACACGGGCACCTCCCTCTAGATGTCTAGGTTGCGGACCGAGAGGGCGTTCTTCTGGATGAAATCGCGGCGGGGCTCCACCGCGTCGCCCATCAGCACCGAGAACATGTGCTCTGCGTCGCCCTCGTTCTCCAGGGTGATCTGCTGCAGCACCCTGCTCTCCGGGTTCATCGTCGTGTCCCAGAGCTGCTCGGGGTTCATCTCGCCGAGGCCTTTGTAGCGCTGCACGTCGTAGCCGCGCTGCGCCATGCTCAGCAGGGTGCGCCACACCATCGGCCAGCACAGGGCCTCCACCTTCTGCCCGCCGGCCTGGAGGGTGAGGGGAACCGAGGCGATGGCCTCCACCTGCTGCAGCGCCGCCACCAGGCGGTCCTGCGAGCCAGAGCGCAGCGCGTCTCCCAGGCGGACGGTCTGGATCTCACCGCCCTGCTCGATGTCCACCAACACCGTGTCGTCCCCGCTGTCCACCGCGATGCGCTGGATCGCCAGCGAGAGGTCCGTGTGCCCCACCCGCTCCTTGAGCGCCGCGGCCACCTCGGTCGCGTCGAAGCCCGGGTCGGCCCCCGACACCGTGAGGAACATGTCGAGCAGCTCAGGGGGGTAGCGCCGCAGGCGGCTCAGGCGCGCGCTGTACGCGGCGAGCGCCTCCACCAGCGCGGCGGATCGCTCGTCCGACAGGGGCTCATCGCTCCCCTGCGGGTAGATCCGCACCGCGCTGGAGGCCTGCGCCATGAAGAACTCCTGCATCGCGGCCTCATCCTTGAGGTAGGTCTCGGACTTGCCCCGCCGGACCCGGTAGAGCGGCGGCTGCGCGATGTAGAGGTAGCCCTTCTCCACCAGCTCGTGCAGCTGACGATAGAAGAAGGTGAGCAACAGGGTGCGGATGTGGGAGCCGTCCACGTCCGCGTCCGTCATGATGATGATGCGGTGGTACCGGATCTTCGCGATGTTCTGGTCGGTCCCGATCCCCATCCCCAGGGCCGAGATGATGGTCCGGATCTCCTGGTTGCCCAGCATCTTGTCGAAGCGAGACTTCTCCACGTTGAGGATCTTGCCCCGCAGCGGCAGGATCGCCTGTGAGCGCCTGTCCCGCCCCTGCTTGGCCGAGCCCCCTGCGGAGTCACCCTCGACCAGGTAGAGCTCAGAGAGGGCGGGATCAGTCTCCTGGCAGTCCGCGAGCTTGCCCGGCAGGTCGCTTCCCTCCAGCGCAGACTTGCGCCGCGCCAGGTCGCGTGCCTTGCGGGCCGCGTCGCGCACCCGCGCCGACTCCACCGCCTTCTGGACCACCGCCCGCACGACGTTGGGGTTCTCCTCCAGGAAGTGCCCGAATTGCTCCGAGAGCACGCTCTCGACGATCCCCTTGACCTCCGAGTTGCCAAGCTTGGTCTTGGTCTGCCCCTCGAACTGCGGCTCGGGGACACGCACCGAGATCACCGCGATCAGCCCCTCTCGGATGTCCTCGCCAGAGAGGTTCTCGTTCTTGGCGGTCTTCAGGATGTTGTTGGCCTGCGCGTAGCTGTTCAGGGTCCGCGTCAGCGAGGCCTTCAGCCCCGAGACGTGGGTGCCGCCCTCGTGGGTGTTGATGTTGTTCACGAAGGAGAACAGGGTCTCCTTGTAGGAGGTGGTCCACTGGAAGGCCACAGAGACCTGCACGCCCTCGGTCTCACCGATGATGTAGATCGGCGACGGGTGGATGAGGGTGTGGGCCTCCGCGAGGTGCTCCACGAAGGAGCGCAGGCCCCCCTCGAAGAGGAAGACCTCGCTGCGCCCCTCGCGCTCGTCCGAGAAGTTGATGGTGATGCCGGGGTTGAGGTAGGCCAGCTCCCGCAGGCGCTCCTCCAGCACCTCGTACTCAAAGTCCACCGTCTCAGTGAAGATCAGCTCGTCCGGCACGAAGCGGATGTAGGTCCCGCGCTGCTCCGGCTCGGAGGGGCCCACCTCGGACAGCTCAGTGACCTTGGCCCCGCGGGTGTAGGACTGCCGGTACTCGCGCCCATTGCGCCAGATCTTCAGCTCCAGGTGCTTGGAGAGGGCGTTGACGCAGGACACGCCCACCCCGTGCAGCCCGCCCGACACCTTGTAGGAATTGGAGTCGAATTTGCCGCCCGCGTGGAGGACGGTCATGACGATCTCGGCGGCGGGGCGCTTCTCATCGGCGTGGGTGTCCACGGGGATGCCGCGGCCGTTGTCGGTCACCGCGCAGGAGCCGTCCTCGCCGATGACCACGGAGATCTCGTCACAGAACCCCGCCAGCGCCTCGTCGATGGCGTTGTCCACCACCTCGTACACCAGGTGATGCAGCCCCCGGGGGCCGGTGCTCCCGATGTACATCGCCGGACGCTTTCGGACCGCCTCCAGCCCCTCCAGGATCTGAATGCTGGAGGAGTCGTAGTGGCTCTCCGAGGATGGATGAAGCTCCATGTCCCAATCTCCGCTGGAATCCGTGAAAACCTCACCGCGACCGATGACATCGAAAATGCAAGGGCACAGCGTGGGCCTGACTCCTTATCCGATACAGACCCTCGCGGCACAGGGATTCTCTCCCGCTCCCCCGCCGCTACCGGGCAGCGGGCAGGGCGCTGAGCTGCCCCTCCCTCACCGAGAAGTGGAGGGTGTCCGCCTCCGGGAGCCCCTGGATGTGGGAGGGGTCGGTGGTGGTGACGAAGACCTGTGAACCGAGCCCCTCGAGGATCGAGACCAGCCGCCTGGTGCGGTCTCCGTCCAGCTCTGAGGACAGGTCGTCGAGGAGGAACAGGGGAGCGTCACCCCGCTCCCTCGCCGCCTGGAGCTCAGCCAGCTTGAGGGCCAGCAGCAGCGACCGCACCTGCCCCCGCGAGGCCCAGGTGCGGGCCGGGCGCCCATCGAGCAGCAGCCGCACCTCGTCGCGGTGAGGGCCCACCAGGGCCATCCCCCGGCGCACCTCCTCCGCCCTCGCCTGCTGGAGCGCGTCGTGCAAGGCGCCGGTCCGGTCCGCCGTGGACCGCCCGTAGGCCACCGTGCGGTAGCGGGGCTCCACTACCGCCTGGTCCCCCGACAGCTCCCGGTGGTAGCGGGTGACGTGGGGCTCCAGCGCGCTCAGCATCCGCTCCCGCGCCTCGGCCACCGCGGCGCCGGTCCGGGCGAGCTGCTCATCGAGCACGTCGAGCAGCACCGGATCGGGGCTCCGCAGCAAGGCGCGCTTCTGGTCGAGGGCGCGGTGATAGGCCCGCACCAGGTCCAGGTGGGAGGGGTCCGCGGTGAAGGCGGCCCGGTCGAGCCACTGGCGCCGCAGGCGCGGCTCCCCCCGCAGCACCTCCTCGTCGCTGGGGCTGAACGCCACCGCGCGCACCGCGCCGAAATACTGGGACAGCTGCGTCACCGCCTGCCCCTCCAGGAACAGCCTGCGGCTCTTCCCCTGCATCACCTTGAGGGCGTGCCCGTCCACCGTGCCCCCCACCGCCGCCTCCTCCTCGCCCCACGCGATCAGGTCGCGGACCACGAAGCCGCGCAGCGGGCGGAGGGTGGCGAGGAACCAGATCGCCTCCAGCGCGTTGGTCTTCCCCTGCGCGTTGAGCCCGGAGAAGACCACGAAGGAGGCGTCGGTGTGCAGCTCACCCGGCGCGAGGTTCCGCAGCCCGCGGGTGGCGAGGCGCTGAAGCCGCACGCCTCAGTCGAGCCGCATGGGCATGACCACGAAGAAGGCGCGGTCATCGCCGCCCTGGTCTCCCGCCGCGCGCAGCATGCAGGGGGCCAGCGGGGTGGAGAGCTCGAACTGCAGGTACTCCTCGCTGAGGACGCTCACCACCTCCTGAAGGTAACGGACGTTGAAGCCGACCTTCATAGGGGTCCCGCTGTAGTCCACCGCGATGCGCTCGCGCACCTCGCCCTTGTCGCGGCTGTCGATGCCGATCTCCAGCTCTCCGTCCTCAAAGGCGAAGCGCACCGGACGCACCCGGTCCTGCACCAAGATCGACACCCGCTTGAGGGTCGAGGAGAACTCGTCCTTGCGCACCCGCACCAGGTAGCCGCCGGCCTTCGGCACCACCACGTGGTAGTCGGGGAACACGCCGTCCAACATCCGGAACCAGAAGGTCTGGTCCTCGTGGACGATCCGGATCGCGCCCTCGCCGAAGTCGAGCACCACCTGGTCGCCCGAGCCGCTCAGGAGCTTGCGCATCACCTGCAGCGCCTTGCGGGGCACCAGCATCTGCGGGGTGATGACGGGCTCGCCCTCCACCTTGGCGTCTGCCGCGCAGAGCCGGTGACCGTCGGTGGCTACCATCCGCAGGGACCAGCCCTCGGCGCCCTCTCGGGCCTCGAGGTAGGCCCCGTTGAGCCCATAGCGCGTGTCGTCGGTGGCCACCGCGAAGTG
Source organism: Deltaproteobacteria bacterium (assembly GCA_016938035.1). Classification (GTDB taxonomy): domain Bacteria; phylum Myxococcota_A; class UBA796; order UBA796; genus JAFGVK01. Next base: position 22,784 of record JAFGVK010000108.1, on the reverse strand, counting down.
GACCTGATCGACGAGCCGGCGCAGCTCCGCGTCGACAACGCGGATGGAGGAGCGCGAGGCGAAGGGGGGCAGGGTGGGGTAGTCCTCGGCCGGCAGCCCAGGGACCCGGAACCAGGCCCTCCCCGAGATGATCTCCAGCTGGTTGCTCGGGAGGAGCTGCAGGCGGAGGGTGGGCTCCGGCAGGCTGCGCACCACCTGGAACAGCTGGGCGGCGTCCACCGCCACGCTCCCGCTCACCTCCACCTTGGCGGCGAGGTGTCCGATGTAGGCGACCTCGGTGTCTGTCGCGGTCATCTGGACGCCGTCCGCTGTGGCCTCCAGCAGCACATGGGAGAGCACCGGCTGTGTGCTCCGCCGTTCGATGATGCTCTGGACGCGCGCGAGCCCGCGGCTCAGCTCGTCTCGGTTGATGTACAGGTCCATGGGCTGTCCTTTGTCTCGGCTCTCTTCTATCTCATAAGAGGAAGATGTGGATCTTTACAGTAGAACCAGTAGGGGCAGGGGATTGTGTGAACAACTCAAAATAGTCACTTGAAAACTATAGGATCTCGCAGGAGAACCCTGTGGATGGAGGCACCGAAAACCCGCGCAGGTGCGGACAACCCTCGCCAGCTCCCCCATGGGCAGCGGCTGTCCTCTCCTTGTCCAAGGCCTGCACCCCCTGTGGTCCCCACCTCATTCACAGCTTGTCCCCAGCGCGCACCCTGTCCATCCTGACCCCCAGGCTCTGGGCGATGAGCTCCACCTTCGACTGCAGGTCCGCGTCGTCCCGCAGCTCGCGATCGATCTTCTTCACCCCGTGCTGGATGGTGGACTGGTCCTTTCCGCCGAACTCCCGCGCGAGCTCCGGGTAGGACATCTCGGTCAGCACCCGCGACAGGTACATGGCGATGTGTCGGGCCCTGGCGAGGCCCCTGGTGCGCGCCTTGCCCAGGATGTCCGCCCCCCTCAGGCTGTGCAGCCTCCCCACCGCCTCGATGATCATCCCCACCGTCAGGTCCGGGTGGGTCGGCTGGAAGGTGTCGGGCAGCTGCTGGCGAGCGAAGTCCAGGGTCGGCTCCTGGCGGTAGAAGTTGGCCTTCGCCGCGATGCGGTTGAGGATCCCCTCCAGCTCGCGGATGTTGCCCTGCACCACGTCAGCGATCTCCTCCGCGAGGTCTGCGGGGATCTTGAGCTGGTGGTCGTCCGCCTTCTCGAACAGGATCGCGAGCAGCGTCTCGCGGTCCGGCGCCTGGATGTCCGCGAGGAGCCCGCCCTCGAACCTGGTGCGGAGCCTGGGCTCCAGCTTGGCGATGTCCTTTGGGAGCACGTCTGAGGTGAGGACGATCTGGCTGCCGGCGTTCTTCAGGGCGTTGAAGGTGTGAAAGAACTCCTCCTGAGTCGCCTCCTTCCCCGAGAGGAACTGAATGTCGTCCATCAGCAGCAGGGTCGCGCGGTTGCGGAAGCGCTTGCGGAACGCGTCCATCCGCTTGTACCGCAGGGACTGGATCATGTCGTTCATGAAGTCCTCCGCGGTCACGTACACCACCGTGACCTCTGGGTGGATCTTCAGGAACTGGTTGCCGATGGCGTGCATCAGGTGGGTCTTTCCCAGCCCGGTGCCCCCGTAGATCAGCAGCGGGTTGTAGGAGGTGCCTGGGTTGTTAGCGACCGAGGTCGCGGCCGCGTGGGCAAATTCATTGCAGCTCCCCACCACGAAGCGCTCGAAGCTGTGCTCCGGGTTGACCCCGGGCGCCCGATCCGCTGGCGCCTGCGGCTGGATGGGATCCGCCGCCAGGTCCGAGGGGGCCTGCGCCTCGCTCCAGCGGAGCGATATCCTGCACGGCGCGCCGAGGAGCCTCCCCGCGATCTGCTCGATGGCAGCGCGGTAGTTATCGTCAATCCACTCTGCCCAGAAGGCGTTGGAGGTCTCGAGGGTGAGCACGCCGTCGGCGAGGGAGATCGCCCTGGTGGGCTTCATCCAGATCTCCAGCTGGGTGGGATCTTCACTCTCCTTGAGCGAGCTCAGGGTGCGCTCCCAGAGCGTATCGAGGGGTAGGGTCGCCAAGGCATCTCCTTCCCGGGGGATGTCGTCACCCGGGGCACCGGCTACTGTAGCGCGCGGTGGGGGGGGTGACCCCGCCCTGACGGTCATTTGTCGGTGGAGATCCCGGACGATGATCTCCACCTGCCGCCTTGACCTCGTCCAAGGCCCGCGATAGCCAGCCCTGCCCTTTCAGGCGATGTACAGACGCCACGACCCATAGCCTCGCCCATCCCCGCCCCTCGCGTCGGGAGCGGCCGCGGAGGAACTGATGAAGCGCACCTACCAGCCCCACAATCTCAAGCGCAAGCGGACCCACGGTTTTCGGGCCCGGATGGCCACCCCCGGTGGACGCAACGTCCTCAACGCCCGTCGGCGCAAGGGCCGGGCGCGGGTGTCGGTGACGATCTCCACCAAGAAGTCCTCCTAGGACGCGTGAAGCGGCTTCGCTTCTCCCGATCCCTCCGCCTGCGCAAGAGCGCTGACTTTCGGCGCGTACAGCAGGGAGGGAGGCGGGTCGTCACGGGAGAGCTGGTAGTTGTCTACCAGCCTCGCCCTGACGCCGGTCCCCGCTTTGGCCTCGCGGTCAGCCGAAAGGTCGGCAACGCGGTGGTGAGAAATCGGGTCAAGCGGTGGCTCCGAGAGTCCATTCGCGTCGAGCGCGGCGCGCTCAGCGAGGTGGACGTGGTCTTTATTGCCAGGAAGGGCGCGGCGGTCAGCGGTCTCGCTGAGCTCCGGCTCCAAGTACGCGGGGCGCTCGACCGAATCCGTCGGGCCCTCCGCCAGAAGAGGACGTAATGGACAAGCGTACCCTGATGGCGGTGGTGCTCGCGCTGGCGGTCTACTACCTGTGGATGACCTGGGTCTCGGCCAACGAGGTCCCGGTGGTGGCACCGGACCCCGTCGCTCAGACGGTCCCCTCGGTGGCAGCGTCCACCGGGGTCGCTCCTGTGGCCTCTGCGCCCGTGGCCTCAGCCGCGATCGAGGCGCTGCCCCTGGTGACGGTCCCCTACAGCGCCTGCGGCATCGACGCCGAGCTGTGGAGCGGCGGCGGCGCCCTGCGCGGCACCACGCTAGCCGATCACCTCGGCCACTACGAGGTGCAGCCCCTCTGGAGCTGGCTGGTGGGCAAGGTCATGGGGGAGCCGGGGAGCTGGTTGCCCTACGGGCCAACCCCTGACAACGTCCGCATCGTCTCCTCCGAGGGCCACCTCCTCGAGATGGGCGCGGGCCCGCTCGACGGGCAGGCGCCGCGGGTGGCGATCGAGGGACAGGGCAGCGACCGCACCCTGCGCGGCGTGACCGACCAGGGCATCGAGGTGATCCGCACCCTCAAGCCGGTGCAGGTGGGAGACCACTGCCTCATCGAGGTGGAGGCCTCCTGGCGCAACCTTGGGGCCGCGCCTTGGAGCGGCGACCTCTGGATCTCCGGCCATGACCAGCTCCCCGAGAGCAACAGCCGCTACGCGCCCGCCGCCAGGCCGGTGGCGCTCTACGGCGGTGAATTCGAGGAGTTCACTAAGCTCGACAAGCTGACCGGGCCAGAGCCCCGCGAGGGGAGCGTCTCCTGGTTCGGCCTCGCGGACGGCTACTTCGCCTCGGTGTTGGTGGTCCCCGAGGGCAGCGACGGGCGGGCGGTGTTCCTCCCCCGCGGCCAGGGAGACGGCGTCTCCTACGGCGTCGACCTGGTCCACACCCGCACCCTGGCCCCCGGCGAGCGCTTCGACGAGACCTACCAGCTCTACATCGGGCCCAAGTCTCTCTCTGGCCTCAAGGACATCCGCCCCGACCTCTCGGAGCTGGTCAGGCTCGGGTTCTTTGGCTTCTTCGCCAAAATCCTGCTCATCGCCCTCACCTTCTTCCACGGGCTCCTCGGAAATTGGGGCTGGGCCATCATCGCCCTGACGGTGGTGGTGAAGCTCCTCTTCTACCCCCTGACTCAGGTGTCGTTCAAGTCCTCGCAGGCGATGCAGGACATCCAACCGGAGCTGACGCGCATCAAGGAGCAGCTCAAGGACAAGCCCGAGGAGCTCAACCGGCGCACGATGGAGCTCTTCAAGGAGAACGGCGTCAACCCTCTCGGCGGCTGCCTGCCGATGCTGGTCCAGATGCCGGTGTGGTTTGCGCTCTACGCCGCGCTCCTGTCGAGCGTGGACCTCTACCACACCGAGTTCTACTACCTCCGGGACCTCTCGGTGGCGGATCCCTACATGGTGCTCCCCGCGGTGGTGGTGGCGCTCATGATGGTGCAGCAGCAGTTCGTTCCCATGGGGAATATGGACCCCGTGCAGGCCAAGATGATGAAGTTCATGCCGCTGATGTTCGGCTTCTTCTTCTTCGCCTTCCCCGCGGGTCTGGTCCTCTACATCTTCGTCAACACGGTGTTGACCATCACACAGCAGTGGCTCATCAAGAGACAATACGGAAATAGGAAGGAGCCCGCTGCGCAGCGTGCATAGGAGAATATGCAATGAATATCCCTGAGGGCGTCGAGACGATTCAGAGCGAGGGCTATGACCTCCACACCGCGGTCCAGGCCGCCGCTGAGACCCTGGGTGTCAGCTTCAACGCGGTGGGCTACAAGCTGGACATGAGCTTCTTCCGCGGCTCCGCGGGCAATTCCATCGCGAGGGACAAGGTGCGGATCCTGGCGTGGGCCAAGGAGGAGCAGGTACAGGAGCAGCCTGTGCAGCGCGAGGTGAGCGAGGCCCCTGTCGAGGAGGCCCGCGAGGCCCGCGAGGAGCGTCCCCCCCGCAGGGAGCGCTCCGAGCGTCCCGAGCGCTCCGAGCGCTCCGAGCGCTCCGAGCGTCCCGAGCGCTCCGAGCGCGCCCCTCGTCCCGAGCGCTCCGAGCGCGCTCCCCGCGACGAGCACGGCCCCAGGGCCGGATACAAGGGCGCCGAGGGCGGCACCACCGAGGCCTCTGACTACGCACAGGCCTGGTTCCAGGAGCTGCTCGGCTTTATGGATGTCAAGGGCACGGTGCAGGCCACCGGCGCAGAGGGTCGGGTCCACCTCCGGGTCCGCGCCGACAAGGCGGGTCGCATCATCGGCCGCCGTGGGTCAACCCTCGGCGCCATCCGTCACATCCTCGCCCTCACCCTCGAGAAGTGGGGTGACGTGGTGATCGACGTGGACGTGGACGACGAGCGCACCGAGGGCTCCGAGGAGCGCCGCCCCCGCAGCGACGACCGCCCCGAGCGGTCCGATCGCGGCGAGCGGTCCGATCGCGGCGAGCGCCGTGAGCGCCGCCCCAGGTCCGAGGAGGGCCGCGGGCGCCGCGACGACGATCGCGGTGGCAGGCCCCCGCGCCGCAGGGACGACCGCGACGAGGATCGGGGCGGACAGCGCCGCGCCAAGGGCGAGTACCCTGAGGAGAAGCTCCAGGCGCTCGCGGCCCGCGCCGCGGCCAAGTGCATCGAGACCGGCAAGCCGATCACCATCAACCTCAAGCTCAACGCCTATGACCGCCGCGTCATCCACATGGCGGTGTCCGAGGTGTCGGGGGTGGAGACCCTCTCCCTGATGAAGGACGACGTGAAGTACGTCCAGGTGATCCCGGCGAGCTGAGGCCGTTGAATCGCGACCTCATCGTGGCGCCCGCCACGCCCCGCGGCCGCGGGGCGCTGGCGGTGGTTCGGCTCTCCGGGCGCGAGCTGGGAGCGCTGATCCCGGCCCTGGTCCGCCCCCTCTCTGGCGCCGCGCTGACCCCGGGACGACCCCGCAGGGTGGCGTTGGTGGACGCAGAGGGTGTCTATGACGACGGGGTGCTCTTGTTCAGCGAGGGTCCCGCCACCTACACCGGCGAGGACACCGCTGAGATCACCTGCCACGGCAACCCGCTGGTGGTCGATCGGCTGGTAGGTGCCGCCCTCGCCGCGGGGGCCAGGCTCGCGGATCCCGGCGAGTTCACCCAGCGGGCCCTGCTCTCGGGCAAGCTGGACCTGCTCGGCGCCGAGGCGGTGCACCAGGTGGTGGAGGCCACCTCCTGGCAGGGCCTCGCCGTGGCCCGACAGGGCGCGGACGGCTCCCTCGGGGCCTTCGCCGAGTCGCTCCGCGAGGCGCTGCTCGGGGTGGGGGCTGAGCTGGAGGCGCGCCTCGACCACCCGGAGGAGGACCTCTCTTACCAGAGCGAGGCCGAGCTGCTCGGCACCCTCTCCTCCCTCTCCGAGCAGGCCAGGGCGCTGGCCCAGACCTGGGAGGTGGGCAGGGTGCGGCTGCACGGGGCCAGGGTCGCGCTGGTCGGGCCCGTCAACGCCGGCAAGAGCTCCCTCTTCAACGCCCTGCTCGGGCGCAGGAGGGCGCTGGTCCACCCCACCCCAGGGACGACCAGAGACGTGATCGAGGCCGCCACAGAGCTGGGTGGCCTGCAGCTAGTGCTCCTCGACACCGCGGGGGAGCGGCGCACCTCGGATCCGGTAGAGGCGGCGGGCTTGGCCCTGGCGCGCGAGCTGGTGGAGGAGGCGGACCTGCTGCTGGTGGTGGTGCCCGCGGGGCCTGGGGCGCTGGACTCGGTGAGCGCTGACATCCTCGCCCGCACCTCAGGGCGGCCGAGGCTGGTGGTCTACAATGGGGTCGACCGAGACGGGGCTGGCTCCCTGGACGGGGCGCTGCCTACCTCCGCCCTCACCGGCGAGGGGATCGGGGCCCTGCGCGAGGCGGTGGGTGCGGTGCTCACTCAGCGCGCCTCGCGCGCCGAGGGCCTGGTGCTGGGGAGCGCTAGGCAGCGCGATCGCTTCCTAGCGGTGGCGCGGGAGGCGGACGAGGCCAGCGCGGCCTTCGCCCTCGCCGGGGAGGCCGCGGCCGCGGACGCGGTGATCCGCGCGGTGGAGGAGCTCGACGCCCTCACCGGTGCTGACAGCAGAGAGGCGGTGCGGGACGCGCTCTTCGCCCGCTTCTGCGTGGGAAAGTGACATGATCAAGGTGCCGCTCTGGGCTCAGATCGGCCTCGCGCTCACCGTCGGGGCGCTGGGCGGACTCACCCTCAACTATATGGGCGAGGTCGGGCAGATCTCCGGAGACACAGCGCTCGCCCTCGCCGAGGTCGGGCGCTGGATGGGCAAGGTGTTCCTCGCCCTGCTCTCGATGGTGGTGGTGCCCCTGATCTTCTCCAGCCTCGTCGGGAGCATCGCCAGGGTGGGGCGGAGCGGGGACCTGCGCCGTATGGGTGGCCTCACCCTCGGCTACTACCTGCTCACCAGCCTGCTGGCGATCCTGGTGGGGATCGGGGTGGTGAACCTGATCCGCCCCGGCGAGGGGCTGGACTACCAGACCCTCCTCGCGGCGGCGCAGGCGGGGGGTGCTGAGCAGGTCACCCCGGAGCTGGCGCACGGCTCGGCGGGGGCGGTGCTGGTGGACGTGTTCTATCGAATGGTGCCCACCAACGTGGTGGAGGCAGCCAGCTCCAACACCTCGATCCTGTCGGTGATCTTCTTCGCGGTGCTGGTCGGCCTCGCGACCGCGCGGGTGGAGACCGAGCACGGGGAGCCGCTGCTGCGGCTGATGGACGCGGTCTACGAGGTGATGACCCGGATCACCCACTGGGTGCTCCGGCTCGCCCCGCTGGGGATCTTTGGCTACGTCTTCTTCGTCACCGCGGCCACCGGCTACGCCCTCGCCAGACCCCTGAGCTGGTACATGCTCACCGTGGCGCTCGGCCTTGGGATCCACGCCCTGATCACCCTCCCGCTGGCCCTGTCCCTGCTGGCCGGGCGCAGCCCGCTCGCCTACGCGGGGGCGATGCGCGAGGCGCTGATCACCGCCTTCTCCACCGCCTCCTCCTCCGGGACCCTGCCCCTCACCCTGCAGAGCGCGGTGGAGCGCGGTGGCATCCCCCGCAGGGTCGCCGCCTTTACCCTGCCCCTGGGGGCTACCGTCAACATGGACGGCACCGCCCTCTACGAGGCGGTCGCGGTGCTGTTTATCGCCCAGATGATCGCCCCCCTCTCCCTCGCGCAGCAGGGGGTGGTGGCGGTGACCGCCCTCCTCGCCAGCGTGGGCGCCGCGGGGATCCCCCACGCGGGCACGGTGATGATGGTCATCGTGATGGGCGCGGTGGGCATCCCCAGCGAGGGGGTGCTGGTCATCCTCGCGGTAGACAGGGTGCTCGACATGATGCGCACCTCGGTCAACGTGTGGAGCGACGCGGTGGGCGCAGCGGTGGTCGCGCGCTGGAGCGCGGATGATGTCTCAGGTCGCACAATTTCTTCTGGGGAGTGAAGCTCCCACCTCCCTCACGCGTTCAGCTATCCTGGCCCCACCCATGGAGGACCGATGAAGCCCTGGCTCCTTTCCCTTCCCCTGCTCCTCGGGCTCGCGAGCCCCGCCCTAGGTGAGGAGGTCGAGCGTCCCGAGACCTCCTTCTCCAAGCACCTGCCCGCCCTGCAGGTGGATCGGCTTGACGCGGCTCCCGCCACTGAGCTTCACGGCTACGAGGAGTGGAAGAACCAGGAGTACACCAACATCGTCTACATCGGCGCTCGCGCCCTGGGCCTGGAGCCGGACTTCGTGCACGAGACCAGGCTGGGGATGGACATGGTCTACCGGCGCGAGTACGGGCCCGCGCGCAAGCACTTCGACGCCCTAGAGGAGCGCTTCCCCAACACCGCCATCTCCTCGGTGATCAACGCGGTCATCTGGCAGGCGATGATGCTGGAGAACTTCGACTTCAAGTACGACCAGCAGTACTGGGCCTCCTCGGCTCAGGCCCGGGCGGACATCCAGGCTGCGCTCGCGGTGCCGGGGGCCGAGGGGTGGGAGCACTTCCTCAACGCCGGCGTCATCGGCATTGAGGCTATCCACCTGATGCGCCAGGAGAAGTACCTCAAGGCGCTGGACCTCGCCTTCCAGTCGATGGACGAGATCACCGTCGCCCACGAGCTGGCCCCAGAGTTCACCGATCTGCTCATCGCGGACGGGATGTACAACTACTGGCGCTCGGTCATCACCCTCTCGGTGGATATACTCCCCGACTTCACCGACGAGCGGGTCAAGGGCATCCAGCAGATGCAGGTGGTCGAGACCCAGGGCGTGTTCCTCAGTCCCGCCGCTACCCTCGGGCTGGCCTTCTCGTGGCTGGAGGAGCACGAGCTCAAGCGGGCGCTGGAGTCCTGCATCCGCAACAAGCGCCACTACCCCGACAACGTGATCAACAACCTGCTGTTGGGCAACACGTACACCTACATGCGGCGCTTTGACGCGGCGATCCGGGCCTACGACGACGTGCTGAGGGTGGACCAGAGCAACCAGCGGGTCCGGTACTACAAGGGCCTGGCCTACCTCCGCTCGGGCCAGTCCCCCCTCGCCGAGAGCGAGCTGCTCACCTACCTCGCCTATGACTACATGGAGCCCTACCAGCGCTCTGGTGGCTACTTCCGGTTGGGGCAGGTCTACTTCCGCCAGGAGCGCTACGCTGACGCGGAGCAGGCCTGGAAGTCCGCGGTCAAGATCGACGGGAACAAGGGCGCGCGCAACCGCCTCGACATGCTGAAGCAGAAGAAGAAGGCCGGCGAGATCTCCTACTAGGGCACGGGTCCATCAGCCGGACCGTCTCACAGGGAGCGCTTCATCCTTCCACAGGATCCATTCGATGAAGTTGCTCGTCGAACCTACTGGACTGTGAACTTGACGCCCAGCCTGCCAGGCCTGTCGGCGGGTGGCCGTCGCTCCCGGGACGAGCGTAGGAACAAAGACACGCGTCGAGAGCCCAGCGGATCGGTGCCCCTGCGAGCGAGCCGCTCAGCGGGGCGGGCTCCCGCCCCTCCGGCCCCAGACGCAAGAGAGCCGCAGCTCATAGAGCTGCGGCTCTGGGTGCTCTTGGTCTCTCCCGGTCGCCCGGGCAGTGGTCAGCGGTCACACCCCTCGCGGGGTTGGGTTGGGTATTTGGGAAGGATTGGGAAGGATTGGGATGCGAGGAATCCGACCGCTGACCACTACGCGGGACGCTTGGGGGAGGCTCAGTCCACTCTGGGGATGATCAGCTCCTGACCCACCTGGAGGGAGTTGGCGCTCTTGAGCTTGGCGCGGTTGGCCGCCAGGATTTTGTCGCCGTAGGAGACGCCGCCGTAGTACTCGGAGGCGATCTTGCCCAGGTGATCGCCGGGGCGCACCACGTGGGTGGTGCCGTGGGTCTTGGCGAGGTTGGAGACCTGCGCCGTGTTGACCTCCTTGATGGCGCGCACAGAGAGCAGCGCGGCCTCTGCCTGCTTCAGCTCCTTGGCGGTGCGGACCGTGCCGCTCAGGGTGGCGGCCCTCCCGTCCACCAGCACGCTGAGCTGCCCGTCGCGCAGCCAGGGCAGGCCGCGCAGGGCGGTGATCGCCAGGTCGGTGGGGGTGGGCTCCGCGACGGGAGCGGGGGCCGCGGGGGTGGTGGGCACCTCCTCCTCGACCTCCTCCACCACCAGGGCCTCGTCGGCGACCGGGGTGGTGAGCGCGATTTCATCGACAGTGGCGGCCTTTCCGCCGAAGATCATCACCGCGAGGGTGAAGATCACCGACACCCCGGCCGAGACCGAGGCGACCCAGGCCCACTTCTTCTTCTCGTACTCCGCCTGGTGGACCAGCCCGAGCTGGAGGGCGTTCTCACTCCGCAGGCGGCGGGTCTCCTGGCGCAGGGCCTTGATCTCCCCCTGCTCCCTGGCGCGGATCGCCGCGAGCTGCTCCTCCTCTGCGGCGGACTCTGCCTTGAGGTGGTCCTCTACCGCGCGGCGCAGGGCAGAGGGCACCTTCACCCCAAAGGAGCGGGCCTCGTCCAGGGCCTTGAGGGCTGCCTCCCACCGCTGGGAGGAGACCTCCACCTTGGCGAGGGCGAGGCGGGCGTCTCCGTCCTCTGGGGCGAGCAGGGTGAGCACCGTGAGCTGCTCGCGGGCGGCGCTGAGGTGCCCCTCTGAGGCGTGGCGCAGCGCCTCGTTGTAGAGCTCTGCGGTGACATCCAGCCCGGCGGTCTCCGCGACCCGCCTCATGACGCGGATCACGCTTCCGGCTGGGACCGGGTGATCGGAGGTGGACGAGCGGAGGTTCTCGTCGAAACGAACGGCTTCGGCTGCCATGGTGGGCCCCAGGGGGAGGGGAGAGGGGAGGGGGTCTGCTTCCCGGGGGGTGGGAAGCGGAGGGAGTCACACCCTGTTGATAAAGGACCTCGATCCCCTGCACAAGCGCAAAATTGCGGCGTCTGGCTCCTACCGCCCGAGAATTTCCTTTGAAGCGATACTTCATCACATTCGATATTTTTTCGGGCAAAGGGAGATCCTTGCGATGATCCGGTGCGAGGTAATTCCTCTTGCCACGTCAATACTCTTCGATCAGCGCTCGCCCGCCAGGTAGGCGTCAGTGCCCTCAAACACGTCGCGCAGGCCCGAGACCATGAGCCCGATGCGCTGCTCCTCGGTGAGGAAGGGGTCGGCCTCGGACACCAGCTCGTTCCAGGCGGCGGTCAGGCGGAGGGTGTCACCGCCGTCAGGGCTGTAGAAAAAATCAAGGGCGAAGGACTGGTACAGGCAGTTATCGCTCGAGGGGGCGCAGCCCACCTCGGGGACGGAGGCCCGCGCTAGGAAGGCGGTGCCCTGGTCCAGCTCGGCCCAGGTGTAGGCCTTGTCGAGCAGGTAGGGGATGTGCACCCCAAAGGCCCCCTTCATGTCGATCTCGCTGGCGGTGTCGATCCGCCCCCCGCCGCGGTTGAAGGCACCCACGTCCCCCCCGACCACCTCGCGGTTGTAGTACAGGTAGGCGCCAGGGTTGTTCCAGGTCTGGTCGTACTCGGACACCACCGCGCCGTGCTCAGCGACCCCGTGGGGGCTCAGCCAGGGGAGCGCCACCCCGATCAGCACCTGCGGGTCGCGGTCGGGGCGCGCCACCGCCGCCACCTCCTCGGCGGTGAAGGGGCTCAGCAGCATCCCGTCCTGCGCCGCCTCGCCGCGGCCCGCCGTGTCCAGCCAGATGCCCAGGTTCTCCATCCCCTCGCTCAGGGCGCGGGGCTCGTCGTAGTGGGCGTAGAGGTAGTGGCAGAGGCCGTCCAGGTCCTCCGGCGCGGGGGCCCGCTCGTGGGCGCACCCGGCGAGAAGGCCGGTGGCGAGCAGATACCTGTGGGTGTGTCGTTGAAACATTCCCCTAGGATAGACCATCCGTGCCCCATCGCGCTATGTAGGGCGCGGCAGGATTCCCCCCTCATCCCGGAGAAGGCGCCATGCCCATCGTCAAGGTTCGGCCTCAGAGCTGGCTTCCCAAAGGTGACGCCCTGGTCGACGCAGAGTACCCCCTGGTCGTTGTCGGTGGAATTCCCGGTGAGAAGGAGGTGGTGGACGTCAAGGTCGAGGGCCCTCGGAGCGCGACCGGGCAGTTCTTGGAGAGCCCCGAGCCGGACCCCCGTCGGGTCACGCCCTCCTGCGAGAAGATCGGCTACTGCGGGCAGTGCGCGCTGATGCACATCCGCCCCGACGCGCAGGGGCAGATCCGCGCCGAGCTGGTCCGCGACGCCTTCTACAGGGAGGGGCTGGGCAGCGTGCCGGTGGCGGAGGAGGAGCCGGTAGGTATCCCCGACATGGACAGCCGCTACCTGGTCAAGCTCGGCTTTGAGAGCTCGGACCGTGGCCGCACCAGGGTGGGCATCTGGAGCCGGCACTCCCCGCAGGTGGTGGCGGTGCCGCAGTGTCCGGTGGTCACCCCCACGATCCGCAAGGTGATGATGTCCCTGGCCCACCACGCCATCGAGATGGACCTGCGCCCCTGGGACCCGGTCACCGACTACGGCCTGCTGCGCCGGGCCCTGGTGCGCGAGTCCCGCGAGACCGGCGAGGTGATGCTCACCCTGGTAGTGAGCAAGCGCAACCGCACGGTGGTGGACTACGCTGAGCGCGTCGCTACCGGTGTCTCAGAGATCACCGCGGTGTGGGTCCACGTCAACGAAGGCCCCGCCAACGAGATCTTCCAGCACGGCGACGAGGGGATGGAGGACGTGTTCCGGATGCTCGGCAAGGAGTCCATCACCGAGCGCTTCGGCGAGGTGCTGGCCGAGATCGGGGCTGAGGACACGGTGGGCTTCAACCCGGTGGTCACCGCCGCGGTGCAGTCGCGCCTGATCACCCGCCTGGAACTTGGGGAGGGCGACGCCTTCGTGCACCTCAGGTCGGGTACTGGGGCCCTGGTGACCCGCGCCGCCGCCGTGGCCTCCCTCTCGATCGGGGTGGAGCCCTCCGAGCGTGCGGTGGTCCGCTCGCACCTCACCGCCAAGCGGGCGGGGGTGGTGGCGGGGTTTGTCCACGGGGAGATCGACGAGTCCATCGACGAGGTGAAGCGCAGGCTGGGCGAGGTCCGCCCCGCCATGGTGCTCGAGCTCCACGGCCGAGGCCCGTCCGAGGAGATGATGGAGGCGGTGGAGGAGCTGCGCCCGCGCCGGATCGGGGTGGTGGCGCACAACCCGCGCGCCCTGGCCTCGTCCCTCAAGCGCTGGCTGGACCGCTACCAGATCGAGGGCGAGGTGGAGGTCTTCGGTCCCGCGCCCCACACCGCGATGACGACGGTGTTTGCGATCCTTCAGGACCCCACAGCCCCCAGGCAGAAGGTCCGCGCAGCGCGCCGCAAGGTGGTCCGCAAGCGTTAGGAGAGGCCAAGTTGGTGTACACAGGGAGCTGTGTACCCGCTTGGAGACCCTATGCTGCTCTTGCTCTCGCTCCTGACCACCGCCTCGGCGCAGGAGCGCCTCCAGCTCGACCCTGTCTACGTCTCGCTCTTCACCCACGTGGGTGAGGTGACGGTAGAGCAGGCGGACGCCCTGCGCGTGGCGGTGGAGGGGGTGATCCACAGGGATTTCATCGCCCTCCACCGGGCGGAGGTGCCGCCCTACGAGGACTACGACGCGGAGGTCTACCTCGCCTCGTGTACCGACGCCCAGCGCACTGGCTGCGCTTATGTGATCGGCGACCGCGCGCAGGCGGCCTGGGTCATCTCGGGGATGGTCTTCAGCCCCCTGGGGGAGGACCTCCAGGTGGAGGTCGCCTTCCTCGACGTGCGCAACACCCGCATCCCGCTGGTGGTGCAGCTGCCTGGCGATGACCCCGAATTCATGGCTGAGCGGATCACCGAGCTGATGGCGCTGGTGATCCAGTCCCCGGGCGTCGAGCTGGACATCCGTGAGGAGGACCCGGCGCTGGTGCGGGCGCGGCGCAAGGAATTCGCCAAGGCCATGTCCGCAGAGCTCAACACCCTGGAGGAGGAGCTTGGCGGTCCAGGGGACCGGGAGGTGCTGCGGGCCGAGCAGCGGCAGCTCACCATGAACGACCTGGTGCGGGACCAGGGGCGCGAGGATGGCGCCCCCTGGGAGGTGGTAGGGATGACCCAGGAGGCCTACCTCCGCTACCGCAACTCCGGCCTCTCGCTCCTCGACTGGCGGGCGCGCCTCCGCGGCAGAGAGGGGCGGCCGGTGATCGGCCTAGGGGTGGGGCTGGGCGCGGGGCCCTGGGGGGAGCGCCTGGACGCTAGGTGGGTGCTCGACGAGAACCTCCAGCACCTGGGCACCGCCGCCTTCCTGGAGCTGCGCAACACCTCCAGCCCCTCGGTGCAGGTGGAGGGGGGCATCGGCCTCACCCCCAACCTGCAGCTCAGCTTGGCCTTCGCCAGCCGCACCTCCCAGGTGAGCTGGATCGTCCACAACGAGGTGGAGGGGCAGATGGAGGCGGCGGCTGTGGCGGACGAGGCGTTGCGCACCACCTGGCAGATCGGGGCGCGCGCCGACTACATCCCGCTGCAGTGGCGCTCCGTGCGCCCCACCGCCGGGGTCGGGGTGGCGATGTGGCACGGGAGCCGCTTTGACCTGGACACCACCTCCTCCTCCTTCCTGCCGGTGTTCACCACCCCCAGCCTGCTGGTGATCCAGGGCGGGCCTGGGGTAGAGGCGCAGCTCTCGGAGGCGCTGCTGCTGTTCAGCCGCGCCGAGGTGCTGCTGGGGATCGGGGACGGGCTCCAGCAGGTGAAGGAGGACGGATCGGCGGCGCTCTACCACCAGGCGGAGCCCGAGGGCTGGTCCCCCCTGGGGTGGCAGGTCTCGCTGGGGCTGCAGGTGCTGCTGCCGCCGCTCTTCGGTGCCCACGAGCCGCCTAAGGCGATGGAGGACGAGCCGGATTTCTGAGGCCAGCCACGCCGGGCGAGCCCAGCGTCCAGAGGCTCCCCCCCCCGTCGGACCGGACCGCCGGTCGCTCGCGCGCTCGGAGGTGGAGGTCTGCCCAACCCCGAGAGGGTCGCCTCTCGGACCGCCCTCTGCGCGTGCCGGGGGGGGCGAGGTGGGTCGCTCATCCCAACGAACGCGTATAGAACCAATACTCACCCTTCCGTGAGCGCCCCCTGGGGCACCCCGGCGGGGCTGTGGAGGGACCCCGCCGCCCAGGTTCGCAGGAGCCGGCGGCCGCCACGGGAGAGAGCGCCCGACGGGCCTGCGCGCCGCGCTAGCGGGTGGGGTGCGACCACCGCAGCACCACCCGCCGCTCCGCCTCCTCTGCGGCGAAGATGGCCCGCCGGCGCTGGAGCTGCCGCCGCTTGGCGTGCAGGAGCGCCACCAGACCCAGCAGCCCCACCACAAACCACACCGTGTCCTCTGAGCCCAGCCCCCAGGCCCAGGTCGGCGCCCGCAGGCGGTGGATCCAGGTCTCCTCCACCTCCTCGTACCAGTCGCCGGTGGCGGCGTGCAGGGCCGCCTCTGGGCTCTGCCCCGCCGCGAGGCCCCGCACGAGCTGGCGCAGGGCGTGGTCGCCGTACTCCACCCGGAGCCAGGAGATGAAGTCTGCGGACTCGGCGTAGGCGAGGCGCGCCCCCGCGGCGTCGCGCGGGAAGCTGTGCTCCATCTCCTTAAGGGTCCACGGGCTGCGTCCCCGCAGCGCCCTGCCCAGGTCGCGGCTCCGGTCGGGTCCCCACTCACCCGAGAACACCTGGGCCATCCCCTCGTCAAGCCAGGTCGGCGGCCGCGCGGGGGCGAAGGCCCGCCCGAGGAGCACGTGGATCAGCTCGTGGTCCAGCACCTGCTCCCGCTGGAGGCCCCTGGGCTCCTTGAGGAAGATCCAGCCCCGCGACGGCCACGCGGTCCCCACCGCCCACAACGGCGGGGCCCCGCCCTGAAGGGCCTGGAAGCGCTGGTCCCCCGCCGCCGCGACCACGTGGACCTCTTGCCCCAGGGGGAGGCCCAGGGTGAGCCCCAGCGCGGGGTAAGAGCGCGCCCCGTGTCGCGCGAGCGCCAGCGCCGTAGCCCGCTGGGCCGGTGGCGCGTGGACGATGACGTAGGGCCCCGTCACCTGGGCCCAGTCCGCGGGCAGCGCCGGGGCAGCGAGCGCTGGGATCGGCGCTGCGGCCGTGATCCACTCCGCCCCCAGGGCCGGGCTCACCAGGCCCCACCAGAGCGCTAGCAGCAGCAGGAGGTGGGTCATAGGTCCTCTGTGCGCGCGGCGGGCGGGGTCGGCAAGGGGGCTGCCCGCATTTCGGGGGCGCCTCCCGGGGGCCTCCAGCCCCGCGCCGCCCGGCGCGGGAGGTCGCGCGCTCCCCGCCGGTGGACCCCGAATCGCAGCGGTAACAGGGGGCTGATCAAGCTCTCGTCATGGCCCTTGGATCTTCAGAGCGGAGCGGGTATGTAGCGCCCTCTCAGGGGGTTGCAGATGAAGCGCATCATGGTGACCGGCGCCCTAGGCCAGATAGGCTCCGAGCTCACGCTCGCCCTCAGGGCGAGGTATGGGTTGGACAACGTCGTCGCGTGCGACATCAGGGACGCGGTGGGGCACCTGGCGGACGGCCCGTTCCAGCGCGCCGACTGCACCGACACCGCCGCGATCGCCGCGGTGGTAGACCGCTACGAGGTGGACACCATCTACCACCTGGCCTCGATCCTCTCCGCCTCGGCGGAGGCCAACCCGCAGCGCGCCTGGGACGTGAACATGGGCGCCCTGATGGCGGTGCTCGAGGTGGCGCGCGCCCGTGACTGCGCGGTCTTCAACCCCAGCTCGATCGGCGCCTTCGGTCCCGGCACCCCGGCCCTCCACACCCCGCAGGACACCATCCAGCGCCCCACGTCGATCTACGGGATCACCAAGGTCGCGGGAGAGCTGCTCTGCGACTACTACCACCAGCGCTACGGGGTGGACGCCCGCGGGCTTCGCTTCCCGGGCATCATCTCCAACGTCACCCTCCCTGGGGGCGGCACCACGGACTACGCGGTGGCGATCTACTACAAGGCGGTGGAGGAGGGGCGCTACACCTCCTTCCTGCGGGCCGGCACCAGGCTGGACATGATGTACATGCCCGACGCGGTGAAGGCGGCGATCGAGGTGATGGAGGCGGACCCCTCGCGCCTGTCGCACCGCAACGCCTTCAACGTCACCGCGATGTCGGTGGACCCGGAGGACATCGCCGCCTCGATCCGGCGCCACATCCCCGATTTTGTCCTCGACTACCAGATCGATCCCGTCCGGCAGGGTATCGCCGACTCGTGGCCCGACCACATGGACGACAGCGCGGCGCGCTACGAGTGGGGCTGGTCCCCCGCCTTTGGCCTGGAGGCGATGACTGAGGACATGCTCCGGGTGCTGCGCGGGCGGCTCGGGCGGTGAGGCTGGACCTCGTCGATCTGGACCAGGACCGGCTGGGCTACACCCGCTTCATCTCGTCCTGGGTGATCCGGGACGGGGGCCGCACCCTGGTGGTGGATCCTGGGCCCCCCTCCACCATCCCCCACCTGCGGGGCGCCCTGGCGGCGCTGGGGGTGGTGCGGGTGGACGGGGTGCTCCTCACCCACATCCACATCGACCACGGTGGCGGGGCGGCGCACCTGGTGCAGGACCACCCCGGCGCGTGGGTCTACTGCCACGAGAGCGGCCGCAGGCACCTCGTCAGCCCAGAGCGCCTCTGGCAGGGCTCGCTCACCGTGCTCAGAGACGTGGCGAGGATGTTCGGCCCGCCTGCCCCCCTACCTGCGGAGCGGCTGGTGGACGAGGCGGCGCTCGCCGCCCTGGGGATCGAGGTGATCCCCACCCCCGGTCACGCGGTGCACCACGTCGCCTTCCAGGTCCAAGACGTGCTCTTCGCGGGTGAGGCCCTGGGGACCCACCAGCGCCTCAGCACAGGGCAGCCCTACCTGCGCCCTGCCACCCCGCCCCGTTTCCTCCCGGAGGTGGCGCTGGCCTCCATCGCGCGGCTCGCGGGCCGGGAGGGCAGGGTGGCCTTCGCCCACTACGGCCTGAGTGAGGACCCCGCCCTGTGGGCGGCGCGGGCCACAGCGCAGATCCACCGCTGGATGACCTGGGCCCGACAGACCGCCCAGCGGGAGGACTGGGAGCCGGCCTTCCGCGCGCTGGTGCTCGCAGAGGACCCCTACTGCGGCGGTGCGCAGCACCTCGCCCTCAGCCCCGCGGTGCGCGAGCGGGAGCTGAACTTCCTGGGGAACACCCTGCGGGGGATGCACGGGGCGGCGCTGGAGGGCTGCTGAGCGCGAGGGGCACCGATCCGCTGGCCTCTCGGCGCGTGTCCTTGTTCCTGCGCTCGTCGCGTACACAAGTACGCTTCCTCCCTTGGGAACGGCGGACACAGGTCGACATGCCTAGCGACTCGGCGCCCGTTTGCATTCTGGAAGATTCGACGAGCAAATTCATCTCATGATTCCTTTGGAATGATGAAGCGCGTCCTGTGCGACTGGCCGGCTGAGGGACCAGCGCCGCGCGAGGGCAGGGCGGCCACCGCTCCACCGGCGGGAGCCGTGGTGATCGCGTGGCCGAACGGCGCGGGCAGGAGCCCCCTTGAGGCCAAGGGGGCTCTTCGGCCCGGCCGCCTCAGCAGCCCGCGTCGTAGGGGTAGCGGATCTGCACCTCGTCGAGGGGCTGCGGGATCCAGGACCCGTGGAACACCACCGAATTGGTGCGGCCCTCGTAGGTGAAGCCGTGGAGCGCGTTGTAGGGCACGTCGTCGCCGTGGACGGTCACGTCGATGTGGCCGATGTTGGAGGGGACGTGGGCGAGCTGCCAGCGGGTCAGCATCCCCGCCGCGGTGTACGAGAGGTAGGTGAGCACCTCGTTGAAGTTCATGTCGCAGATCTCGGTGTAGAACCCGCCGGTCTCCTGCACCAGGTAGGGGTAGTCCACGCTGGACTCTGCGGTGATGTCGTTGGCCAGGTCCTGGCAGCCCATGTCGAACAGACCAGAGGACTCTGGGCCCGCCATCGCCGAGAACGAGGTGAGGTCCGGGTCTCCCTTGTAGCGGTCGAGCCAGTCGGCGAAGGCCTCCTTCGAGATGTCCCTGGAGGAGTCCTCCTCGTCGGTGATCACGATCAGCGCCAGGGTGCCGTCCGGGCGGACCAGCGCGCCGTTGCCCGCAGACAGCAGGGGATCGGTCAGCGCGGCGTAGGCGGCGTCCCGAGCGCGCTCGTCGCCGGAGCCCCCGTCGCCCACCGCGGCGGCGGCAGTGAAGGCCCCTACGGGATCGGCGGTGGTGGAGGGGGAGATCACCCCCAGCCCCTGGAGGTGCCCCTGGTGGGCGGGGTCGTCCATGTCGGTGGTGACCACGGCCATCTGCCAGTCGAGGCCCAGCCCGAGGAAGCTGTTGATGAAGGTGGGCATGTTGGTGGACAGGTCGTCGACCACCCCGCTCATCGAGCCGGAGTTGTCGATGATCCAGAGCACGTCTACCGTGGAGGGGGCGGTCTGGGTGAAGCGCTCCTCGTAGATCGCGTCCTCCGCCCCCTCGCCCTCCACCGGCACGCTCAGCGCGCCCTCGTCGGGGTCGTTGGAGATCACCACCAGCTCCGCCGCGAAGGGGGTCCAGGCGGTGGGGTCGAAGGAGACGCTCACCTGATAGGACGCGCCGGGGGCGAGCACCCGCCCCTCACCCGACAGGGTGAAGACCCCGTCGCCCACCAGCTCCAGGCTCTCCACATCGAGCGGCTCGTCGCCCACGTTGGAGAGGGTCACCTGCAGGGGCTCGGAGGGGCACTCGGTGGGGAAGAAGCCGAAGTCGATCGAGGAGGGGTCCACCTCGATGTCGGGCTGCGGACCGGTGACCACGACGGTGTCGTCGTCACCGTCGTTGGGGTTGTTGTTGTCGTCGTCCTTGGGGCTCAGATCGTACTGGACACAGGCGCTGAGCAGGGCGAGGGCGCCAAGACGCATAGGGTCTCCTTGTGGCGGTCCTCCAGAGCCCGTCGTGCCCCGGGCTCGTCGAGGGGCGGGGGCAGTATACCCTGAGCCCCCTCCCCGTGGCAGCGGCTTCCGATCAGACCTTTGCGCCGCACTTGATCACCTCGACCACGCTGGGGTCCGCCAGGGTGGAGAGGTCTCCCAGCGCCTCGGCCTCGCCCTCCGCGACCTTGCGGAGGATGCGGCGCATGACCTTGCCCGACCTGGTCTTGGGCAGGCCAGGGACGAATTGGAACAGGTCTACCCTGGCGAAGGGCCCGATGATCGACCGCACCGCCCCGTTCAGCGCCTCCTCCACCAGGGCCGACGCCTCGAAGCCCGGCTGTAGCACCACGTAGGCGTACACCCCCTGCCCCTTCACCTGGTGCGGGTAGCCCACCACCGCGACCTCCGCGACGCTGTCCACGGTGAGCAGCGCCGACTCCAGCTCCGCGGTGCCCAGGCGGTGCCCGGAGATGTTGAGCACGTCGTCGACCCTGCCGGTGATCCAGTAGTAGCCGTCCCCGTCTCTCCGCGCGCCGTCGCCGGTGAAGTAGAGCCCCTCATAGTTCGAGAAGTAGGTGGAGACGTAGCGCTCGTGGTCCCCGAACACGGTGCGGGCCTGCCCCGGCCAGGGGTGGGTTATCACCAGGTAGCCGGAGGAGGGCCCCACCTGGAGCTCGCCCTCCTGGTTGACCAGGGCGGGGAGGATCCCCGGGAGGGGGAGGGTCGCGGAGCCCGGCTTGGTGGGGGTGGCCGGGGCGAGGGGGGCGATCAGGATGCCCCCGGTCTCGGTCTGCCACCAGGTGTCGACGATGGTGCAGCGGCCCTCCCCCACCACCTCGTAGTACCAGCGCCAGGCGTCGGGGTTGATCGGCTCCCCGACCGTTCCCAGGACCCGCAGGGAGGAGCGGTCGTAGCGCTTCACCAGGTCGTCGCCGTGGGCGGCGATGGCGCGGATCGCGGTGGGAGCGGTGTAGAAGACGCTGATCCCGTGCCGCTCCACCATGTCCCAGTACCTGCCCGCGTCGGGGTAGGTGGGCACCGACTCGAACATGAAGGTGGTGGCGCCGTTGGCGAGGGGCCCATACACGATGTAGGTGTGGCCGGTGATCCAGCCGATGTCGGCGACGCAGGCGTAGACGTCGTCCTCCCGCACGTCGAACACCACCTGGTGGGTGTAGGAGGCGTAGGTGAGGTAGCCGCCGCTGGTGTGGACCACCCCCTTGGGCTTCCCGGTTGAGCCCGAGGTGTAGAGGATGAACAGCGGGTCTTCGGCGCCGCGCTCCACCGCGGTGAATTCGGGCGAGGCCGACGAGACCTGCTCGTGCCACCACAGGTCGCGCCCCGCCACCCAGGGGACCTCCCCGCCCGTGCGCCGGTACACCAGCACCCGCTCCACGTCCAGCCCCTCGATCCCCGCGTCCACCGTCGCCTTGAGCGGGACCCGCTTGGTGCCGCGCGGCCCCTCGTCCTGAGTGAGGACCACCCGCGCTCCCGAGTCCAGCACCCTGTCGCGGAGCGCCTCAGCGGAGAAGCCGCCGAAGACGATGGAGTGGATGGCACCCACGCGGGCGCAGGCCAGCATCGCCACCGCCAGCTCTGGGACCATGCCCATGTAGAGGATCACCCGGTCGTCGGGGCGGACCCCCAGCGACACCAGGGTGTTGGCGAGCCGGTTGACCTCTGCGTGGAGCTGCAGGTAGGTGAGGGTGCGGGTCTCACCCGGCCGGTCGCCCTCCCACAGGATCGCGGTCTTGTCGCCCCTGGTGGCGAGGTGCTGGTCGAGGCAGGTCTCCGTGACGTTGAGGGTGCCGTCGGCGAACCAAGTGAAGGGGCGCTCCCTGACCTCGCGGTAGCCGCCCTCCAGGCCGATGGTCGGCGCGGTGCGCCACACCACCCGCTCTCTGGCGATCTGAAGCCAGAAGCGGTCGGGGTTCGCCGCCGCGCGCAGCCAGGTCTCGCGATAGGCCTCCGCAGAGGGGATGGGGCCCCGGGAGCCCTGGGTCACGCGGGTGGGGACGGCGTAGGTCTCGGACATCGGCAGCTCCAGGGCGGGTGGGACTCACAGTGTCGACGATCTGAGGGGCGCACTCCAGCGGCCGCGCGGCAGGGGGGGCCACCCTGTGTCAGAGAGTACAGGAACCATGTATAAAAGTCATTGAAGCATAGTTTTGGTGACACCTTCTGCAGAAAATGCCCCTGGCGGTCGGGCCTCCTCCCAGCGCCGCGCCGGGGGCACCGGGCGCGGCGCGGAGCGCGCGGCACCAGGGTGCCCCCACCCGCCGGGGGTGCCTGTGGGGTCGACACCCCCGGTCGACCGCTCCTGAGCGCGCCCACGGACTCACCCGAGGACGCGCCCCGCCGAGGTGCTCCGCCCGCCGCGGCCATGATCATCGCTTGGCCCAAGCTCAACTCACCGCTCGCCGTGCTGGCGGAGGGAGAGGGTGCTGCCAGCGCGCTGAGACCCTAATTTCCGATGGCCTTGTGGCCGCCGCCGCGGGGGCTTGGCCCTCCTTCCCCCCGTTGGGGCCGGGGTCTGGGGCCCCCCCCTCTCCCCGTGCTTGGGGCCTTCCGCCCCCTCTCCCCGTGCTTGGGGCCTTCCGCCCCCTCTCCCCGTGCTTGGGGCCTTCCG
>JAFGVK010000107.1 GCA_016938035.1 Deltaproteobacteria bacterium | reverse complement strand
GCCTACACCCGTCGGCCCTTCGACGAGCCGGTGGGGACTCCCTGCGGCAGGCCCCCTGTCTGCCTGACCGGGCTGTGAATCACACCCTCTCTTGCTTGCGAAAGCCGTCGATTCGTGTGACGAATCCTTCACTATGGACGACATCACGATATCGTGACCGATCGGCTCGGGCGCAGCAGGCCCCTGCAGCACCCGCCACGGCCGCGGATCGTCGCGGCAGGGTGCTAACATGAACGAACCAGCCTTATCGGCGCGTGCCTCGCGCTCCGCGCCGGGCGCTGGGTCATGGCGAGCCTTGGACAAGCCGGTGGTTCCACGACTTCGTGCGCTCGGACCAGACCTCCTGCCTGTGAAAGGCACACGCATGCTCAGGATCCCACACTGCGACGCGCACTGTGTCCTCCCGAGCTGGTGCCGGGTCGCGTCGGCCAGCGCTGCCGCCGCGCCTCGCGGTCCCAGGGAGGGCCGACCCACATCACCATGAGGCTGGCCTGATAGGCGCGGATGGCGGCCTGCACGACCTCGGCTGGCCGCGATCAGCCCCGCACCATCCCCTCCAGTGCGTCCAGGCCCCGCACCAGCTCGGGCATGTCCGGCCCGAAAGAGAAGCGGACGTGCGCCCCGAAGCGGGACCGCTGCTCCGAGCGGCGCTGCCCCGGGTTGATGTCGAAGAAGCGGCCGGGCACGGTGATGACCTTCCGCTCAAGGGCCGCCAGGAAGAAGCCCATGTCGGTGTCGAGCGGGGCGGGGAGGTGCCTGACCGAGGCCCAGACGTAGAAGGCGCCGGCGGGGGCCGCGTCCACGTGCAGGCCCATGCGCGCCAGGCGGGTGATCATCAGGTCCCGTTTGTGGCGGAACGCCGCGCGGATCGCCTCCGCCTCGCGGTCGGCCACCGCGGGGGCGAGCAGCGGGATGGCCGCCTCCTGCAGGGGGTGGGACGCGCCGCCGTCGAGGAAGGAGCCTACGCTGGCCACCGCCTCGATGATCGGCCGGGGGGCCAGGGTCCAGCCGATGCGCATCCCCGGGTAGCGCCAGTTCTTGGTGAGGCCGTCCAGGATCACGATGGGGTCGCGATCTACGTCCTCAACGAAGGCCGCAGCAGACACCGAGCCGTGGGCCGCCGCGTCGGGCGCCCAGACGTAGTTGCTGTAGTACTCGTCGAACAGCAGGTAGGTCTCCAGCTCCCGCGCGGTCCCCACCCACCTCCCCAGGCGGTCCCCGTGGATCAGGGCCCCGGTCGGGTTGGACGGGTTGGACAGCAGCACCGCCCCCAGGCCTCTCCCCACGATCTCGGTGCGGAGCTCGTCTGCGGAGAAGGCGTAGCCCCGCTCCGGGTCGAGGGGGATGGGGATGGTGGAGAAGCGCGCGAAGAGGTCGAGGAGCTCCTCATAGGCGGTGTAGTCGGGGAGGAAGTGCCCCAGGTGGGTCTGCCCGAGGGCTGCGGCGAGGCGACTGAGGCTGAGGCGCCCGCCTCCGGCGATGGCCACGTTCTCAGCAGTGTACTTGGAGGCTTTTCCCCGCCGGTAGCGGTGGTTGTAGAGGTCCGCGACCGCCTGGCGGAGGTCCCACCGCCCCGCCACAGGGGAGTACTCGTAGCTGCCGGTGTGCATCGCCACGGTCTCCAACCTGGGCGGCGCGTCGGGGAGTGGCCCCGCCTCGGGGGCCCCCTGGCCCAGGTTGGCCCAGCCCGGCGCGCCGTACTCGAAGCCCAGCTCCCGCGCCACGCTCATCACGTAGATCACCCCGGTGCGGGGCACAGGCCGGAACGCGTCGTGGCCGTGGGGGAAGACCAGCGATCCGTGCGCTCCCGTCGTCATGGTGACCGCCTCGCGGTGCTCGGAACCACCCATCGTCGCCCCTCCAGTCCCTTGGTCCTAGCGACCCTCTCCCGCCTCGGCGGCAACGGCTAACCGGACGGTCGCGGAGGGGCACCTGCCCGGCGGCTCATCACCTCAGGCGACGGGCGAGCCCGCCAGCCAGGCGGCTGTGGTTGAGCGCCTCCTCGCCGCTCGGGCCCCTCACGCCGCCCTCCCCACCAGGAGCGCCTCCGCCAGCGCCCGCATCGCCTCCCAGCCCCCCAGGTCGAAGCTGTCGCTGCCCACCACCACCGGGATCGGCCCGTCACCCTCGACCAGGTCCCAGCGCCCGCGCTCGCGGTCCAGCTGAGTGCCGTGTTCCCGGACGACAGCGCCATCCTGGCGGGGCTCGCCGCCTCGCTCCCCGCCGCCGCCGACCGGGTCGCGTGGCTCAGCCGCCCCGAGCGCTTCGACAGCGATCGCGCCCTGCTGGCGGCGGTGCTCCCCTTCAACTTCCGATAGGAGGCGACATGACGCACACCGCGACGGCGGCGCTCTCTCGCGCGGCCTGGGAGGCGCTCCTGAGGCGCGAACGCACGGACCGTTCGGCGCCCGCGCCGCTTCAGGCCGAGCGCGCGCGCGTGAGGGGGCACCAGGGCTCCTTCGGCGTCTACCTGGGCTACCTGACCGAACACCTGGAGTGCGGGAGGGTGGACCTGGGCCTGGCGCTGATGCAGTGGCACTGGCTGGAGGGCCTGCTGGAGGAGAAGAGGCTCCCCGCCGAGTGGTTCATAGCGACGCTGGAGCTACAGAACCACCGGGGCGTCGCGGTGGGTGACGAGGGGGCTGCCCTGGACAAGCTCCTGGAGGGCACCCCGCGGCGCTGGCTGGAGGCCGCGCGGGACCTCCGCCTCGCGGTGCGTGACACCAACGCCATGCGCTTCGCAGAGGCCGATCGCCGCCTCGCGGGCTGGATGGGCGCGCGGGGAGACGCGGAACACCTGGACGTACTCTACGGCGCGCGGCTGAGGTCCGCCGCCGGGCAGGTCTACGCCTTCCAGGGCCGCGCTGGGCTCGCGCGCTTCGCCTTTGACGCGGCCTTGAGCGTCTTCGAGGGGCTGCCGCAGGACCCCCAAGGCGACGTCCTCCGCACGCGGATCTACCGGGCGATCGCGGTGATGGATGACCCCAGGGTCTCGGACGCGGAGGCCCTGGAGGCCCTGGAGGCCCTGCTGACGCCGGCTGATAAACCCAGGAAGCTCTGCCCCCTGGTGTCGCAGGTGGTGGGGGACCGCGCCTCGGGGGCCTACCTGCACCACGTGGTCGCTCGCTACCTGGTTCACCGGGGAGGCGCCGCGGAGCAGGCGTGCTACCTGCGCGAGAGCGCCTCGCTCACCGCGGAGCGCGGGCACCCCCACCCCTGGGCCCTGATCAGCCTGTACCGGGCGCTGATGCTGCGCGGGCAGGGGCAGACGCCGCCGGCGCGGGCGCTGCTGGAGGCGGCGATCGACGACCTCTCGCGGGAGGGGCAGGGGCCGACGCTCCGGTTGATCGCCCTCACCCTCGACGGGGTGCTGCGGCGCTGGGGCGCGGGGCGGCGCCAGTTCCCCGATCAGGAGCTGGCGGATCTGCTGCGGGAGATCCCCGCGGCGTCGGGATCCTTGCAGGCCCTGAGCGAGCCGCTGGCCCACGCGTCGGACCTGGACCTGGTGCGCGCTGTGCTCCCGTTCAACTTTCGCTGAGGCGGATCAGGGGGCTTGGACGCGCCAGGTCCAGTCCTCCCAGGACGCGGGGTCCTCCTCGGCGGTGGTGATGATCATCGTTTGGCGCAAGGTCTGCTCACCGCTCGCCGTGCTGGCGGAAGGAGAGGGTACAGCCAGCGCGCTGAGATCCTATTTTCCGACGGCCTGAAGCCCGCCGCCAGGGGGCTTCGCCCTCCTTCGTGTCCCCCGTTGGGGGCGGGGACTGCGTCCCCCCCAATCCCCCCTGCTGGGGGCTCGCCGCCCCCTCTCCCCCTGCGGGATCGGGCGCTATCCTCCTTGCCGGAGGCTGCCCCGCATGACCCACTTGGGCGAAGAGCTGATCAAGGCCCCGGCCGCGGTGGTCACCGCGCTCCCCCCGCCGCGCGGGACCCGGCGCGTCCGCTCGTCCGTCAGGCTAGTTTCGGATATCCTGTGAAGACGCCAGGAGATAGCCCATGAATCGCGCGCTCGTCCTATTGCCCCTCGCCCTCACCGCCTGCAAGGCCCCCGTCGAGGCTCCTACCGAGATCTCGGAGCTCTCGGCCTACATGTTCCAGTACTTCGACAACGAGGACGCCGACGAGCTGTTCGCGGCCGAGCTGGTGCTGGAGGACTACCTCGCTGGCCTGGACCTCACCGCCTCGGTCAACGACCGGGCGGTGTCGCTCACCCCGCTGGTGGGCGAGAGCGTCGAGGGCATCACCATCCCCGAGGGGGTGGACCCCAACCTGCAGATCCCGGTGGCTGTGTCGGGCATCTCGCGCCACGGCATCGACGCGCAGGTGGGGCTGATCCTGGACGAGAACCAGATCTGCGTCGCCTCGGACTCGGTGAAGTACGCGGCGCGGACCTTCCTCAGCGACGCGGGCTGCTTTGGCGACGGCACCTGCGACACCCTCAGCACCATGAACGAGGTCCGCCGTGAGACCTTCGTGGCCAAGGTCTGGTACGACACCCCCGGCGACTTCCGCCGCCTCACCCTCGACGATGGCCGGCAGGTGATCTTGGGCAGGAGCTGGCTCGAGCGCCAGTTCATCGGCGACAGCGGCGACACCTCCTGGGACCAGTCCTACGCCCTGGACGTGTTTATCGAGGACCCCGCGGCCTCCGGGCAGACCCTGCGCTTCTACGCGATGTGGTCGAGCGTGACCATCCCGGGCCTGGGCGACGACGCCTACGCTGGGCTGGTGAAGAGCGGGGTCGACGAGTACTACGAGAACGCCGACAACATGGTGGACGGCGAGGTGTGCGGGAACGACCGCGACCGCGAGAACGACCGCCCCGCCGAGTAGGGGGTCCCCTGACCGCTCCTCCTGCGGGCTCGTCGGTGGCCGCAGGCGGCGATGGCTCCGCCGGCGTGACAGGCGTGCCCCCGATCAGGCCGGCGAGAGCGTGGATCGGGAGCTCCGGTCCCTGAGACGGCGCGGCACCGGGCAGTCCGCCGGCCAGTCTCACAGGACGCGCCGCACCCCTTCGTGGGAACAGTCCTCTGGCGTTGCTCGTCGCGTCTTCCAGACGGCAACGCGGGCGCCGGGTCGCTAGGCCTGTCGGCGTGTGTGGTCGCCGTTCCATTGGGAAGAGGCGTGCTGTTGTGCGCGACGAGCGCAGGAACATGGACAGGCGTCGAGCGGCTAGCGCATCGGTGCCGACGGCGCCGGCCCTCGCGCCCGGCGCGAGGAGAGACCCTGGGGCCCTCCTCGCGTCGGGGCGCTCGCGGGCCACCCGGCCGTGCCCCCTGTGACGGGGCGGAGCCCCACGTCGCGAGGACCCTCGTCCTGATGGCGCGTTGTGGGGGAGGCGCACCGGCCCGCGCGGGGGCACTGCGCCCTCGCCCCGCTGGCGCCGCTCGGCCATGATCATCGTTTGCCCCAAGGTCCGCTCACCGCTTGCCGCGCTGGGGGAGGGAGAGGGCTCTGCCAGCGCGCTGAGAACCACTGTCTCCGACGGCCTGAAGGCCGCAGCCAAGGGTGCTTCGCCCTACCTTTTTCTCCCCCGTTGGGGCCGGGGACTGCGCTCCTCCCATCCCCCCCCTGCTGGGGGCCTGCCGCCCCCTCTCCCCCGGTGTGATCGGGCGCTACCTCCCGGGCCGGAGGCCCCGCCGCGTGGCCCACCTGGGCGACACGATGATCAAGGCCCACCGCGGGCCTTGGCACGGCCGAGCCCCGCGCGCGATGCGCCCTATGACACGGCCTGATCGGTGGGCTATAGTGCGTGAATCCCCCTACGATCAGGACGATCTCTTGGGTCTGTTGGTCCCCACCCTGCACCTGCGACACGGCGCCGCCGAGGCTCAGCTCGGCGCGGGGCTGCGGGGCTACGCCCAGGTGCTGTTCTCCACCTCCCCCTGGGTGGGCGGCGCCCTGCTCATCGCGTCGATGGCGGTCCCCCGGTTGGGGCTGGCGGGCCTAGCCGCGGTGCTGTTCGCGGGGCTGATCGCCCGCTCGCGCGGGCTGGAGCGCCTCGACAGCGGGATGCTGGGCTACAACCCCCTGCTGCTGGGGTGGGCGCTCTCGGTGGCGGTGCCCGGCTGGTGGCTGTGGCCGCTGATCGCGGCGGGGGTGCCGCTGGTGCTCGCGGCGCAGGTGGGGCTGGAGCGGGTAATGCCCCGCGGCCTGCCGGTGCTGTCGCTGCCCTATGTGGCGGTGACCTGGGCGGCCTTCCTGCTGATGGAGCGGGTGCTGGGGCTGCCGGTGGTGATGGCGCTGCCCGCGCCGCTGGTGGCGCCGCTGCCCCTGCTGGACGGTCCCGCGCGGGCGCTGGGGGCGCTGGTGTTCATCCCCCACTGGGGCGCGGGGCTGCTGGTCTCCCTGGCCCTGTGGGCGCTGCGGCCCCGCACCGGCGTCGCCGCCCTGGCGCTGGTGGCCCTCGGCCTGCCGATGGCGGTGGCCGCAGGGGTGCCGGAGGGGATCTTCGTCGAGGTGGTAGCCTTCAACGCCCTGCTCGGTGGCGTCGCCCTCTCAGAGGCCTTCCCCCGCGCCAGGGAGGGGGCGCTGGACGCCTTCCTGCTCGGCGCGGCGCTGTCGGGAGCGATGGCCGCTGGCATGGCCATGGTCCTCCCCTGGCCGGTGCTCACCCTCCCCTTCAACGGGGTGGTGCTGGCGGCGCTGGGGTGGCGGGCCCTCAGGGCGCGGGGCGCCTGAAGGGCTCGGTGTGCTGGTCCTCGATCTTCCCCAGCAGGCGCAGCAGCCCGTCGAGGATGGTGATCGGGTGGGGCGGGCAGCCCGGCACGAACAGGTCCACCGGCACTACCGCCGCCGCCCCCCCGTGCACCTCGTCGTGCCCCAGGTAGGGACCGCCGGAGATGGCGCAGGCGCCCACCGCGATGACGATCCGGGGCTCGGGCAGCGCCTCCCAGGTCTTCTGGAGGGCGAGGCGCATGTTGTCGGACACCGGACCGGTGATCAGCAGCCCGTCCGCGTGTCTGGGCGAGGCGACGAACTGTATGCCGAAGCGGCTCAGGTCGAAGACCACGGTGTTGAGCACGTTGACGTCGGCCTCACAGGCGTTGCAGCCGCCGGCGCTCACCTGGCGCAGCTTGAGGGCGCGCCCGAGCACCCGCAGGCTCTTCGCCTCCAGCGCGGTCGCGAGCTGGCTGGCCTGGTCGCCTTGGAGCAGCGCCTCCCTGGAGCGGGTGGCGAGCCGGTACTCGTGGGTCTGGGAGAGGGCGCCGGTGGGGCAGGCCTCGGCGCAGAGGGGGCAGAGCAGGCAGCGCCCCAGGTCGAGGGTGAGGGCGCCGGCGCCCAGCGCGCCAGTGGGGCACGCGTCCACACAGGCGGTGCAGCCGTCCACACAGCGGGATGCGTCCACCGTCGGGGGCCCTCGCAGGCGGTCGGGGAGGGTCGGGGGCGCGTAGGGGAAGGGGACGGTGCGGCCTCCCTGGTGGAGGCGCTCCAGGAGCGTCTTTAGCATCGGTCGCTCACAGGTCGAAGCCACAGTAGGAGAGGTTGAAGCTCTTGTTGCAGAGGGGGAAGTCGGAGATCTGCTGTCCCCTCAGCGCGAGGGACAGGCCCGTCCAGTTGTGGAAGGACGGGTCCGCGATCTTGTAGGTGGAGAAGCGCCCCGCGCTGTCGGTGAGGGCGACGTGGCACAGCTCGCCGCGCCACGCCTCCACCACGGTCACCACCACCCG
This sequence comes from Deltaproteobacteria bacterium, assembly GCA_016938035.1. Taxonomy (GTDB): domain Bacteria; phylum Myxococcota_A; class UBA796; order UBA796; genus JAFGVK01. Next base: position 131,352 of record JAFGVK010000107.1, on the reverse strand, counting down.
ATCGGGGGGCAGCGGGCCGGGAAGGCGGCGGAGGGAGCCCTCCTCCGGCGGGTGGGCGAGCTGCTCCTGGACGAAGGCCGCGGAGCGCTGCACCTCCAGCCAGCGAACCCAGGCCCTGCCGAACACGTCGCCCCTGGTGCAGCTCGCGAGGGGGAGCTGCTCGAAGCGGTACAGGTCCCACGGGAAGTCCACCCGCGCGTCCCTTGAGAGGCCGCTCGCCCTCGCCGCGGGCCCCACCAGGCCCACCTCCAGCGCCCGCTCCCGCGAGACGTGGCCGGTCTCCTCGAAGCGGGCCATCACCCCCGGCGTGTCCCACATCAGCTTGGTGGCGCCCTGCACATCGCGGAAGGTGGCGGCGACCTTGGCGCCCATCGCGGCGGCCCGCGCTGGCTCCAGGTCGAAGCGCACCCCACCGGGGAGCACCAGGCCCCTGCCGAACCTGCTGCCGCAGATCTGCGCGCTCAGGTTCAGCCAGTCGCCGCGGATCCGGCCGCACCACGAGGCGGTGGGGAGGAAGGCCACGTCCTCGGCGAGGGCGCCCAGATCGCCGGTGTGGTTTGCGAGCCGCTCCAGCTCCAGCGCCACCGCGCGGATCGCCTGGGCGCGGGGCGGCGCCGCGGTGCAGGTGAGGCCCTCGATCGCCAGGGCATAGGCGGTGGTGTGGGCGATGGTTGTGTCGCCCGCCAGGGTCTCGATCACCGGGAGGGTCCGCGGGGTTGGGCCTCCCACCAGCGAGCGCTCCACCCCCCTGTGGGCGTAGCCGAGGGAGATCTCCAGGTTGAGCACCTGCTCCCCCGAGCACTGGAAGCGGAAGTGGCCAGGCTCGATGATGCCCGCGTGGACCGGCCCCACCGCGACCTCGTGCACCTCGTCCCCCCCCACCCGGTAGAAGTCCATCTCCCCGACCTGTGGCCGGTCTCCGCGCCCCTGTCGGGGGCCGGGGAAGCGCACCGGCTTGAGCCAGGGGTGCCCCTCCGGGACCAGGCCGCGCTGTTCGGCCAGCTCGCGCTCGAAGAGGTGCACCGCCGGCACCGCGGGGGTGAGGCTGGGGTAGTTGTCGCCGGCGATCGCGGCGCGGCTGAGGCGAAAGCCCCCCTCCGTGGGGCAGCCCAGCACCAGCCACAGCAGGTGCCCCCCCGCCATGGGGGTCGCGAACAGGGCGAGCACCCTGCAGCCAGCGGTCACCCCCGCGATCAGTCCGTCGCGGAGGGCCTCGTAGGAGAGGGTGGGGACCTGCGCCTGAGGAGCTGCCTCCCCGTTGTGCAGGACCAGGTAGTCGCTCATGGGCGTCCCTCCACCTGCGCCGTCGCGTCGCGGAGCGCGTCGAGCACCGGCGCGGGGAGCCACAGGCCCAGCGCCAGCGAGAGGAGCAGCAGCAAGGCCGCGGGGGCGACCGTGGCGAACGAGTCGGCCTGAACGTCGCGGGCGGTCGCCTCGGGGGCGGGGCCCAGCGCCATCGACAGCACCGCGCGCCCCATCCCGAGGAAGACGACAAACAGCAGGAGCAGCACCGCGCCAGTGAGGAGCACGCGCCCCCCGCTCAGGGCGGCGCTGAGCAGGGCCAGCTCGCTCATGAAGGGGCCGAAGGGCGGCGCGCCGGTGATGGCGAAGAAGCCCAGCAGGAAGATCGCGCCAGAGGCAGGTGCGCGGACCAGCGCCCCGCGCACATCGCTCACCTGCTTGCTCCCATAGGCGCGGTGGAGGTTGGCGGCGGACAGGAACAGCGCCCCCTTGGTGAAGGCGTTGGTGAGCATGTGGTACAGGGCTGCGAAGGTGCCACCTCCTCCGAGGCCCACCCCGATCACCAGCAGGCCCATGTGCTCGACGCTGGAGTAGGCCAGCAGCCGCTTGAAGTCCGCCTGTCCCACCATGAAGACCGCAGCCACCCCCATCGAGAGCAGCCCGGAGGCCAGGAACAGGGGCCGCACCAGGGCCTCCTCGTGGGCCGCGAGGCCCAGCTGAGCGAAGCGGAGCACCGCGAGGAAGGCGGTGCTGGTCAGGCCCCCCGCGAGCAGGGCGCCCACCACGCCCGGCGCCTCTCCGTAGGCGTCCGGCTTCCAGGCGTGCATGGGCGCCAGCCCCATCTTCGTCCCGTAGCCCAGAAAGAGCAGCACCAGCGCCACCCGGAGCCAGGGGCGCGAGAGCTGTGGCGCCAGGTCCAGCAGGTCCTGGTAGAACAGGGTGGTCTCCAGCCCCGCGCTCAGGCCGGCGTAGGCGAGGAAGAAGGAGCCCAGCAGCGCGAGCGACACCCCCACCGATCCGATCAGCAGGTACTTCCAGGTGGCCTCGATCGAGCGCGCGTTTCGGTTGAAGTAGATCAACGAGGCGGTGGAGAGGGTCGAGGCCTCCACCCCGATCCACATCAGGCCGATGTGGCGCGACAGGATGGCCAGGGACATCATCGCGACGAACACCAGGCACATCGACACGCAGGGGCGGTTGTCCCGGTCTGGCCGCAGGGCCAGGTAGCCCGGGGCGTAGAGGGCGCTGATCAGGAACAGCAGGCTCACCTGCCCCAGCACCAGCCGGCCCAGGGGATCCAGGCCGAGCCACGCCCCCTCCGCGGCCTGTGGGGCGCCCCAGAGCAGCAGCCCGGTGAGGGTCGCGTGCCCGACACCCGCCGCCGGGACCAGCAGGGGACGCAGGCGGTTGGACGGGGTGGCGAGGGCCACCAGGGCCAGCGCGAGGGGGAGCAGTACGACGGTGGCGAGGTGGGGCAAGATCAGTCCCGCAGGGCGCTGAGCGCGGTGGTGTCGGCCGAAGAGAAGGTGCGGTAGATGTGGTTCACCGTGATGCCCATCACGAAGATCGCCGCCACCAGGTCAAGGAGCAGGGCGATCTCCACCATCGCGGGCATGGCCTCAGACAGGGTCAGCCCGAACAGGAACACCCCGTTCTCAAGGGTCAGGTACCCGATGACCTGAGTGATGGCCTTGCGCCGGGTGGTCATCAGCAGGAAGCCCGTGAACACCGTCGCCAGCGCGGCGGGGACCAGCAGCACGGTGGTGTGCTCCGGCAGCATCGGGAGGGTGCTCCCGAAGGCGAGGGCGATCCCCGTGCCCACCCCCCCCAGCAGGAGGGTGCTGACGAAGCTGAGCAGCGGCTCCACCTCTCGGCGCAGGGCGTCCTGCCGGGTCGTGCGGTAGAGCAGCCAGGGCACCAGCCCCGCCTTCATCGCCACCGCCACCGCGGCGAGCGCCAGGGTGCGGGGGCCAGGGTGGTCGCCGTGCGCCACCGCCAGCAGCACCCCCAGCACCACCCCTTGCCAGGCGATCCAGCGGATCAGGGAGCGCAACCTGCTGCTCCCCAGCAGGAGGAAGTTGAGGAGCAGGGCGGTGACCAGGAGCGGATCGACGATCGGCGGCATCGCTCACCTCGCCAGGAGGAGGAGGCCAAAGGCCGAGAGGAGACAGGCGGACACCAGCATCCTGGGCACCAGCAGCAGCCTGGTGCGCGCCATGCTGGACTCGATCGCCCCGATCCCCGCCGCGACGACGACCACCCCCACCGGGAGCAGGGCCCAGTCCGCCCAGGCAGGGCCCCAGCCCAGGGGCAGGAGCAGGCGCACCAGGATCGCCGCGAACAGGGTGAGCTTCACCCAGGCCCCGTACTGGATCAGGCCCAGCAGCGGCCCGCTGTGGTCCAGCACCATCACCTCGTGCACCATGGTCAGCTCCAGGTGCGTCGCGGGGTCGTCGAAGGGAACCCTGCTGTTCTCGGCGAGCAGGACCAGGAACAGGCTCACCCCTACCAGGAGCAGGGGCGCGCCGGCCACCGAGAGGGGAGACGGCGCCCCCCCGCCGAGGAGCGCCGCCAGGGAGGTGGAGCCGGTGCTCAGGACCAGGGCCATCATCCCCAGGAGCAGCGCCGGCTCGATCAGAGCGCTGTAGGTCGCCTCGCGGGCCGCCCCCATCCCCTCGAAGGCGGACCCGGTGTCCAGCGCGGCGGCGGAGGTGAAGAAGCGCCCCAGGCCCAGCAGGTAGGCGAAGGCCACCAGGTCTCCCGTGAAGGAGAGGGGGGCGGACGCCGCCCCCAGCGGCAGCATCAGCCCCGCCACCAGGGCGGTGGTCAGACCGACCACCGGCCCCGCCAGGAACACCCAGCTGGTTGTGGGGCTGATCACCGCGCTCTTCTGCGCGAGCTTGACCAGCTCGTAGTAGGGCTGGAGCAGGGGGGGGCCTCGGCGGCCGGCGACCAGGGCCCGGACCCGCCCGATCACCCCCCCCATCAGGGGAGGGAGCAGGGTCAGCAGCAGGAGGTGCAGCACCAGGTTCATCGGCGGAGCCCTCCCTCGCGGAGGATGGCGGGGGGGGTCAAGGGGCACCCCCTGCGGACAGGGTGGCCCAGGCCAGGGCCAGGACCAGCCCCACGCCCATGTAGGCCAGGTAGAGGTGGACGTTCCCCGCCTGCCGCCGGCGCAGGGCCAGGAAGCGGGCCGCGACCCAGGCGAGGGTGGGGACGTACACCGCGCCGAGCAGGCCGGGCACGAGCAGATCGTCGAGGCGGGCGGGGGCCGGGTGGAGCGGGGTGGGCTCGGGGCGGGTCATGGTCTTCACCAGCACCCCCTGGGCGAGGATCTGGCCCAAGGAGCGCCCGGTGTACTGCATGGTCGGCGAGGGGCTGGCGTAGCCGCAGCCCCAGGTCTCGCCCGACCGGACCCCGCCCCGGCGCAGCAGCGCCCAGAGGAGCAGCCCCCCCACCGCAAGCCCCCCCCACAGGGCCGCGGCCAGCAGGCTCACACCGGACAGATCGGGGGGGGATGCCGCTGGCCCGGCGAGCTGGGTCAGCACCCCGCCCTGGAGCCCCACCGCCAGCCCAGGCGCGGCGCCGAGCCCCACCACCGCCGCCGCCAGCGCCCCCATCGGGACCAGCATCCCGCGGGGTGACTCCACCGCGGTCGCGGCGCGATCCGACCGGGGGCTGCCGAGGATCGCGATCCCGATCAGCCGGACAAAGGCCAGCGAGGCCAGCCCGCCCACCAGGGCCAGGGCGCCCAGCACCACCAGCCAGCTCACCGCGGTCAGGCCGGTGAACTCCGCCCCTCCCCCCGCCAGGCTCAGGTAGAGCAGCCACTCCGCAGCGAAGCCGCTGAGGGGCGGCAGGCCCGCGATGGCCACCGCCCCCAGGGCGAGCAGCGCCCCGGTCCAAGGCATGCGGCGCATCAGGCCGCCCAGGTGCTCCATGTCGCCGGTGTGGGCCCCGTGCATCACCGATCCCGCGCCCAGGAACAGCAGCCCCTTCATCAACCCGTGGCCCCAGACGTGGAGCAGCGCGCCCCCGTAGGCCAGCGCGGCGATCTCGGTGGCGCCCCGCGCTGCGGCCCAGGCCCCCAGCCCGATGCCCATGACGATCAGCCCCACGTTCTCCACCGTCGAGAGGGCCAGCGCCCGCTTCAGCTCCCGCTGGGTGATCGACATCCTGATCCCCACCAGCGCCCCGGTCAGGCCCAGCGCCACCAGGACAGGGCCGAACCACGGGGGGCCTCCTCCCACCAGCAGCGCGGCGCGCAGCAGGCCGTAGACCCCGATCTTCACCATCACCCCCGACATCAGGGCGGAGCCGTGCGAGGGCGCCGCGGCGTGGGCCTCTGGGAGCCAGACGTGGAGGGGGATCAGCCCCGCCTTGGCGCCGAAGCCGCCGATCGCCAGGGCGAGCAGCACCGACGGGAGCGCGCTCCCCACCGCGAGGGGGGTGAGGAGGGCGCTCTCGCCTGTGTGGTGGCGGAGCACCAGGAAGAAGCTCAGCAGCAGGGCGGTGCCCAGGTGCGCCGCAGCCAGGTACACCAGCCCGGCCCGCCGCACCTCGGGGCGCCGGTGCTCAAACGAGACCAGCCCCCACCCCGCCAGCGACATCAGCTCCCAGGTGACCAGGAAGAGGGTGGCGTCCCGCGCGACCAGCACCCCGAGCATCCCGGCGAGCAGGGTGTTGTAGCTGAACCAGGCCACCCCGGTCCGGGACGCGGGGGCGTGGGCGGGCAGGTAGCTCGCCCCGTACAGCGCCCCCACCGCGCCGAGCACCGCGAGGGGCACCGCGAACCAGGCGCTGAGGGGGTCCAGCCCCACGCTCACCGCGCCCCAGGGTGCGCCGAGCTGCGCGGTCAGGGTGAGGGGAGCGCCGCCCCGCAGCACCTCCAGCGCTGGCACCAGGATCAGCGCCCCGCCCAGGCTCGCGCTAGCGGCTCCCAGGGCCCCCGCCAGCCGGGCGCGACGCCCCGCCAGCAGGGCCGCGAGCCCGCCGGAGAAGGTGAGCGCCGCGCCGGCGAGCAGGGCGATCACCGGGCACCCACCGAGGCCCGGAGGGGGGCCAGCGCGCCGGCGCGGGCCGCCTCTGCGACCGCGGACTGCCCCAGCGCCTCCACCAGCTCGGCCACCAGCGCCCTGTGCGCGGCGAGGGTGGGTGCCAGGGCGGCGAACAGGGCGTTCACCGGTGCGCCGTCGGACTGTAGGGGCGAGGACAGGACGATCAGGGCCACCACCGGCGGCCCGGGCACCAGCGCCGGCGCGCTCATCGAGGGCACCGCGACCCCGTCCGCGGCGAGGGTGTAGGCGCTGAGCGACCTCCCGGCGATCACGGCGCGCACCATCTCGCGGTCGCAGGGGCGCCGGACCTTGGCGCTCAGGAGCCGGGCCACCTCCTCGAAGCCGTCCACCGCCCGGTGCACCCCGCCCAGGTCCAGCGCCTCCACCAGCGCCCAGCGGCCCCCCTGCTGGAAGTGGCTCGCGGGGAGCGGCAGGCGCCTCGCCGCCGCCCAGTCGAAGAGCAGCGCGGACTGGAGCGCGACCCGCCCCTGCACCCTGTGGGCGGGCAGACCCTCCCGGCGGATCCAGGACCGGACCGTCGCCTCGGGGACGGACATCAGGCGGGCGACGTGCCCCACGCTAAGCAGCAATCGACACCTCTGGTGGGATCAGGGGGCGGCGTATTCCGCGTCAGGAGAGGCCAGATCGCGGGCGACCCTGCGGGCCTCCGCCAGGATCTCCTCCCGCGAACCGCGCTCGGCCAGCACCCGGGAGAGGGCGGGGTCGCGGAGGGCGAACAGGGTGTGGCTGTGGAGCTGCAGCACGCCGCGCACCGTCCCTCCCGCCACGATGATCAGGACCGACACCGGCCTGCGGTCGGGAGCGCGCCAGTCCACCTCGCGCTCCAGGAAGCACAGGCTCGCGATGGGGCGCCGCAGCTCAAATTGGATGGGGTTTCGGGGGTGGGGGAGGGCGATCCCGTCCCCAATCGAGGTGGAGGCCAGCGTCTCGCGCGCCTCCAGCGCAAGGTAGAGGCGCTCGCGCTCGGCGGGATCTGCCGGGAAGGTCACCGCCAGCGCGGAGCGGAGCACCTCCTGGCGGGTGCCGCCCTCCACGCGGTAGTGGATGCCGCCCTCCGCGAGCGCCTGGTCGAGGGGCTGGAAGGACTCGCCCTGGTGGGATGGCCCGGGCGCCACGGCGGGCTGGTAGGCCATCCGCTGCGAGGTGGCCCACTCCATCAGCTCGGTGCGGTCGAAGCGGTGCTGCTTGGCCACCCTGTACGAAGGGATCCGCCCCTCTCCCACCCAGCGGTAGATGGTCTTGGTCGAGACCCCGAGGAGCAGGGCCGCTTCTTGGACGCTCATCCGCATCAGTGGGACCTCAGGACCCTTGGTGGACAGACTTGGACATTGACGGACAGGCGGCTATCTGTGGCCGGGCCACCTGTCAAGGTGGGCGGTAGCATCGGACGCATCGTAGGATGTAGGCTGGCCAGGTAAGGGAGGTCCCATGCTCCTCTGGATCGCGCTCGCCGCCGCACAGGCGGGTGAGCTCCCCCACCACTGCCTGCTCCCGCCCAGCTACCGGGAGGCCGGGCGCCCCGCCGAGGTGGGGGCGGTCCGCTCCGAGCGCTTCCCGCTGGTGGTCCACTACCGGCGGCAGGCCGACGCGGAGAAGGCCGACCTCACCCTGGCCGCGGCGGAGCTGGCCTGGCAGGTGCAGGTGCTCGAGCTGGGCTTTCACCCCCCCGCCCTCCCAGACACCGAGGAGGCGCCGGAGCTGGACCTGTACCTCACCGATCTGGACGACTGGGAGGCCTGGGCCTGGGCGCCAGACCTCTACGATCTGGTCGAAGGCGACGGCTTCATGGGGGCCCCCGCCTACGTGGCGATCGACGACAACCTGCCGGACGACTGGATCGACGTCTATGTGGCGCACGAGTTCAACCACGTGCTCCAGTGGGCCACGGACTACAGCGAGCCCACCCTCACCGTGTGGGAGGCCACCGCGGTCTCGGCCCAGACCTGGACCCTGGGGGAGCACGGGCAGTGGGACCTGGACGTGGGCTCCTTTCAGGACGCGCCGTGGATGCCCGCCCTGGTGGGGGACGGCTACTGGATGTGGGACCAGCTTGGGGAGTGGTCGGCCTTTGAGTACGGCTCAGCGGTGTGGATGATGCACCTCGATCAGGTCTACGGCGCCTCGGATGGGGCGGTGGGCCCTGCGGTGTGGCAGGGGCTGGCGGCCGAGGTGTTCGCGGGCGGGCCCGACGTGCTGGACGGGGTGGAGGCGGCGGCGGGGCGCCCCTGGCAGGAGGTGCTCAACGACCTCGCGCGCACCCGCTGGCTGGTGGGGGAGCAGTGGGACGACAGGGGGCTGGCTGAGGCGGCGGGCTGGGGGGAGGCGGAGAAGGTGCCAGCCCTCGAGCTGGACGAGGTGCCGGATCGGATCACCTTCGAGGCGGGGCCGATGGTGACCGGGCAGGTCTTCGCGACAAGCCCGGTGATCGGCGGATCCTCGCTGCAGGTGCGCTCCGCCTCCGGGCTGCGCTCGGGCCTGTGGGTGCAGTGGGAGGGGGGCGGCGCGCGGGGAGAGCTGGCGGCCTGGGGAGAGGATCCTCAGCTTGTGCTGCCGGTCGGGGCCGCGTGGGTGACGCTCGCGGTGACCAACCTGGGAGCGGAGGGGTGGCGGTCCTACGACGCGGCCTATCTGGCGGGGGATCAGGAGCTGTGGCTCACCGCGCCTGCCGAGCACCAAGGGGAAGAGGGGCCGGGTGGCTGCGCGAACGCGCCGCTGCCGTCGGGCCTGTGGGGGCTTGTGCTCGCCCTGGGGTGGCGCCGGAGGGGCTGATCGGTGTCCAGTTGGGGGCCGCCCCCTGGGGTGTGCGAACACTGGATTTCAGGAACAGGGAGTCGTGATGATCGAGCTGTGGGTGAGAGGAGTGAGCGCGCTGTGGATCGCCGGGGCGCTGCTGGCTGGCTGCGGGGACCCCAACAACTGCAAGGAGGGTGATGAGGCCTGTCTCTGCACTGACCAGGCGATGGACTGCCTGTGGAATTGCAGCGGAGGCGACTGCTCCTTTACGGCAGATGTGCAGACTACCGCGACGTTCACCTGTGACGGGGGGGGCTGTGACCTGGTGTCCACCGACCAGGCGGCGGTGCGGTTTGAGTGTGAGGGGGGTGGCTGCACGGTGACCGCCGACGACCAGACCACCGTGACCTTGGTGTGCGCTGGTGGGGGCTGCTCGGCGTCCGCCGATGGGGAGTCCTCCGTCAACACCAGCGAGTGCACCGACTGCACCTGCACCCCGATCGACCTCGGGGAGTGCGATGGGGTGGGGGTCGACGAGGACCGATAGCGCGACGATCCGGTGGGCTCCGGCCACCGGTGGGCGTGGGGGGGCGGCCGAGTCCGCTGGGTGGGAGGGCGCGTGGAGCCGGCGGGGGATCGCGCCGGACGGGCCCGAAATGGGACGATCGTCGACCTCCCTCCCCCTCCCCCTCCCCCTCCACCGGCGCGGCGTCGGCGCCCTGCGGTCCGTTCGGGTGAACCTGGCGTCGCCTCGATCGTCCCAAGGGGGCGGCAGCGGCTAAACTTTTTGGCATAATGTGCCGATCGGTCCAGGGCGCAGCGCTGACCCGGAGGTCCTATAAGCGTCTCGATCCACGGCACCCCTCCGCTCCCGCAGGCTTTGCAGCCCCTCTCCACGGGGCAGCGCCTCAACAAGGCCGCCGACGACCCCGCGGGGATGGCGGTGGCGCAGAACCTGGACGCGGCGGCGCGGAGCGAGCTCGCGGCGATGCAGAACCTCAACGACGGGGTGAGCCTGTCGCAGACCGCCAGCGGTGCGGTGAGCCAGGTGACCGACTCGGTCAAGCGGATGCGGGCGCTGGCGGTCCAGGGGGCCTCTGGCACCCTCTCGGACGCGGGAAGGGCCGCGATCCAGAAGGAGTACTCGGCCCTCGCGGAGGAGGTGGGGCGGGTGTCTGCGGCCACCTCCTTCAACGGGGTGCAGCTCGCGGACGGGAGCACCCCGGCGGTCGAGGTGCAGGCGGGTGATCAGGCGGGCGAGGCCTTCTCCCTGGCCCTCGCGAATTTGACCCCCGCCGCGCTGGGGATCGATCCGGGTTCGGTGGACCTGAGCACCGCCAGCGGCGCGCAGGCGGCGCTCTCCTCCTTTGACAGCGCCCTCACCGACCTCAGCAGCGCCCAGTCCTCGCTGGGGGCCTCGCAGAACCGCCTCTCCTCTGCGATGGGCGCCCTGTCCGCCTCCACAGAGGCGGGGCAGTCCGCGCGCTCCCGGATCGAGGACACAGACTACGCGGAGGCCTCCACCAAGCTGGCCACCGCCCGCATCATGGAGGACGTGAAGATCTCGATGCAGGCGCACAAGCGGGTGAGTGACGGCGCGGCCCTGAGGCTGCTGGGCTAGCCCTGTGGCCGAGCCTGGGCCCAGGTGCTCAGGGCCTGCTCCTGCTCTGGGATCAGGCGCACCGAGGGGCGGGCGCGCCGCATCAGCGCCACCGCCTCCTGCCAGCTGGGGGCCAGGCCGCCCTCGGTGAGGGCCGCCGCCATCACCGTCGCTGAGCGCCCGTGTCCCGCGGCGCAGTGGATGAGCACCCTGCGGCCCAGCGCCCGCTGGGTGAGGGCGAAGTCCACGCCCGCCCGGATCGCCTCCTGCGTCGGCGCGGTGCCGTCCCAGGTGGGCAGGTTCAGGTAGGGGGTCCCGGCTGGCGCTCTGCGGGGCAGCTCGCAGGTGAGGTCCACCACCGCCGGCCACCGCTCCCAGGTGCGGTGGTCCCAGGGCCAGGCTCCGAGGATCCAGCCGGGGGCGACTTCATCGTAGAGGTTGTCCTTGCTCCAGGTGCGCTGCATCAGGAACACCACCCACAGGAAGGTGTGCCAGGGCCAGAAGATCACCAGCATCGACAGGGGGATCCACCCGTCGCTCCGCTTGAGGAACAGGCGGGTCCACCCCATCAACGAGCTCAGGCCGACCACCGCGGTGGTGAGGGTGATGTAGAGGAACACCGTCCGCGACGAGGGCGGCAGCATGAGGGTGAAGGCCAGCTCTGCGGTGGCCGCGAGGAGGATCCTGTGGCCCTGCCGCACGGGCTCAGTCCCGCCAGAGGGCGATGCCCCCCAGCAGCCCTGCGTGGTTGGAGACCACCTTCACGTCGTCGGGCAGGTCCAGGTCCACCTTGCGCCCGTGGCCGCCGCCCAGGTAGAGCGTCTGGAAGTGGATGACCTCACGCCACTGTTCAATTGCCTTAGAGAGAAGTTTGTTCCAGCGTTTCTTCCCGATCGTCTTGAGGGCCTGACGGCCGAGCTGCTGCTCGTAGGTGCGGCCCCCGCTCCAGGGGTGGTGGCCCAGCTCCAGGTTGGGCAGCAGCCTGCCGTCCAGGAACAGCGCAGAGCCCACGCCAGTGCCGAGGGTGATCACCAGCTCCACGCCGACCCCCTCAATCGCGCCGAAGCCCTGCACGTCGGCGTCGTTGAGCACCCTGGTGGGGCGCCCCAGGCGCTCGGTGAGCATCGCGGCGAGGTCCACCCCCGCCCAGCCGGGATCGAGGTTGGGGGCGTCGAGGGTGACGCCACCCCGCACCACCCCTGGGAAGCCGCAGGACACCCGGTCATAGTCCCCCTGCTCGGCAGCGAGGGCCTCGATGGTGGCGAGCACCGCGGCGGGGGTCGCAGGCGCCGGGGTCTTGGCCCGGACCCGCTCGGTGAGGGGGAGGCCCTGCTCGTCGAGCACGAGCACCTTGACGCCGGTACCGCCGATGTCGATTGCGAGGGTCTTCACGGCTGTTGCTCCAGGGAACGGGTCGCGATGGCGATCAACCTCCAGGCGGAGGCGTCGTAGGGGGCGCCGGCGAGGCTGCCGAACACCTCCACCCGGCCAAAGCCGACCGCGGCCATCGCCGCCGCCAGCTCCGCCGCTGAATAGAGCCTGTGGCTCATGCCGAAGCGCTCGATATCCGCCCCGCGAAGTACGGTCCAGCGGGTGTCCATGCGCGTCCACGCGTCGCGCACCTCGCGCTCCTCCAGCAGCAGGCGGCCGTCGTCCAGCCACTTCCACCACCGCTGGGGGAAGCCTCTCGCGACAACCTCCTTGCCCAGCACGTCCACCAGCAGGCGGCCCCCAGGGCGGAGGGAGCGGTGGGCCCGCTCCAGCACCCGCAGGTCGTCGCTCGGGTCGTCGAAGTAGCCGAAGGAGGTGAAGTAGTGGATCACCGCGTCGAAGGCGTTGGGGCGCTCGAAGTGGCGCATGTCCGCCTCTACCGCCACCACGGGGAGGCCCTCGCCGTCGGCCTGATCGCGCAATTGGCGCAGATAGTGCCCGCTCAGGTCCACCCCTGTCACCCGGTATCCCCGGCGGGCCAGCTCCAGGGCGTGCCTGCCGGGGCCGCAGGCCAGATCCAGCACCTCGTCCCCTGGGGCCAGGCCGCACAGGGCCTCCATCCCGTCCACCTCCTCGCCGGTCAGGGCGAGGCGCTCGGGCGAGAAGAGGATCACCTGGAACGAGGCCCAGAAGGCGTCATCCGCGAACCACTCGCTCACGCGGTGGGCTCCCCCGCCAGCAGGCCGAGCAGCAGGGCGGGACCCCAGCCGGTGCCGCGCCCGTGGGCCTCTGCGGGGCCCGCCATGTCCACGTGGAGCCAGGGGCCGGTCCAGTCGCCCAGGTGGTTGAGGATGAACTGACCGGCGCAACTCGACTGGGCGTTGTTCCGATCCTTCACCGAGTTGGTCATGTCGGCCACGGGGGAGCCGAATTCCTTGCGGAACAGCTCCGGGGCGAAGGGCACGGGGTGGACCAGCTCGCCCACCTCCTTGCCCACCTGCACCGCGCGCTGCTCCAGGGCCTCGTCGCTGCAGTAAATCGCCGCGTGCTGGCGACCCGTCGCGATGAGCTGCGCCCCGGTGAGGGTCGCCATGTCGACGATCTGGTCCGGGGCGCGGTTCTTGATCGCCCAGGCCGCGCCGTCGGCGAGCACCAGCCTGCCCTCAGCGTCGGTGTTGTTCACCTCTACCGTGCGCCCCGAGTAGAGGGTGAGCACGTCGTCGGGGCGCGCCGAGAGGGGCCCCACCGCGTTCTCAGCGATGGCGAGCACCGCCGTGAGGCGCTGGGGAACTTGGAGGTTGACCGCGGCGACGAAGGCGGCGAGCACCGCGGCTGCGCCCGCCATGTCGGTCTTCATCCCCACCATCCCGGTGCGGGACTTGATCGAGAGCCCGCCGGTGTCGTAGACGATGCCCTTGCCCACCCAGGCGACGTGGCGCGCCGCCCCCTCAGGCGCCCAGTCGAGCACCACCAGCGCAGGTGGCTGAGACGAGCCCTTGCCCACCCCCCACAGGCCGCCCAGGCCCGCCTGGCGCACCTCGTCCCCCTCGATGACCTGGATGGAGACCCCAGGCAGGCGCCCGGCGAGCTTTCGGGAGGTCTCGATCAAGACCTGGGTGTGGAGCCGGTTGGGGGGCATGTCGACCATGTGGGCGGCGAAGCGCACCGCCTCCATCAGCTGCCGTGCGGCGTCCAGGTCGGTGATCAGCCCGCTCTCGCCCCAGAAGGCGACGTGGACGGTGTTGTCGCGCTCGCGGGAGCGCGCCGAGAAGCTGGGGAGGGCCCGCGCGGCGGCGGCGACGGTGGCGGTGAGGTGCTCATCCTTGCCCAGCACGAACAGCAGGCCGAGGGATCCGGGCTGGCCCGCGGCCTTCACCATCGCGGGGATCGCCCAGGCCCGAGAGGGGCTGTTGTGGCGGGAGCAGGCCTCAGGGAGCACGCCGGCGCCCACCTTGGAGGGGCGGGCGTCGAGCCAGGTCGAGGCGGCGGCCCCGTGGTCTCCCGCGCGGGCGCCCCGCACCATGGCGTCCCAGGCAGAGGGAGACAGCTCGCTGGGGAGCACCGCGCGCACCCGCTCCTGCAGGAGATCATCCGCCCTCCCGATCAGGAACAGGGTGTCGGTGTCGTGGAGTGGGGCGAGGGTGGTCTCCAGGAGTACGTTCAGGGCCATGAGACTCTCCAATCGGGGGTGCAACTTGCGATAGCACGGTTGGGCGGGGGAGGCCCCTGCTAGCCGCTGTGGGTCTTCACGATCGCCCGGCGAGGCAGCGCGCCTGGCGCGCGCAACGGACGCGCTGGTGGCAGCGCCGACGCGCTCTGTGGCATCGGTGCGGGCGCCGGCGCGGTCGAACCCGCCGCGCGCCCCTTCACCCACGCGATCCGGAGGATCAGGCCATGATCATCGTTTGGCCCAAGGTCTGCTCACCGCTCTCCGTGCTGGCGGAGGGTGCGGGTGCTGCCAGCGCGCTGAGATCCTGATTTCCGCCGGCCTGATGGCCGCTAAGGGGGCTTCGCCCTTCTTCGTGTCCCCGTTGGGGCCGGGGACTGCGTCCCCCCCACTCCCAATGACCGCCGGCCTGATGGCCGCCGCCAAGGGGGCCTCGCCCTCGTCCGTGTCCCCCCTTGGGGGCGGGGACTGCGTCCCCCCCCATCCCGCCCTGCTAGGGGCTCGCCGCCCCCTCTCCCCCTGGGCGATCGGGCGCAAACCCGTGCCGGAGGCCCCCCCGCATGACCCACCTGGGCGAGACGATGATCCGTGCCCGTCCCTCGCGGTACGTGTGAGCCACCCCTGAACCACCGGTTGGAGGCGGTGCCTTGGTGCCCCTACGGGTGGAGCGCTGAGGTCCAGGGCGTCGAGGACTAGGAGGAAGGAGGTGAACGCTCGTTCGCGACGGACGCGAGCGAGCACAGCGAGCGGCCGACAACGCCCTCGGCCTCCTGGGGCCGGCGATCCGGAACCCGTGGGTTCACCCACTGCCCTGCGCGGTCCCCGCTCCGCGCGCCCCCGTGGGAGTCCTCTCACCGCCCTTGGAGCGGGGGGCGCTCCGACTGCCCCAGCCAGGACATCGGGTCCGAGCGCACAACGTGGTGGAACCACCCGCTTGTCCGAGGCTCGGCATGACCCCGCGCCCGGTGTGGAGGGCGCGGCCTGCGCCGATAACGCTGGTTCGTTCGTGTTTGCACCCTGCCGGGACGCTCCACGGGCGCCGCGGGGGCTGCACAGGGCTGCTGAGCCCGAGCCGATCGGTCGCGATGATCACTGCGTCGTCCAAAGCGAAAAATCTGAGCTTCACATCGGTGAATATCGTGAGCTGGGGACGGACGCGTGGGCCGGCGCTCCTGCCGGCCGGTCGCGTCTCGCCACGGGCTGGAGTCTCCGACGAGGGAGGCCACCAGACCCCTGGCGTGGGGCCAGCAGCCAGGTCCTGCCAGCCGATCGGCGGCTCGGCATCGCGGCCACAGGGCCTGAGATCAGCCCGTCGCCGGCTCGGCCCGCTCCGGTCGCGCCGAGCCCCGGGGGGGAGGGGCCCACAGGTGCAGCATCACCAGCTTGGGCCAGGGCCACGCTGGCAGCGCCCCTGCCCCGCCCGCCAGGGCCCCGAGGCTGAGGGCCACGTCGCCGGCGAGGAGGGCAGCCAGCACCGCCAGAGGGTGCCGAGCGGCCAGGCTGGCGCTCCGCGACACCGAGGCCCACGGACCCCCTGCGCCGGCCACCGCCTCCAGCTCTGCGAAGGCCCACAGGCCCCGCGCCATGACGCCCCCCAGGCTGGCCAGCAGGGCCGCGAGGGCGAGCGCGAGGGCGCTGCCCAGCCAGGCCCCTCTGGGGAGCAGGTAGGCGCTGATCGCCAGGGGGATCAAGGCCAGCGAGCCCATCGCGAGGGCCTGGACCAGCCCCCCAGTGACCCGCACCAGCGCGAGGGAGGGCAGGCGCCGCAGGGGCCTAGCGCGAAGCCCCAGGGCCCCTGCGGCCGCTGACCAGAACCACGCCCTCAGGGGCAGCCCTGCCGCCTCGCGCACCAGGACCAGCAGGGCGATCCTCCACGCCAGCTCGCCCCAGGGCAGGGGCAGCGCGCCCCACAGGGCCCAGGTGAACAGCAGGTCGATCAGCAGCAGCCCCCCGGTCGGGAACAGGATTCGGACCGGGTCTCTCCCGATGAGGGCTGCGCCCCCTCTGTAGGCCCGCCAGGCTTCGCTCACCGTGGCTCCTCCTGCGGCTATGCTCGGCGGTGATGATACGCCGCTACTCGATCGCTGTCGCGCTGTTCCTGTCCGCGTGCCCCAAGGGCGGGGGACAGGTGGAGGCGCTCTCGCTCAACCTCGCCGCGGTGGACGCCGCCTGGGAGGCCGGGGACTACGACTCCGCCAGGGAGGGCCTTGAGCAGGCCCGCCAGGCCTATGGCGAGGAGCCGGAGCTCCTCTGGCGCTTGGCCCGCCTCTCGTCCTATCAGGCGCTCTACTTGCCCCCTACCGACGCCCTGCGCCTGCTGGGCGAGGCCAGGGCGGTGGGGATGGCCTGCCTGGAGGGCGACCAGGTGTTCGCGCAGCGGCGCGCAGAGACCGGCCTCAGCGACGCGGTAGAGGGGCTGGGGCCAGCGCGCGGGCGGTGCCTGGTGTGGACCACCTGGGCCTGGGCGCGCTGGGTGGTGGTGTTCGGTCGCACCGGCGCGGCGATGGACCTCCAGCCGGTCGCCACCCTCGCGGCGGCCGTGGCCGAGCAGCCATCGCCCGACATGACCCGCAGCTGGACCTTGGGGCTGGCGGCGGTGGCGCTGGGCGACCTGTCGCGGGCCGACGAGCTGCTCCTCCAGGCGCGGGCGGAGGAGCCAATGGCCTGGGAGCTGGTGGCGGATCAGCTCACGCTGGTCCGCGCACAACAGACAGAGCCAGCAAAATCCCAGGAGCTAAGGGACTTGCTGGCTGCTGCTCAGGGGCTGAACCCCGCGGAGGAGCGCTGGGTGAGCGCTGCGCTGAGGTCCGAGGGAACGGACGACTAGTGCGAGCTTGCGCCCCGGAGCGAGCCACGAGCGGTGCGGCGGGCGGCGCGACGAGCGGCCTTCCGACGACGCTTCTCGGCGAGGCGCTGCTTGAGGCGGCGCTTCTCGCCAGGCTTCAGGTAGAAGCTGTTCTTCTTGATGTCCTTACGGATTCCCTCGCGCTCAACCTTACGGCGGAAGCGGCGCAGTGCCTTCTCGAAGGGCTCGTTCTCACGGACGGTGACCAGGATCAAGGGGCAGCTCCTTACAAGCTTGGCTTGAGTGATGTCATTGGATTGGGGGTAGTTAGCCTGTCGGTGCTGCTGGCGCCAGACAAGCCTTCCCGCCTGTTCTATGCAGCAGGGTCTTTTACCGGAGGAAGCCCGCCGGGTCGAGTAGAAATCGTCACAGAGGGGCGGGTCATCTAGAACATGATCCCCATGGTGGCCCCATAGTAGAGCATGGTGTGCATTCCGCCCTCGAGCCGGAGCACGGCGCGATCTCCGAAGTTGAAGCGGAGCCCCGCGTTCATGTCCACCATCGGGACCACAGGGATCACCCCCGGCTTGAGCCCGTCGGGCTCGTCCCCCTGGGCGGCGCGCTGGTAGGCCGGGGTGAAGTCATCGCCCTGAGCGATGTAGTAGACGTCGCCCACCAGGAAGCCCACCCCCAGCCCGCCGCCCACCACGAAGGAGAGGCCGAAGTTGCCGTGGGTCTGCTCGGTGCGGACGAAGAAGGCCTCATAGGCGTAGTTGGCGCCGAAGGTCAGCAGGCCCAGGTTCTTGGAGGGGATGATCCACTCGCCGTCCTGGTGGTTGGCGTCCGACTCGCCCTCGCGATCGTCCCAGTAGCCCTCCTTCATCAGGGAGTCGGCGAACTCGAAGTAGAAGATGCCGTTCGCGCTGTCCTTCTTGGTGACGAATTCCAGGCCCATCGCGTAGCCCTGGATCTTGGGGCGCTCGTAGTTGAGGGCGGTCTCCTCGGAGCTGTAGAAGGGGATGTCCATCAGCGTGTCGGGCACTGACATCTTCCTGAGACGGAAATTCATCTCCATCGCGTAGGAGCGGCCGCTGGTGGAGGCCAGCTCTGCGGTGACCGGGGCCTCGTCCTGGAGGGCGACCGGGTTCGCGGTGGCGCCCTGAGCGAGGAGCGCGAGGGCGGAGATCAGTCCAGACATGTTCACCTCAAGAGACTAGGTACGGTAGCGTATTAACCGGAGCCACGCCTATGCTGCGACGCCTGTTTCTGGGGACGCTGCTCCTGTCTCCCCTTGGCTGCGGGCTGAGGGCGGGGCCGTCGCCCCTGTCCGCCCTCGGGAGGGTCGAGGTGGTTGGGGTCTCTGGCCTCGCCGAGACCCATGAGGCCCTGCGCTTGGCGCTGATCGATGGGCTCCGGGGAGAGGGAGGCCGGGACGGTGAGACCGTCATGGTGCGCCTGGCGCCGCTGGAGGTCCGAGGGATCGCCCGTACCCAGGGGGGAGCGCAGCGGGCGTGGGCAGGGGGCCTCACCGCGGTGGTCTCGGTCCCCGCTTGGTCCGGGTGCGAGGTGGAGGTTAGTCGTTCGTGGCCCTGGACGGCGTCTGCTTCAGACGCCGAGGAGATGGCCGCCGCGCGGGAGTCGGCTGAGTCCCGCGTGGTGGACGAGCTCGCGGCGGCGATCCTCGCCGCCCTGCTGGAGAGTGAGGCATGTCGGAGCGGGTCCTGAGGCAGGCGGAGGCGGGAGCGCTGCTCCCCCTCTACGTGGTGTATGGCGAGGCCTCGGTGCTCGTGAGGAGGGTGGTCACCCGCTTGGTCGACGCGGCGCTCCCCAGCTGCGGCTTACCCGCCTTTAACCACTCGGTGTACCCCGGAGATTCCGCTGAGGCCGCGCTCTCAGCGGCCCGGACCCTGCCGATGATGGCGGATCGGCGCCTCGTGGTGGTGCAGTCGATGGAGGAGGCGAGCGACGCCTTCTACCAGGGCCTCCTGGACCTGGTGGGGGAGGAGGGCGCCGCAGGCACCACCCTGATCCTCACCGGGGCAGCCTTCCCCAAGGTGCGCAAGGGCGGCTCCAACTGGGGCGTCCGGCTCAAGAACGCGCTCAAGAAGCACCCCGGTGAGGTGATCGATCTCAGCGCGGGCTCCACCTCGCCGGTGGACTTTGTACGCGAGTGTGCCGCGGCGCGGGGGAAGCGCGTCGCCGCGCGTGAGGCGGGGCTGCTGGTGGAGATCGTCGGCAAGGACCTCGATCGCCTGGATCAAGAGGTGGAGAAGATCTGCCTGTACGCGGGGGACGAGGCCGAGCTGGGCGAGGGCGCGATCCACGCGGTGACGACCCTGCTGTCGGAGGCGGTGGTGTGGGATCTGACCAAGGGGCTCGCGACCGGGGACGCGGCGCTCGCGATCGCCTCGCTGCACAGGCTGCTCAGCGGGCAGGGGGGGGACGGCGATGACCAGCCGGACAAGCTGATGGGCCTGATCATCTGGCAGCTGCGCGAGGTGCTCTATGTCATCCAACTCGCGCGGCAGGGGCGCTCAGAGAGCGAGATCAGGCGCACGGTGCGGATGCGCGGCGACACCCTTCAGGGGATCCTCGCGGGGATCCGGCGCGGCACCCCCCCCACCGCGGTAGTGCTCGAGGAGCTGCTGCTCACCAACCGCCAGATGCACGCCAGCCCGGCGGGGGCCCGGCGCGTGCTAGAGGCGCTCGTGGTGCGGCTCGGGGCGCGAACCGCATAGCCACCCTGGGGCCTGAACCTGCGGCGAGGGACAGGTCCTCCACCGACGGGGTGCGGCGCACGGCGCGAGCTCCGGACACGGTGGCGCGGTGAGCGCCTCCCCGGGATGCGAGCTCGGCCACCCCAGCGCCGCGGCACAGGTCTAGCCACTGCACAGAACGACACGAGAGGCCTCATCGCCCGCTGGGGACAGGAGGATCACGCGTGGTTCCAGCAGGCTGCGGACGCGCACCGAGCCAGCGAGACCTGGGCTCCCCCCCTCTGCAGCGCGGGGCCTCGCTCGGCGCTAGGACGATCCCTGGCCGCGAGCCGCCGCTCCTGGACCGCCCACCGCGACCGGTCCATCGGCGGGACCGTCGTACAGCGCGAGAGCCCTGGTTCGAAGTGGGACTCCGCCAGCCGGGTCCTCCCGACGGCCAGGGACCACGGCTCGCCTGGCAGGTCAACGGGTGACCGCCGCCCCCTCGGGAGGAGGCGAAGCGCTGGACGCGACCAGCACAGGAACAAGGACTCGGGGCGGGCGGGCAGCGAGTCAGTGTCCCAAATGCAACCGAACCCCACAGAAGCCCGGCGAGTGCTTGAGGCGCTCGTCGTGCGACCAGGGGCTCGATCCGCTCAGTCCCGGAGACGCCTGGACAGGCGGCGAGGGACAGCCCCTCCACTGAGGAGGAGCGACAGGCGACTAGGCCTGCTGCACCAGGGCCTTGACCGCGGCGTTGAGGCGCGCGACCCGGCGGGATGCCTGGTTGCGGTGGATGACGCCCTTGCCGGCGACGTGCATGATGACGCTCATCGCTTCCTTGAGCTGGGTCTGAGCGGTCTCGACGTCCTTTGCCTCGATCGCGGCCCGGACGTTCTTGATCTGGTTCCGCATCCTGGTGCGGTAGTGACGGTTGCGCAGGCGACGGGTCTCGTTCTGCTTATTGCGCTTGATGGCGTCCTTGTGGTGGGCCACGACAGTCTCCAAAGTTCGTTGTCATCGGTCATTGCTGACGACAGGGCACGGGCTGGTAACACACAGGCGGCTGGTGTCAAGTCGACAGGCTGACTGGGTACCTTCAGGTTAACCCGATTCACCCTGGGAGGCAGGCGAATGCAGGTAGCGGTGATCGGGTTGGGCTACGTGGGGCTGGTGCTCGCCGTCGGTCTGGGCGGGCTGGGCCACCAGGTGCTGGGGGTGGACGCCGACAGCTCCCGGATCGCCGTCCTGGCTCGGGGCGAGATCCCCCTGCACGAGCCGGGCCTCGCGGAGCACCTGGCGCGGCACCGCGATCACCTGCGCTTTTCCGAGCGGGTGGACGACCGGCTCGCCGAGGCGCAGGTGGTCTTCGTCGCGGTGGGGACCCCCCCAGGGGTCACCGGTGACGCCGATCTCAGCGCGGTCTTTCGTGTGGCGGAGGCGGTGGGGGCCAGGCTCCGGCGGGGCGCGGTGGTGGTGATCAAGTCGACGGTCCCGGTAGGGACCGGCGCGAGGGTGGAGGCGATCCTCCGCAGGGTGGCTGGCTTCTCGATCCCGGTGGTCTCCAACCCAGAGTTCCTCGCTGAGGGATCGGCGCTGGCGGATTTTCAGAGGCCGGATCGGATCATCCTGGGGGGCAGTGACGCTGGCGCGATGGAGCGCGTGGCGGGCCTGTTCGCCGGTGTGGGGGCCCCCGTGCTCCGGATGGACAGGGAGAGCGCCGAGCTCAGCAAGTACGCGTCGAACGCCATGCTGGCGGTGCGGATTTCGTTCATGAACGAGCTGTCCCGCCTCTGCGAGCAGGTGGGGGCGGACGTGACCAAGGTAGGCGAGTCGGTGGGCCTCGACCACCGGATCGGGCCCGCCTTCCTCAGGGCGGGTGCGGGCTTTGGAGGGTCCTGCTTTCCCAAGGACCTCAGCGCCCTGGAGGCGCTGGGGATGCGGCACGGGGTGCGGCTGGGGGTGGTCGAGGCCGCCTCGCTCGCGAACGTGGCGCAGCGGCGGCACCTCGCTCAGCGGGTCATCGACGCCCTGGGGGAGGGGGTGAGGGGGGCGCGGGTGGCCCTGTGGGGGCTGGCCTTCAAGCCCGGCACCGACGACCTGAGAGAGGCCTCCGCGGGGGCGCTGCTCCGCGATCTGATCGCCGCGGGGGCGGAGGTGGTGGGGTGGGATCCCGTGGCCCGTCCTGGGGATGACCCTGTGTTTTCTGGCCTGTCCCTTGCTGAGGGCCCCTTGGAGGCGGTAGACGGGGCCGACGCTCTCGTGCTGGTGACCGAGTGGGATCACTTCCTCACAGTGGACCCCGAGGAGGTCAGCCGGCGGATGCGAGGCGACCTTGTCTTTGATGGGCGCAACGCCCTGAAACCCGATGCCTGGACGGGCGCGGGCCTGCGCTACCGATGTGTAGGGCGACCTGCTCTGGAGACTGAGTGATCGATCGCAGTCGGATCCGAAACTTCGCTATCATCGCCCACATTGATCACGGCAAGTCCACGCTCGCGGACCGCATCCTCCAGCTGACCGGCGCAGTGGCGGACCGCGACATGAAGGCGCAGCTGCTCGACTCGATGGAGCTGGAGCGGGAGCGCGGCATCACCATCAAGGCACAGACCGCCACCCTCCAGTACAAGGCACAGGACGGGGAGACCTACCTCCTCAACCTGATCGACACCCCGGGCCACGTGGACTTCACCTACGAGGTGAGCCGGTCTCTGGCCGCCTGCGAGGGGGCCCTGCTGGTCGTGGACGCGGCGCAGGGGGTGGAGGCGCAGACCCTCGCCAACGTCTACCTCGCCCTCGAGGCGGATCTGGAGATCCTCCCGGTGGTCAACAAGATCGACCTGCCCGGGGCCGATCCAGAGGGGGTGGCGCAGCAGGTGGAGGACCTGGTGGGGCTCGACGCCACGGACGCGGTCTACTGCTCCGCCAAGACGGGGGTTGGCATCCCCGATCTTCTGGAGCTGATCGTCCGCAAGGTCCCGCCCCCCAGGGGCGACCACCAGGCGCCGCTGCAGGCGCTCATCGTGGACTCGTGGTTCGACAATTACGTCGGTGTGGTCTGTCTGGTCAGGGTGTTCCAGGGGAAGCTCCGCACCGGGGAGCGCATCAAGATGATGGCGACCGGCGCGGTGCACGAGGTGACCAAGATGGGGATCTTCACCCCCGCCGCCTTCGTGAAGGACGAGCTGGCGGCTGGTGAGGTGGGCTTCGTCGTGGCCTCGGTCAAGGACATCCGCGACGCCAAGGTGGGCGACACCCTCACCCACGCCCTCCACGGCGCGACGGCGGCCCTCCCGGGCTTCAAGGAGGTCAAGCCGATGGTCTACTCCGGGATCTTCCCGGTGGAGTCCAAGGACTACGACAACCTCAAGGACGCGCTCGACAAGCTGCAGCTGAACGACGCGGCGATCTCCATCGATCCCGAGACCTCGGATGCGCTGGGCCTTGGGTACCGGGTGGGCTTCCTGGGGCTGCTCCACATGGAGATCGTGCAGGAGCGCCTGGAGCGCGAGTATGACCTCGATCTGATCACCACCGCCCCCTCGGTGGTCTACAAGGTCCGCGTCAAGGACGGCACGGAGCTGGAGATCCGCTCCCCCTCTCAGCTCCCTCCCCTAGGGAAGATCGACGCGATCCTCGAGCCGATCTCCCGCCTGAGCATCCACTGCCCCGAGCCGCTGATCGGCGGAGTGCTCAAGCTCTGCGAGGAGCGGCGCGGCACGCAGGTGAGCTTCGAATTCTCCGCTCCTGGGCGGGTGCTGCTCACCTATGACATCCCCTACGCGGAGGTGGTGTTCGACTTCTTCGATCGCCTCAAGAGCATCTCCAAGGGCTTCGCCTCCATGGACTACGAGGTGACCGGCTGGCGGGCGGACGACCTCGTCAAGGTGGACATACTCCTCAACGGGGAGCTGGTGGACGCGCTCTCGATCCTCTGCCACCGCTCGGTGTCCTTCTACCGCGGCAACTCCCTCGCGCGGAAGCTGAAGGAGTTCATCCCGCGGCAGATGTACGAGGTGGCCGTTCAGGCCGCGATCAGTTCCAAGGTCATCGCCCGGACGACGGTGAAGGCCCTGCGCAAGGACGTCACCGCCAAGTGCTACGGCGGAGACATCAGCCGAAAGCGCAAGCTGCTAGAGAAGCAGAAGGCGGGGAAGAAGCGTATGAAGTCGCTGGGATCGGTGGAGGTGCCCCAGGAGGCCTTCCTCGCCGTGCTCAAGGTCGGGCAGGACTAGCGGATGCGGCGCGCCCTGCGCTGGCTTGGGGGGGGGGCCCTCGCTGCGCTCGCGAGCGCGCTGGTGGTGGTGCTGGCGTGGCTGGTGATCACCTTTGGCCCCTACCTGCTCGATGACCTCCGCCTGGACCAGGTGGTCGAGGTGGTCGCGATCGAGTGGCGCGACTTCGGTCGGGAGCGCGGGGTGGAGCGCCTCCAGTACGAGCTGGACCACACGGGGATCGACGAGGCCCACGTGGCCGACCACCACTGCGCCCTCGCCGAGGAGCAGGGGCGGAGGACGGTGGACTGCCAGTGGAGCGCCACCGAGGTGATCCCGCTGATCGACCGGCCGATTGTCCTGCATTTCCAGTCGAGAAAGGCGCTAGACTAGCGACGCGCCTGACTCCCCCACGATGACCCAGGGGGAGCGTAGGCACGGTCAGTCGTCGAGACGTGACGATCGTGCTAGACCACAGTGATCTGCCCGCTCTGGGTGCGTTCACAGCGGAACGGATGCCCACCGGCAGCAGACAGAGGAAGGAATGCAACGGAATCCGATTACTCCCGAGGGCTACGAGGTCCTCGTTGCTGATTTGAAGAACCACAAATCGGTTCTTCGCCCGCAGAACGTCCGGGACATCGAAGAGGCCCGCGCGCATGGGGACATCAGCGAGAACGCAGAGTTCGAGGCAGCCAAGGAGCGGCAGTCGATGCTCGAGGCGAGGATCTCCCACCTGGAGATGCTCGCGGCGGCGGCAGAGATCATCGATGTGGCGCGCCTGCCCCGCAACGGGAGGGTGGTGTTCGGCACCACCGTGGTGTTGGAGAGCCCCGAGAGCGGCGAGGAGCGCGAATACCGCATCGTGGGGACAACCGAGTCGGACGTCAAGGCCGGCAAGATCAGCTACACCTCTCCCCTAGCGCAGGCCCTCATCGGCCACAGCGAGGGGGAGGAGGTGACCGTGGTCACGCCTGGCGGCCGTCAGGTGTGGGAGATCATCGAGGTCAAATACATCTGAGAGGCAGCCATGATCGAGGAGCTCGGGGACTTCGGAGACGATGTCCTGCTCGTCGGGGACGAGGTGCATGAGGTGGGAGTGTCCCTCCTGGACGTGGACAGGGCGCTAGCTCCCCTGCGGAGGGTAGTGCTCTGGGTGCTGGGGGGAGGGGACGAGCGGCTCCGATCGGTGCGCTATATCGAGGCGATCGCCCAGCGCTCCCTCGCGTCGGTCCGGACAGCCCCCGAGCTGGAGCTGCTGGGTACGCAGGTGGAGGACGTCCTCTATTTGCTGCGTGATATCGCCCTCGCCGAGCCCGAGGTCCAGCGCCTCCGGGTGGCGGAGGTGAACCAGATCGTGAGCCGCGTCGACGCCCTGCTCGGGTTTCCCCTGGGTGTGGAGGAGGCGCAGCCCGCCAAGGAGCCCGCGCGCGCCCCCAAGAGCGAGCCCCGTGCCACGACGGGCCGGGGCGGAGCGACCCGAGCCGCGCCGTCGAAGGGGGGGAGCGCACGCGCTCAGAGCGGCAAGCGCGCCGTCGAACCCAGGCGCGAGGGGAGGGGACGCCGGCCGAAGCGGGCGACTCCCGAGGTGGAGGAGGTGCTCGTCCAGGAGGCGGAGCTGATCGAGGACGACAGCCTCCAGCTCTCCCATTTCGAGAGCGCCTTTGAGGAGATCCTCCCGGAGGTGCGCGAGTTGCTCGCGACCGCCGGGGTGAACACCGTGTGGGACCTGCTCCTGATGCCCCCCAGCGGCGAGGAGGTGCTGCGGCCGATCCACGGGGCCGGCAGAGTCCAGGGGGCTGGCCGCCTGGCGGTCAGCGGGAGGATCCGCGCCTGGTCCACCAGGTGCTTCGCCGACGGCAGCGCGGCGGTCGAGGCCCTGCTGGTGGGGGCAGGCCCGGTGGTGCTGCGATGGGCGCAGGAGCCGCCCCCCTGGATGCGCGAGCGGCTGGCGCCAGGGACCAGGGTGGTCTTGGTAGGAGACTACCGGGAGGGCTCCGAGGAGCTCCTCCCGGTGCTGGACCAGCCTGAGCTGGCCCAGGGGGATGGAAAGCAGGCGGTTCGCCTGGCCACCTATGGTCTGGAATTGGCGGATCGCCTGATCCGCGACACCATGCGCTGCCTCGCGCCGGCCATCGAGCGGGGGGGGGACTTCCTCTCTCCGGCCGAGGTCGAGCAGCTCAAGCTGATGCCCTTCGTCGCGGCCCTCAAGGAGGTTCACGCCCGAGGGCCAGAGCGCCACGCGGCGCACCGCAGGATGGCCTTTGACGAGGCCCTCAGGCTGCAGGTGGGGTTGGGCTGGAACGGGGCGCAGCCGGTGCGAGAGCGGGGCCTCCCGCAGACCATCCTCCACGGACCTGTGGCGTCGATCAGCCGGCAGCAGGACCTGCGGCTCAACGACAACCAGCAGTCGGTGATCGAGGACATCAAGCGCGATCTGCGCGCAGCCCACCCCATGCAGCGCGTCCTCACAGGTGAGGTGGGGACCGGCAAGGGGTTGCTGGCGCTGCTGGTCTCGGTGATGGTGGCCTCCGCGCGGGGACAGGTGCTGGTCCTGCACGAGAACATGGGCGCCTCCGAGCACGCGTTCCTCTTCGCTGAGCCGCTGCTGAAGGATCTGGGGCTGGTGGGCCGGCTGCTGACCGGACCGCCGACCAGGGCGCAGCGGGACGCCGTCCGCCGGGGGGAGGTCCACGTGACCTTTGGAACCGCAGAGATGCTGGAGACCCCGCTGGAATTCCGACGGCTGGGCCTGATCATCGCCCACGAGGGCGCCGTCTACGGGTCTCAGGAGCCGGTGATCAAGCCGATCAAGGGCACAAGGCCCGATCTGCTGGTGGTGACCTCCACCCCGGTCCCGGTCCAGGTGCTGCTCACCGCCTTCGCGCGCTTCGACGTGAGCCTGCTCACCCCGGATCCGAACCGGCAGCCGGTGCAGAGCACCGTGGTTGAGGGGGCGAACCGCAAGGAGGCCTACCGAGAGGCCACCGCCTTACTCGACGCCGGGCACCAAGCGATCGTGGTGTTCCCGATGCTGGAGGGCCATGATCTGCTCGAGCTGCGGGACGGTCACAGGGCGGTAGAGGCGATCGAGAACGAGTTCCCGGGGCGGAGGGTGGGGCTCTTTCACGGGGCGATGAGCCGCGAGGATCGCGCGCGCGTCTATGACAACTTCCGCCACAGGCGCCTGGACGTGCTCGTGGCCACCACCCACTACGAGGGAGGGCCCGCGGTGCCGGACGCGACGGTGGTGATCGTGGAGCACGCCAACAGGGTGGACGACCTGAGGCTGCACCGCATCAGGGGCCAGGCGGCCACAGGGCGGCGTCCGGGGCGGTGCTTCTTCATCCTCGGAGACGACCCCGCCCCGGCGGACGTGGCCTGGGTGAGGGCGGTCGCGGAGACGGAGGACGGCTTCAAGCTCTCTGAGATCCACATGCGGAACCACGGGATCCAGGCGGTGGTGGGTGACGCCGAGGTCGCGGAGCCCCGCTTCCGCTGGGTCCGCCCGCTAGAAGACCGAGAGGTGGTGCTACAGGCTAGGCAGCTGGGGCATCAGCTGATGCAGCTGAATTCCAGCGCGCGCCGCACCGAGTGGTCGGAGTTTCTCACCCTCACCAGGCAGCGGTGGGAGGAGTTCTTGCAGACGCCCTGCCCGATCCCCTCGCAAGGGGCTGCGCCGCCCAAGCGCCGCAGGCGCCGCAGGCGCAGGTAGAGAGCCTCCAGCCCCGACCCGCGTCGGGGCTTTTCTCTGCTCGGGGTTGGTCCCGCCGCGCCGCGCGAGCTCCCGAGACCAGGCGCCGGGCAAACAAAAAGACCGCTTCAGTTTCCTGAAGCGGTCTAGATGGTGGAGAATAGGGGACTTGAACCCCTGACCTCAGCATTGCGAACGCCGCGCTCTCCCAACTGAGCTAATTCCCCGTCGCACCCTCTATGTAACCGGTTCCCCCGGAGTGGCAAGGCTAATCGAGCCCGCGATCTTCAAGATCTTCTTCGCTGAGCCCCAGGTGGTGGCCGATCTCGTGGAACAGGGTGATCCGGAGCTGCTCGATCAGCGCGTCTCGATCCCAGGCGAAGCGCTCCAGGTTCCGGCGAAAGATGACGATGCCGGCGGGGAGTTGGCTCCAGGGGTTCTCCACCGAGCGCTCGGAGACCGGCATCCCCGTGAACACCCCGAGGATCTCCGAGGGCGAGGAGGGCTGGAACTGATCGCAGATGTCCCGATCGGGGAGCTCGTCGAGGAGGATGGTGACCATCGACAGCTCGTCCTGGATGGACGGGTCGAGGGCCCTCAGGGCGCTCTCCACCACCGCCTCTACCGCCGCGTCGTCGAGGCGAACCGGGAGGGGAAACAGGTCCGGCTCCAGGATGGAGGCCTGCAGGTAGTCCCGGTCAGAGCCCGCGTAGTCACCCCTCCGCTCGCGGAGCAGGGCCCGCAGGTAGTAGCCCTCGGAGTTGTCGGGGTCCTCCCGGATGGCCCGCAGCGCGCAATTCGCTGCCTCGTCCAGCCGGAGGGTGTCAAAATAGACCGTGCCCAGCGCGCTCCACGAGGCTGAGTGCCCCGCGAGCTGCGCCAGCACCGCGCGGTAGTGAGCCTCAGCGGTGTCCATCTGCCCCAGCGCCCTCCAGGTCTCGGCGACCAGGAACAGGGCGCCAGGGTAGCCGGGCTCCGCCTCCATCACCCTCTGACAGAGCTCCAAGGTGAGCTCAAAGTTCTCGCTCTGGAGGGCATCCTCGGCCTGGTCCAGCAGCAGCTCCACGTCGACAGGGTTCACGAACACCTCGGGAGAAAGACGGGGACCTAGGTTCGAAGAAACCAACCCAGCGCCATCAGGGCGATGATCAGCGAGGTCACGCCGCCCACCAGCGCCGGGATCAGGTAGCTGGACCTGCGCGCGACGACCACGACGCTCGCGGCACGCCCCGCGTTGGTGTGGAAGCTGACCTCACCCCGGTTCAGCTCCGCGGGCAGCAGCTGGGGGAGCACGCGGAGGTGCACCACCTGCATGGACGAGTCCAGGTTGAGCTGCCGCGGCCTGACCTCGATCCACTCCACCGCGCTGTGGACCCACGCCGCGTCCACGTCGCGGTTCCCGGCGAGGCTCACCTCGACGGGGATGCTGACCACCCGGTTGCGGAGTCGCACCGAGTAGTCACTCGGACCGGAGACCACCAGGGTAGGGGTGCTGACCCCCAGGTCGCCACGCGAGAGCTGCTCAATGGCCCGCGGCCCGGCGACCCGCTGGGAGGCGGGGGGCATGGTCGCGGCGTTGAAGATGGCCTGGTCGATGGGCTCGGTGCGGACCCTGTTGCGCGCTGGGGGACCCGTGGGACGATCGGAGGTGTCCTCCTCTGCGAGGGTCTCTGTGGCCATCAGCTGGGCGAAGGCCCGGTCGATGCGAGCCTGGGCGGAGAGCACCTTCTTGCGGTCGCTGAGCTGCTGGAGCGCCCTGCTCCTGGCCTCGTACGCGGCCCTGATCTGAGCGCGGTGCGCGGTCTTCGGGAGACCGAGCACCTTGAAGTGGTCGGCGTCCTCGGCCGCGACCGCGTCGCCCGGCAGGTTCACGCCGTGCGCCCGCGCCAGGCGGCCGAGCACCTCGCGGAAGGTGGACTCGGAGACCCCCAGCTCCAGGGCGTTGCGGAGCAGGAAGTCCTCCTGCTCCTCCGAGAGCGAGCCCCCGGACAGGGCGGAGAGGATGGTCATCTCCAGCACCGGCATGTGGGTGGACTCGGAGCGGCGGCGCATGTCCTCCAGGTGCTCGTTCGGGCTCGTCGCGATCAGATCGAGCTTGGCGAAGTTCTTGATCAGAAACAGCGCCTCTTGTTTGTACTTGGGATTGGACTGCATCCCCTGCATTTGCTTGCGCCGCTGCGCAAGTCTACCGCGCACCTCGTCAGGAGAGGCGTCGTCGCCGAGGTTCAGGTAGGTGAGCAGGTCCGAGACCTGTACCAGCCTGCAGAACTCAGCTGCGAGGGTCAGCGTGCGGGGGTCCATCGATCTCCACAGTATCGGGCGCTGTACCTTATCGCCCCCCTGTGCCAAGGGTCAAGGGGCGCGTTGGGACGGGCGCGGCGCGGTGTGCGCCGGCGCTACTCCACGTGCATCCTGCCTCTGCGGTCGCTGGCGTCAGACAGATCGTTGTGGTTCATGCCGCCCTTGAAGCGGAGGGAGACCTTGCGGGTGGCGCCTGTCTCGACGTCGATGACCGCCACCTCGAGGATCTGATCGACGCCGTAGGCGTACACCACCTCGATCGGGGTGCCGCGCGGTCGGGGGGGCAGGCCGTTGAGCTCTACCTTCCCGATGACGGTGACCTCGTCGCGGTAGGCGCCAGAGCCCTCGGTCACCTCGACACGCACCGCGGTCATGTTCTGATAGGCGTAGGCGAAGCGCCCCTTGACCTGGTGGGGCACGGGGGTGCCCTCGGGGATCAGCTCGACGACGCGCTCTTGCCGCTCCCGATCCAGCACGATGATGCCGAGCGGGTGGGTGGTTGCGTCCTGAATCTCCACCGCTTGCAGCCTGCTGCGCTCCACCGCCGCCTCGGCGACGTGTCCGCCGTAGGCCATGCCGATCACCGCGCCCCGCGGGGTCGAGGGAGAAGGCTCTGGGGGCAGCGACTCGACCCGCTTTCGGGGCTTGGGCGGCTCGGGCGGCTTGAGCGAGGGGTGGTCCGGGCGATGGCGGAATACGCCCGCGAGCGCCGCGCCCAGCGCCACCGCCTCGTCCGGGTTGATGCTCTCTACGGGCTGCTTGCCGGTGAGGTTGGTGAGGGCCCGCTGGATCATCGGCATCCTGGTGGAGCCACCCACCAGCAACAGATCGTCGATCTCCTCCCAGGAGAAGCCCGCCTTCTCGATCACCAGCGCCGCGGTGTCCTCGCACTGCTGGACCAGATCCTCGGTGAGCTCCTCGAACAGCTCCCTGGTGACCTTCACCACCGTGCGGTGGCCCTTGTAGTTCACCGGGATGACCGCGCGGTCCTTGCTGGAGAGGCTGATCTTGGCGTGCAGACAGCGCTCGTAGAGCTCCTGATAGGGCGCCGCCTCGTCGCGTGGATCGAGCGAGAACTTCTCGAAGAACTCGTCGGCGACGTAGTTCACCAGCCGGTCGTCCCAGTCCTTCCCCCCCAGCTCGGCGTTGCCGTCCGAGGCCACGGTGACCAGCTTGCTGCCGCGGATCTCCATCGCGGTCACGTCGAAGGTGCCGCCGCCCAGGTCGAGGACCAGGAGCTTGCGGTCCTCGCCTACCCGGTCGAGGCCGTGCGCGATGGCCGCCGCGGTGGGCTCGTTGATGATCGACAGGACGTTGAGTCCCGCGATTTTGCCCGCCTCCGCGGTGGCCCCCCGCTGCGCGCTGTTGAAGTACGCGGGGACGGTGATCACCGCGTCGTGGATCTCGTAGCCGACCAGCTCCTCCGCGTCCTGCTTGAGCTTGGTGAGGATCAGCGCCGAGACCTCCTGTGGGGTGTAGTTCTGCCCGAAGAACTCGAGGGTGAAGTCCTCCTCGCCCATGTGGCGCTTGATGAAGCGGATCACGTTGGCTGGGTCGATGACCACCATCTTGACGGCCTCATCGCCGACCACACAGGCGTCCTCGTCATAGAAGTGGACCACCGACGGGGTGGTGCGCTGCCCGTCCGCGTTGGGGATGATCTCTGGCTTTCCATAGCGATTGACATAGGCCATCGCCGAGAAGGTCGTGCCCAGGTCGATCCCGAGCACCATGTCCGTGTCGTTCGCCATGCGGCGACCTCCTGCCTACTTCTGGCCGTGCCTGGCGATGACGACCTCTTCGGGTCGGAGCAGCTTGGAGGCCCGCTGAAAGCCCCGCTTGAGCACCTGCGCGATCTGGTAGTCCTGCTCGGGGTTGTCGGTGTTGACCACCTTGACCGCCTTGTGGACCTTGCGATCGAAGGCGCCGCTCTCCTCGATGGGGAGCACGTCGCGGCGGTAGAGCACCTCGATGAACTCGTCGATCAGGTACTGAAAGGAGTCGGCGATGACGTCGGGCGACATCTCCTGCTTCACCAAGCTCTCGTGGAACCAGTTGAGGCTGTCGTAGAACAGGAGGAGGTCCAGCAGCAGCGGCTTCTCGGCCTGGAAGAGGAAATCCTCCTTGTACTGCTTCAGCTCTTCGTAGAGCTGGTCGAAGGCCTTCTCGCGGATCGCGTCGTTCGCACCGCGCTCCTGGATGAGCTGCTGGATCTGTTCGAGCTGCGCGGCGAGCTGGCTGTTGTCGGGTGTGTTGGACACTGGGTCTCCCTGCTACTCGCCCGCGAGCTGAGTGGCGAGGTTGATGAACGTACCCTCAAGCTCGAGGGACTCACCACAGAAGTGGTAGTCTGCCGGCCTAGAGGCGAGGGAGCGGAGGAAGTCCTGTTGAACCAGGCTGCCGACCCCCACCGTGATCACCCGCGCCCCGGAGGTGCGCAGGCGGTGGATCTCGGAGGTTGTGCCATCTGGATCGTCTGGATGACCGTCGGTGAGGATGAGGAACACACGCTGAACGCCGGCCTTGGGGCGGATCAGGTTGCGGGCGTCGTAGAGCCCGTCGCTCATCGGGGTGGAGCCGATGGGGGTCAGCTCGTCGATGGCGCGCTGGACCTTGGTGAGGTCTGAGGTAGGGGGAGCCTTCACCCCGCCGGGGAACGCGATCACCGCGAGCTGGCGGTTGGGCGTCGCGAGGGTGCGCGCCGCGAAGGAGTGGGCAGCCTTCTTCGCCTCGGCGATGTTCTGGCCGTACATGGAGCCCGAGCAGTCCATGATCAGCGCCACCTGCATCGGCGCCCGGTTGTGGGCGAGGTCCTCTAGCGAGGTCTGCCCTCCCGCGAGGCGGTGGGGGAGCACCTGGCCGCTAGCGAGGTCCATCGCCTCCACCTCGACGATGCCGTTGGCGTTGTAGCGGTAGGTCACCGAGAGGGTGCTCTGACCGGCGGGACGCGCGGGGATGCCGTAGAATTCGAAGTGCCCGAGGACCGAGGCCTTGAGGGGGTCCTGCTCCTCGCCCTGCACCAGCCACAGGTCCATGGTGGTCTGGCCATCGTGGGTGGTGGCGTAGTCGTCGCGGGTCTGATCCGCGGGGATGCGGGTGTTGCGCTTGATGATCTTGGAGTTGTAAAGCGCGGTGTCTCGGTAGACGACCATCCCCAGCGAGTGGGAGGTCACATCCGAGGTGCGCATGTCGATCGGAGACTCCTCGCCGGCGAGGCGGGAGGACTCCACCGCCGCGGTGAGCGCCGCTCCCAGCGCGATGGCCTCGTCGGGGTTGATCTCGGTGCTGGGCTCCTTGCCGAAGATCTCGGTGAGCATCGTGCGCACCATCGGCATCCGGGTGGAGCCGCCGGCCAGCAGCACCACGTCGATGTCGCTGGGCTGGAGCTGCGCCTCCCGGAGCACGGCCCTGGTGAGCTTCTCGCAGCGGCCGAGCAGGTGTGCGGTGAGCTGCTCAAAGTCCTGACGGGTCACCGCCGCTCTGAGCACCTTGCTCTCGAAGTCGTGGAAGATGTTGACCTTGGGGCGCCGCGTCAGGCTGATCTTCCCCGACACGCACTTCTGGCGCAGGTCGTGGTAGGACGCCAGATCGGACAGCGGGTCGATCCCGTGCTTGGCCTTGAAGGCGCCGGCGACGTGCTGGATGAGCATGTCGTCCCAGTCCTTCCCGCCGAGCAGGTGGTCGCCGTCTGTGGCGCGCACGTCCACCCGCTGGTTGGCGATGTCCACCACCGTGACGTCGAAGGTGCCGCCGCCCAGGTCGAAGACCATCGTCCGGACCTGCTTGTCCATGTTGCTGAGGCCGTAGGCGAAGGCGGCGGCGGTGGGCTCGTTGATGAGCTTGAGCACCTGGAGCCCCGCCATCTCTCCCGCGCGCAGGGTGGCGCGCCGCTGCACGTCGTTGAAGTAGGCCGGCACGGTGATGACCGCCTGCTCAACCCTGTGCCCAAGCCGAAGCTCTGCGTCGTGCTTCAGCTTGGCCAGGATGAAGCTCGAGAGCTCCTCTGGAGAATAGTTCTTGCCTCTGTAGGTGAAGCGGAAGTCGGTGGAGCCCATGTGGCGCTTCACGAATTCCACCACCTGCTCGGGGTAGACTACCGCTGCCTGCTTGGCGTAGTTCCCGATGATCACCTCGTCGTCCTCAAAGAGGATGACGGAGGGGGTGATCCGATCGCCCTCAGCGTTGGGGAGGATCTCGGGGACGCCGTGGTGGTTGACGTGTGCGATCGCAGAGAAGGTGGTCCCGAGGTCGATTCCTACCGCACCTGTGCTCATGTGCGAGGTCTCCTGAGGGGTGGCGAGCGGTGAGGGAAGATGGGTGCATCTGCCCGCAGTCCGGGTGAGTATATCCAAGTGCGCGCCTGCCACCAAACGGGGCGCGGTGGAGCTGCGATGCCGGAGCTGATTCTTGCGTCCGCGAGCGTGTCTCGCAGACAGATCCTAGAGGGGGCGGGGCTCCCGGTCAGGGTGGAGGTAGCGCGCGTGCAGGAGGAGCTGGAGGAGGGGGTGGGCCCGGAGCGGATGGCGGTGCGGCTCGCGCTGCTCAAGGCCACAGAGGTCCACCGGCGCTTCCCCGACGCTTGGGTGCTCGGCGCGGACCAGGTGGTGTGGGACGGCGCCGAGCTGTCCGGCAAGCCGCAGGACCCCGCGGATCACCTGGCCAGGCTGATGGCGATGCGGGGGAAGGCCCACAGGCTGGTGACGGGCTTCGCCCTGCTCGCGCCGGGGGTGCGCCGCACCGGGGTCGAGAGCACCGTGATGAAGGTGCGCGCTGAGCTGTCGCGCGAGGAGCTGCTCGCCTACGTCAAGAGCGGCGAGGGCAGTGGCTGCGCTGGAGGCTACGCGGCGGAGGGGCACGGCGCCTGGCTGTTCGAGGCGGTGGAGGGAGACTGGTTCAACGTGCTGGGCCTCCCGCTGTTTCGGGTGCTCACCATGCTCCGCGAGGAGGGCTGGCGCTACGGGGTGAGGGGCTGATGCGCGACGAGATGATGGCGCTCGCGGCAGAGCTGCGGGCATGGGTGGAGCAGACCCGCGACCAGGGCTTCCAGGTGGCGCCGCAGGAGCCGCGCCTCCCTCCCGGGCCACTGGCGGGGGAGCCAGAGCCTCAGGCGAGGTCAGCGGGCGCCGGTCCTGAGCGGGGGGCGGCTCCCAGGAGCGAGGACCCTCGCGCCAGGCTGGATCCGGTCTCCCGTGTGGCGGCTGGCGCCCCTGTGGAGCCGGCGCGCGCTGCGCCTGTGGAGCCGGCGCGCGCTGCGCCCGCGGAGCCGGCGCGCGCTGCGCCTGTGGAGCCGGCGCGCGCTGCGCCTGTGGAGCCGGCGCGCCAACGCCCAGGGCCCAGCCCGGTCGTTCCCCCGGGGGCCTCGCCGCCGCCACCACCGCTGCGTGCCGCGGCCTGGGCTGAGCGCGCCGCCCAGAGCAGCCCCCCGTCCGGGCCGGCGCCTCACGCCGACGCCTGGGCGCAGCTGGCGGAGCAGAGCCGCACGCCCCCGGCGCCTCCTGGCACCCTGGAGGCGATCCGGGCAGAGCTGGGGGACTGTCGCCGCTGTCCCCTGGCTCAGTCCCGGCAGCACATCGTCTTCGGCGAGGGCGCTCCCCGCGCCGAGCTGGTGGTGCTCGGCGAGGGGCCCGGGGCGCAGGAGGACGCCACCGGCTCCCCCTTCGTGGGGCCAGCCGGACAGATGCTCGACAAGATGCTCCTGAACGTGCTGCACCTGCGCAGGGAGCAGGTCTACATCCTCAACGTGGTCAAGTGCCGGCCACCCGACAACCGCAACCCCAGCCCCGCTGAGGTCGCGGCCTGTCTGCCCTTCGCGGAGCGCCAGCTGCGGTCGATCCAGCCGAAGATCATCCTGCTGATGGGCTCGGTGGCGCTCCAGTCCCTCCTCGGTGTGACCGGCATCACCCGCCGCCGCGGGGTGTGGACCGAGTGGCAGGGCATCCCGGTCATGCCCACCTTCCACCCGGCCTACCTGCTCCGCAAGCCCGAGGACAAGAAGCTGGTGCATGAGGATCTCAAGGCGGTGGCGACGCGGCTGCGCGGGGCATGAACATCGTTCGGCCCACGGTCTGCTCATCGCTCGCCGTGCTGGCGGAGGGAGAGGGGGCCGCCTGCGCGCTGATCTGACGGCCCGATGGCCGCCGCCGAGGGGGCTTCGCGCTCCCTCGGATCCCCCGTTGAGCCACCCGTAAGAACCCCCTCTGCGCGTGGCAAGGCCGTCGGTGCTACGGGGGAGCGCCGATTTTCGTCGCGAGTTGCTGCGGACGAACCAGCGTTTTGGGAGAGGAAGCGCAGCGACGGGGCTTGTTGCGAGGGGCTCCCCGAGGTGAGCGGGGGCTGCGTCTTCCCCCCGCCCCCGCCGACCGACGGCCTGATGGCCGCCGCCCAGAGGGCTTCGCGCGCCCTCGGATCCCCCGTTGGGGTCGGGGACTGCGTCCCCCCCAATTCCCCCCAGCAGGGGGCTCGCCGCCCCCTGTCCCCCTGCGTGATCGGGTGCAAAGCCCAGGAGGTTCCCGCAGGACCCACTTGGGCGAACCGCTGATCAAGGTCGCCATGCGAGGGCTGATCCGGCTCCAGCGCCCGCCGTCCACCGCCGCCGCGTCGCCCGCGGAGGCGGTGCTCCGCCGCTCAGCGGCATCCCCAGAGAGGGCCGGAACCCCTCGGGAGCCGGCCCTCGTCACCTCATGCCAAAGCTAGGTCGGGAGGCGCCGGGGGACCCCGCCCGGTGGTGACGGACCGGCGCTCTGAACGCCGCCCTAGAGCTTGATGCCCGAGAACAGGTCGCCCAGCGTGCCGAAGGACTCGGCGGTCTTGGGCTTCTTGGCGTGATCGCGCCAGGCGTCGTCGGAATTCACCTCGGTTCGGGCCGTGAGGGTGGGCTGACCCCGCCGCTCGTCCTCCTTGAGCACCTTGACCTGCACCGTCTTTCCGCGCCGGAAGCGCTGGGCGAGCACCGTGCCCGCGGGGAGGTCCACCTCGCGGGAGGGCAGCCAACCGGTGCGCCCGTCGGGGAGCTCCACCAGCATCCCGTTGCTCAGCACCTCGATGACGTTCCCCTCCACCAGCACGTTGGCGGCGGGGGAGGAGGCCCTGGGCGCCTCCTGTCCGGCGGGGATCAGCTCCAGCCGGCGGCGCTCCACGTCGGCGGACGCGAGGGTCACGTCGATGGCCATGCCCACCTGGAGCTCCAGGTTCTTGCTGCGGCTGATGTGGAGCAGCCCGTCCAGCCCCGGGGCCAGGGCGATGAACACCCCGAAGTCGGTCAGGCGCTGCACAGTCCCGGTGTAGGTCTGGCCGGGGACGAAGTCCGCCCCGACCCTGTACCAGGGGTCTCCGGCGGGGTCCTTGAGCGAGAAGGTGATCTTGTGGTTCTCGCGGTCGAGCTGCATCACCCGCACCGTGACCGCCTGCCCCCGCTTGTAGGCGCCGGTGGGGTCGCCGCTCTCGCCCCAGCCCAACTCGCGGGTGGGGACCAGGCCCTGCAGCCCGCCCACATCTACAAACAGGCCGAACGGGCGCACCGACGCGATCACCCCCTCCAGCTGCTGGTCCTGGGCGATCCGCTCCCAGGCGCCGGTGAGGTCGAGGCTGTCCTCCTCCAGGGCCTTGCGGGAGACCACGGTCTTGTCCCCGGTCTCGATGACCCTGAACTCCATCTCCTTCCCGACGAACGCGTCCAGGTCCTCGGGGAGGATCCGCCCGATGTGGGAGATGGGGCAGAAGGCGGTGGTGGTGCCGAACTTCACCTCGAAGCCGCCCGGGTTGCGCGACACCACCTTGCCGGTGACAGGGATGCCGCTCTCCTCAGCGGAGTCGAGGAAGGCGCTCGCCGCGTGGCCGGACAGGCGCTGCGAGAGGCGCACCCCGTACTCGTCCGAGGCGAGGACGTAGGCGGTGATCGCGTCACCCACCTGGGCCTGAGGTGCCTCGGCGCGCTCGACCTGCCCCTCGGCCTTGGCGCCGACGTCCACAAAGACGGTCTCGCGGGTGACCCTGGTGACCTGCCCCGTGACCTGCTGGCCGACCTCCACCTTGAAGGTGTCCAGGCTGCCCGACAGCATCGCGGCGAAATCCGCCTCGTTCATCTGGGCCAGGGCCAGGAGGTCGTTCTCGTCGATCCTGGCGTGGGCTGGGCGGATCGCCGGGCGGGCTGCCGCCTTGGGCGCCTCTGGTGCCGGGGCGGGGGCGGGGAGTGGCTCCCCTCTCGAGAACTTGCGGGTGCGGGTCTTGGACATGAGAGGCTCCAGGTAGGCCGCTCCGCTATCCCGCGGCAGGGGCCGCCACAAGCGCGAGAGGCGGAGCGGGCGGCGAAACCCCATGTTCTTCCATCCCCTTACCTGCGCGATCTGCCCCCGCGGCCTCGCGCCCAGCGGCCTTCGTCCGGGGCGAGCGGGCTGGGCCTGCCCCCCTCTCGCGGAGCGCCACCCGGCCGCGGGGGCGAGGACACGGGACGATCGCCCTCACGGCCCGCGCCGCGGGCAGCGCCTCGACCGCGACCCCCGCGACAGGTCGTGATAACGGGGCCGCCATGAACGACGCCTTCCTCAGCCAGTGGACCTACGATCTCCCTCCTGACCGGATCGCCACCCATCCGGTGAGCCCGCGGGACGCCTCGCGCCTGCTCCAGCTCCCCCTCGCGGGGGGGGAGGGGATCGATCGCCAATTTCACCAGCTCCCACAGCTCCTTCAGCCGGGAGACCTGCTGGTCCTCAACGACACCAGGGTGATGCCCGCGAGGCTGCGCGCCCGCAGGGCCTCGGGCGGCGCGGTGGAGCTGCTGGTGCTGGAGCCCGGTCCTGGTCCGGTGCGGGCCCTCGCGCGCCCGGCGCGCCGGCTGGCTGCGGGGGAGCGGCTCGACCTGAGCGGCGGAGGCTCGGTCGAGGTGTTGGGGCGAGAGGGTGAGAAGGTGCTCCTCTCCTTTGACCGGCTCCCCGCGGAGGTGATGGCGGAGCAGGGCGAGATGCCCCTGCCCCCTTACCTTCACCGGGAGGCGGAGGAGGGGGACCGCACCCGCTATCAGACCGTGTACGCCGGCCCTCTCGGCGCAGCAGCGGCGCCGACCGCGGGCCTCCACTTCACCCCCTCCCTGTTGGAGGCGCTGGCTGCCCGCGAGGTCTCCATCGCGCGGGTCACCCTCCATGTGGGGATCGCCACCTTCCGCCCCCTGCGGGAGGAGGATCTGGAGCGGGGCCGCCTCCACCACGAGCGCTATGAGGTGAGCGAGGAGACCGCCGGGGCGATCGCCGCCACCAGGGCGGGGGGGGGGAGGGTGATCGCGGTGGGGACCACCACCGCCCGCACCCTGGAGGCCACCACGCCGCCAGGGGCCTCCAGCCCGGTGCCCGGACAGGGCTCCACCGACATCTTCATCCGCCCTCCCTATGACTTTCGCGGTCTGGACGGGCTCATCACCAACTTTCACCTCCCGGGCAGCAGCCTGCTGATGATGGTGGCGGGGCTCATTGGGCGGGAGCGCCTCCTCCACACCTACCAGCAGGCGATCGCCAGGGGGTACAGGTTCTACTCCTATGGCGACGCGATGCTCATCCTTTGACCTGCTGGGGACCGCGGGCGCTGCCCGCACCGGCGTTCTTCACCTCCCCCACGGGAGCGTCCCCACCCCGGCCTTCATGCCGGTGGGCACCAGGGGCACGGTCCGCGGCCTGACGCCCCGCGATCTGCGCGGCCTGGGCGCCTCGATGGTGCTCGCGAACACCTATCACCTGTGGGTCCGGCCCGGACATGAGGACCTCCGCGCGCTCGGCGGCCTGCACCGCTTCATGGGGTGGGACGGGCCGATCCTCACAGACTCGGGCGGCTTTCAGGTCTTCTCGCTCAAGGAGCACGTCAAGGTCAGCGAGGACGGGGTGCGCTTCCGCTCGCCCCTCGACGGGCAGCACCGCCACCTCACCCCGGAGCTCGCGGTGGAGATCCAGGAGACCTTCGGGGTGGACGTGGCGATGGCCCTCGACGAGTGCATCGAGGTGCCCGCGACCAGGGACCGCACCGCCAGCTCCACCGATCGCACCACCAGGTGGCTGCACCGCCAGCTCACCTCCCGCCGACAGCCCGATCGCACCGCGCTGTTCGGCATCGTGCAGGGGGGGCTGTTCACCGATCTGAGGGTGGCGCACGCGCAAGAGCTCGCCTCGCTGGACCTGGACGGCTACGCGATCGGCGGGCTCTCGGTCGGCGAGCCGCAGGAGACCATGTTCGAGATGGTGGAGGCGGTGACCCCCCACCTGCCCACCGACAGGGTCCGCTACCTGATGGGTGTGGGAAAGCCGCTGGACATCTACGGCGCGGTGCTGCGGGGGGTGGACCTCTTCGACTGCGTGCTCCCCACAAGGGTCGGCAGGCACGGGCTGGTGTGGACCTGGCACGGGCGCATGAACATGAAGAACGCCCGCTACCGGCTGGATGACCGGCCCCTCGACGCGGGCTGCACCTGCGAGGCCTGCACCGGGGGCTTCAGCCGCGCCTACCTCCGGCACCTGTATGTGACCGACGAGCTGTTGGGCAAGCGCCTGCTCTCTGTCCATAATCTTCATTTCTACCAGGACCTGATGCGGCGCCTCAGGGGGGCGATCGGGGCCGGAGACGAGGCTGTCAGCGCGCTAGGAGCGCAGGTGGCCGCCGCGTCTGAGCCCGCGCCAGAGGGCGCCTAGCGCCCACCAGGTGCGGGGGACCCTCGCCAAAGGCGAGCGGTGAACAGCGCGGTGGTGTCGGGCCAGGGGCAGGGCCCGGCGGGGTGGGCACTTCCGGTCGCCTCGGGTGGCGTCATCCCAGAGACGGGTATAAGACCGCGCGTTGAAGTGTCCCGCCTTGACGAAGCGCGTTTCGTGCCTCTCTTGGGACGCACCGACCCCGGAGTCGTCGATGTCAGTGTTCTCTCAGGATGGGGTGCTCGTGCTCATGGACGGCGCGGCCCAGGGCGCTTCCCCGTCAACGCTTCAGCAGGTGGTCCTCTTCGGCTCCATCGCGCTGATCATGTATCTCTTCATCTTCCTCCCCCAGAGCAGGGAGCGGAAGGCGAAGGAGGCTCTGGTGGCCAGCATCGCGAAGGATGACAAGGTCGTCACCCTCTCCGGGCTGCACGGGAGGGTGACCTCTGTCGCGGAGCACACGGTCGAGGTCGAGATCGCGCCCAACACCAGGGTGACGATGGACAAGGCGGCGATCTCTCGAAAGGGCGACGCGCCCGTCAGCGCGAAGTAGGGGGCTCCAGTGGACGGTATCACCCGTGCGCGCGTGCTGGCCATCGCGGCGAGCGTGCTCATTCCCATCTATGTGCTCCTCCCGACCTTCCTCTCGGGGAGCGCGGAGGACCGGTTCAACGACGCGGTGTCTGGGGTAGAGGTCGGCGCTGACGCCGGCCCTTCCCACCTGGTCATCGACCTGGACGTGGTCTCTGGCGACACCGACGCGCTGGTGGCGGCGATCAAGGGCCGCCTCGACAGGGCGGGGGTCAGCTACGAGAACGTGGTCCTCGACGACAGCGGGCGCCTGCTGGTGCAGCTCCGGGTCGGCGCGTCGCGGGACGACGTCTACACCCTGATCCAGTCCAAGGCGGACCTGGGCCTGTACGTGGGCGACAGCCTGCTGGCGGCCTACCAGGGGACCCCAGAGGCGCAGCTGGAGGCGCTCCGCGCCGAGCTGGTGGGCAAGCCAGCGCCCGGCGGCCTGCCTCCTGTGGCGGTGACCGCGGGTGAGGCGGCGGACGCGACCACGGTGCGCCTGTCGCTGGACCTGCCCTTCACCCCGCTGGAAGAGGGCGCAGAGCCGCCCCTGAGCCACCTGCTGGTGGTGCGGGGCGGCGTGGTGGAGCAGGTGCGGATGGTCCAGCCTGGGGCCGAGGGCGTGCCGGCCACCCTCACGGTGGCGCAGCGCGACGATCAGGCAGGCTTCCTCGCCGCGCTGCTCGGGGGGCCGCTCCCCGGACAGGTCGCCCTCCACCAGGAGAAGGTGGTGGACAGCGGACCAGCGAAGGCGGTGGAGGAGGCGGCGCCCTCCGCGGTGCCCGCGTGGTTCCTCAAGCTGCTCCCGAACACCGCGATCAACATGGGGATCGACCTGCGGGGGGGCATTGACCTCACCCTGCAGGTGGAGCTCGACGAGGCGGTGCTCTCGCAGGTGGCGCGCGATCTGGCCTATGTGAGCGACTCTGCGGCGAGGGAGGGGATCGAGATCACCTCCGCCAGGCGCTCGCGCTACGAGCCCTGGATCCTGCTGGAGAGCCCCTCTTCCTTCGAGGACCTCAAGACCTTCGTCCACACCAGGATGCCCTCGTACTACTACCTGGAGTCCAAGCAGGAGGACGGGCACGAGGTCCACGTCTTCTCCCTCAAGGACGACGAGGTCACCCGCATCGAGAAGCAGGCGGTGGAGCAGGTGCTCGAGACGCTCCGCAAGCGGGTGGACGAGACCGGCGTCAAGGAGCCCTCGATCGTCCAGAAGGGTGGCGGCAAGATCAACGTGCAGCTCCCCGGCGAGGTGGACTTCCAGCAGGCGGTGGACGCCATCGGTACCACCGCGATCCTCGAGTTCCGGATGGTGGACGAGGCCTTCGACCAGGCCGAGCTGCAGCGGATGCTCGTCGAGGCGAAGGACAGCCTGCCCCCCGGGCAGTACGAGGATGACAAGCTGGTCAACGACTGGCTCTACCAGACCGGGCGCCTCAAGGAAGACCACGTCGTGATGTGGCAGTACGAGGACGGCCCCGAGGGCACCAGGGTCCGCGACTACGCCTACCCCCTGATGGCCGAGGTCATCCTCACCGGCGGCGACGTCAACAAGGCCAGCACCTCATGGGACCAGCAGCAGCAGCCCTACGTCTCGCTGGAGTTCAAGCCGCGGGGCGCCAACGTGTTCTGTCGCGTGACCGGCGAGAGCGTGGGCAAGCGCTTCGCCATCGTCCTCGACGGCGAGGTGCGGTCCGCCCCGAACATCAAGGACCGCATCTGCGGCGGGAGGGCCAGCATTACCATGGGGCAGTCCATGGACGCGATGGAGGACTCCCAAATTCTCGCGCTGGTGCTCCGCACCGGCTCGCTCAACGCGCCGGTCAGCATCGGCGAGGTCCGCCAGCTCGGCTCCTCGCTGGGTGAGGACGCGATCCGGTCGGGGCTCGAGGCCACGTTCATCGGCGGCCTGGTGGTCTTCCTGTTCATGGCGGTCTGGTACCGCACCGCGGGCATCATCGCGGACATCGCCCTGGGCATCAACCTGCTGATGGTGATGGCGCTGCTGGCCATCTTCGGCGCCACGCTCACCCTGCCCGGCTTCGCGGGGCTGGCGCTCACCATCGGCATGGCGGTGGACGCCAACATCATCATCTACGAGCGCATCCGAGAGGAGCTCCGACTCGGGCAGGCGCCTCGTAAGGCGGTGGACGCTGGCTTTGAGAAGGCCGCGGTCGCGGTGCTCGACTCCAACATCACCACCGCCATCGCGGGCGTGGTCCTCTACTCCTATGGGACCGGGCCCATCAAGGGCTTCGCGGTGACCCTGCTCATCGGTATCGCTACCACCCTCTTCACCGCGCTCTTCGTGTCTCGCACGATGATGGAGCTCGTCACCCGCAGCTCTACCGCGCGCCTGCGCATCTAGGGATTAGCCGTCATGGAATGGTTCAAGAGTCTCTTTTACGACACGAACATCGACTTCGTGGGCAAGCGCAGGCTGGCTGGGACGATCTCCACCCTGCTCGTCATCGCCTCGTGGGTCCTGGTCTTCACCATGGGCCCCAACTGGGGCATCGACTTCACCGGCGGCACCGAGATCCACATCCAGTTCAAGGAGGACGTGCAGATCGGTGAGGTCCGCACCGGACTCCACGCCCTCGGCTTGTCCGACGACGCGGTCCAGCAGGTGGGCGGCGACGATGACCACGAATTCATCGTCCGCATCCAGGACGCGAGCTTCGGCGCCGCGGAGTTCCAGCAGGAGGTCAAGGGCCTGCTCGATCAAGCCTACGGTCCCCAGTGGGCCACCGCGATGCACTTCGACGCGGAGGTCGGCGCGCGCCTGTCTATCGAGTACACCGGCCCCAAGGTGGAGGCCAAGGACGTCCGCGAGGTGGTCAAGAGCATCGAGGGCATCCAGGTCAAGGAGGGCCTCGACGACAACCAGGTCATCCTCAAGCTCCCCGGCCTCTCCCGGCAGGTGGAGGCGCAGCTGCACTCGGTGATGCAGGGGAAGGACTTCACGGTCATCGCGACCGACGCGGTGGGCCCGAAGGTGGGCGGCGAGCTGCGGCGGCAGGGGGTGGTGGCGGTCGCCGCGACCCTGGGCTTGGTGCTGCTCTACGTGGCCTTCCGCTTTGATATCGGCTTCGCCCCAGGGGCGATCATCGCGCTGTTCCACGACGTGTCGCTCACCCTGGGCATCTTCGTCCTCTTCCAGCGGGAGCTCAACCTCCCCATCGTGGGGGCGCTCCTCACCATCGTGGGCTACTCGCTCAACGACACCATCGTCATCTACGACCGCATCCGCGAGAACATGGCCCGCTACCGGCGCTCGGATCTCCCGGGTCTGCTCAACGTGTCTATCAACGAGACGATCTCGCGCACCATCGCCACCTCGGTCACCACGATGATGGCCATGGTCGCCTTCCTGGTGCTCGGTGGGCCGGTAATCGAGAACTTCGCGCTGGCGATGATGATCGGCATCGTGGTCGGGACCTACTCCACGGTGTTCGTCGCGAGCCCGATGATCCTGGTGATGCAGGACGTCAAGCCCTGGCTCGCGAAGATCGTGATCGGCGCCGGGCCGGTGGACTCCGAACCGGCGGCGCACCCGGTCGCTGGGCCGGTGGAGGAGGCGCCGCGCTCGGCCGCGGGCACCGCGCTCGCCGAGGCGGAGGCGTCCGCCGCGGAGGGCGCAGCGGATCCCGACGAGGGGCTCTCCGAGAGCGAGAAGCGCCGGCGCGAGCGGGCCAGACTGGCGAAAGAGCGCGCCT
Organism: Deltaproteobacteria bacterium; assembly: GCA_016938035.1. Lineage (GTDB taxonomy): Bacteria > Myxococcota_A > UBA796 > UBA796 > JAFGVK01. The sequence continues at coordinate 86,455 of JAFGVK010000107.1, read as the reverse complement.
GAGCCGCTGAGACGCGATAGTGCGGAAGGGGAGCTCTCCGATGAGGGTTCCCCTTTTTGTTTTTGGAGGCTGCATGTTGATCGTGTGGACCGGGTTGGCCCTCGCGGCTCAGGTCTTTGTGAATGGCGTAGAGGTGACCGATCGCCTCACCGATCAGACCTTCCCCAACGCTGAGGTCCGCTTTGACGCGGACGGAAACGTGCACATAGAGGCCCCCGGCTTCGTCATTGAGGCTGAGCCTGCGCCCGCTGAACCCCCGCCGCCGCCAAGCGGCCTGGTGCCCGCGGGCAGGTGGTGGCTGGTGACCGACGACGCGGCCTCTGTGGGGCACGTCGTCGAGGTGTGGATCAACGGGCGCAAGGCCAGGCTGGTGCGGTCGGGCGATCCGCAGGTCATCCTCGACATCGCGCCGTGGCTGACGCCAGGCGAGAACACCGTCGAGATGAAGGCGCGCTCTGCGGGGCCCAGCGGGGGCCCGCTCTACGTCTACATGGGGCGCGGCGCGAACCAGGGGGGAACCGTGACCCTCGACCACCCCGACGTGCAATTTGGGCTGGGCGCCTCGCGCGAGGGCCTCACAACCCGCCAGTACACCGTAGTCGTCTCACCCTGAGGTCGGCGAAGGGGGTACAATCCGCACTGAAAATCGCGCCGATACGCGGAGGCACCTCCCCGCGGCCCCAGCGCGAGGAGGAAGCCCGTGAGTCAAGCTGAAGTCCCCGCCTCTGTCACACTCCGCCGCGTCTATGTCCTCGACACCAACGTACTCCTCGACGATCCGAAGGCGATCTTCACCTTTGAGGAGCACGACGTCGTCATCCCCATGACGGTCATCGAGGAGGTCGATCAGTTCAAGAAGCAGCTCAACGAGCTGGGGCGCAACGCCCGCACGATCTCTCGCTACCTGGACAAGCTCCGCGAGCGCGGCTCACTCCGAGAGGGCGTAAAGCTCCGGGGGGGCGGGTGCCTCAAGGTGCGCTCGGTGGCGCGGGACGTGGGCAAGCCGCCCTACTGGGGTCCCGACAACAACGACAACCGCATCCTCCAGATGGCCCTTATGGAGCACGAGGAGCGCGGTGACGAGACCGTCGTCACTATGGTCACCCGCGACACCAACATGCGCCTGAAGTGCGACGCGTTGGGGGTGCCGTCCGAGGACTACCAGGGCGGGATGATCCGGGTGGACACGGAGTTCTCCGGCGTGCGCGAGATCACCGTGGAGGGCAGCTGGATCGACGCCCTCTACGAGCACGGCGAGGGCTCCGCCGACGAGTTCGCCGACCTGCACCCCAACGAGTGCGTCATCCTCAAGGAAGAAGAGGGGCGAAAGTCGGCGGTGGGGCGCGTGACCACCGACAAGCGCCTGATCCGTCCGGTGCGCCGTCGTCGGGACAACGTGTGGGGCATCTCTCCCCGCAACAAGGAGCAGGAGTTCGCCATCGAGCTGCTCCTCGACGACGACGTCAAGCTGGTGACCCTCAACGGGGTGGCCGGCACGGGGAAGACCCTGCTGGCGCTGGCCTGTGGGCTCAAGAAGGTGGCGGATGACGAGATCTACCGCAAGCTGCTGGTGAGCCGCCCCATCTTCCCCTTGGGGCGTGACATGGGCTTCCTCCCCGGCGACGTGGAGCAGAAGCTCAACCCCTGGATGAAGCCGATTTTCGACAACCTGGAGCTGCTCCTCTCCACCCGGACCGCGGGACAGGGGAAGACCAGGGAGCCCAACTATGCCTACCTCCTCGACAAGAAGATCCTGGAGGTGGAGCCGCTCACCTACATCCGGGGCAGGTCGCTGCCGCAGCAGTACCTGATCGTGGACGAGGCGCAGAACCTGACCGCCCACGAGGTCAAGACCATCCTCACCAGGGCGGGTGAGGGGACGAAGGTCGTGCTCACCGGTGACCCGGAGCAGATCGACAACCCCTACGTCGACTCGCGCTCTAACGGCCTCACCTATGTGGTGGAGCGCTTCAAGGACACCGCCCTCGCCGGGCACGTCACCCTGCACAAGGGTGAGCGCTCCGAGCTCGCTGAGCTCGCCGCGAAGTTGATGTAGAGGAGCTGTATGCCTGACCAGCTAGAGGGACGGAACCCCGTCCTCGAGTGCCTCACCAGGGGCAAGCGCCGCGTTCACCACATCTGGCTCGACACAGGGGCGAAGGAGGACGAGCGGGTGGGGCGCATCCTCTCCCTCGCCGCGGCGAAGGGCACCCCTGTGGAGCGGGTGGAGCGCGCCTTCCTCGACCGCAAGGCCGAGGGCAGGGTCCACAACGGCGTTGTGGCGTCGGTGGACACCCTGTCCGCGCCCACCACCAAGCAGCTCATCGACCGGCTCTTCGAGGCCGGCGAGGCCCCGTTCCTGGTGCTCGCCGATGGGCTCGCCTATGAGCACAACCTGGGCGCCATCCTCCGATCCGCGCTCGGCTTCGGCGCGCACGCGGTGATCGTGCCCACCCGGCGCGGCGCGGCGGTGTCGCCGGTGGTGCAGCGGGTGGCGATGGGCGCCGCGGAGGAGATCCCGGTGATCCACGAGGGCCTGTCCTCTGCGCTCAAGCACATCCGCAAGGCGGGGATCCCGGTGGTGGGCGCAGACATGGGCGGCGTGTCGCTGGGGCAGGCGCGCCTGTCTGGGGCGCTGGCGGTGGTGATGGGGGCGGAGGGCAGCGGGCTCTCGCCCACCCTCGCGGCGCGCTGTGATCAGATCGTCTCCATCCCCCTCGCCGGTGGGCTGGAGTCTCTCAACGTCTCGGTGGCCACCGCGGTGCTCATGTACGAGAAGCGCCGGCAGGACGGGTGGTTCCCCGACTCGGAGGGGGGCTGATGCTGCTCCTCGCCCTGGCGGGGTGTGTCCCTCACCTCTACACCGAGGACACTGGGTCCGAGCCGTGGAGCTGGGAAGCCCCCGAGAACGACTGGCCGATGGGCGAGCCGCCCTACGGACTGGTAGGGAGCGGCTTCGACGAGGGCGAGGTGGTGCCCGATTTCCGGCTGTTGGACCAGCGCGGGCAGACCGTCTCCCTGTGGCAGTTCTACGGGCAGGTGATCCTGCTCGACCTGTCTACCATGTGGTGCTCCCCCTGCCAGGACCTCGCCGCGCACACCGAGGAGAGCTGGGAGGCGTACCGGGACCAGGGCTTCGTCTACCTCACGGTGCTCGCCGAGGACATCCAGGGGCAGGATCCAGAGGTCGACGATCTCGTCTTTTGGGCCGATAACTTCGGGATCTCAGCCCCGGTGCTGGGGGACCCGGGCAAGCGCTGGTCCTCACTGCTCGGCGCCAACCTCGACTACCCCAGGGTGTGGGTCGTGGGGCGTGACCTGTCGGTGGTGGAGGTGCTCCCCCCCGCTCCCACCGACGCGATGGTGGTGGCGGCGATCGAGGGCCACCTGGGAGACTAGGGCCACAGGCGGGTGGCTCTGGGTCGGCGGTGGTCGCCTGTCCTGGCGTGCAGGGGCCGCCGGGAGCGGGCACCCACCGGCCTCTGGGGGACCGAGGGATCGATCGGACCAGTGGGTCGGGACGGAGCGTTCTCGGGCATCCTCTTCGGGAGGTGGCGCCCAGCCGCTGCCCCTGCGGAGCGCCGGGGGGGGCGGGCCCAGAGGCCGGTGGGAGAGGCGTGCGCGCGCCGGGGGCGGCGAGCGGTCAGCGCGGTGTCGGCCCTCGGCTAGCGGGCCCTGACCGCAGCGCGCGCACCTCGCGCAGGCTCGCCTGGAGCTCCTCTAGGTGTGGTCCCCCAGCGCCCTCCTCCTCCACCGCGATCACCCTGTGGAGGATGCGCTCGAGCTGGAGCAGGTTCCTCGTGCGGAGGCAGAGGCGGATCGCCTTGGACCACTCCCGCATCGCGCCGGGCCGGTCGCCCCCAAGGGCCAGCACGTCTCCCCGCAGGCGGTAGGTGAGGAGCATCCCGTGGACGCAGCCGAGGTTGCGGTACTGGGCGTAGGCCTCGCCCGCCAAGGAGGAGGCGTCCGACAGGTGACCGGTGGTAGCGGCCACCTCGGCCTTGCGGAGGCTCAGGTTGGCCAGGGTCTGAGGATCGCCCCTGGCGAGGCGCTCCGCCGTGAGCAGCTCCTCTCGCGCCTCGGCGAACCTGCGGCGGCGGAGGTGCGCGGAGGCCAGCGCCAGGTGGACCCCCGCCCGGCGGGGGCTCTGCTGACCGCCGAGCCCGGCCGCCGCCTCCTCCAGCAGAGCCTCCGCCGCTGGGGCGCCCTCCAGCAGGGCCAGCTCTCCCTCCACGATCTCTCGCTCGCGCCGGGCCGCTGGCGACGTGGGCTCCAGCTCGCGCAGCTGCGCGATCCAGCGCCTCCCCACCGCAAGCTGCCCCCGCGCGGCCCAGGTCTGGGCGCAGCCAGCGGCGAGCGTCACGACCAGGGTCTGGTCGGAGTGGGCGCGGAGGGCGTGGAAGGCGTCCTCGTGGGCGAGCCGCGCGGCGTGCTCGGCGCCCTGGAGCAGCAGCGCGTCTCCCTGCACCCAGTAGAGGAGGCCCCTGGCGAGGGGAGAGCGCGCCTCCGGCCGCTCTAGCAGGTCGTAGATCAGCGCGATCGCCTCCGGGACCTGGGAGAAGCGCATCAGCTGTCGTGCCGCCGCGGCGCCTGCGAGCGAGGCGCTCTCCGGGTCCGGGAGGCGCGCGGCCTGTCTGAGGCGCATCACCGCCTGGTGCGAGGGGGCCTCTGGCGATCCGGTCGCGATCTTGATCAGGTGAGCACGCTCCCGGAGGACCCCCGCGCCGAGCGCCTCGGGGTCGGGGACCATGCCCAGCCCGTACCACTCGAGCACCGCGCGGCGCGGTGCCCCGCTCGCCTCATGGGTCCACGGGGTCCCATCCTGGGGCGCGGCGCTCCAGGGGTTCTGGAGCGCCGCGGGCCGGCCCGCGAGCAGCTGCTGCGGGGTGGAGTCCCCCGTGTGCCTCGCGAGGGTGGCGAGCAGGGGGTTGCCCTGGAAGGGCGCGGGCGCCACCCCCTCGGGCAGCAGGTGGGTCAGCGCCTCGTCGGAGAGCGGGCTCACCGCGATGGCCTCGCCGAGCGCCGCTGTCCGCCCGGTGGCGATCCAGAAGACCCTGGGGCCCAGTCGGAGCAGGTGGCCGAGGGACTGAGGCGCCAGATCGGCGTCGTCGAGCACGACGACGATGCGCTCCTCCCGGTCGAGGGCACGTTGGAGCGAGGCCTCGTCGCCTGGGAGGGACAGGCCCAGGGCGATCCCCAGCGCTCTGGTGGCGTCCTCTGGCTGGGTCCACGGAGTGATCCGCACCAGGTGGGCGCCGCCCGCGTCGCCGCCCCGCATCAGCGCCGCCGCCACTCCCGCCGCCAGGGCGCTGGTACCGACGCCCGCTGGGCCACAGAGCGAGATCTTTCCCTGCCGGGCCGCCGCGACCGCGCGCTCCAGGGCGCCCTCCCTGCCATAGAGGGTCGCGGAGAGGTTCATGGTGGGCGGTTGTGAGAGCATGGGGCCGATGTTACCCGCATGTCCCCCTGAGAGAGAGGTGTTGTATGCATTTTCGCAGAATCGGTGTGGTCGGCGCGGGCCAGATGGGTGGCGGTATCGCCCACGTCGCAGCGCAGACCGGCTACCCCGTCACCGTGGTGGACATCGCTGAGGGGGTGCTGGAGCGCTCCAGGGCCCTGATCGCCAAGAACCTCGGGCGCATGGTCAGCAAGGGCAAGCTCACGCAGGAAGACGCCGACGCCACCCTGGCCCGGCTGAGCTTCACCACCGAGATGGAGGCGCTCGCTGGCTGCGATTTGGTGGTCGAGGCGGCCACAGAGCGGGTGGAGCTCAAGTACAGCCTGTTCGAGAAGATCTCGTCCATCGTGGGGGAGGACACGGTCCTCGCCACCAACACCTCGTCGATCTCGATCACCGCGATCGCGGCGCGCACCAAGCGGCCCGATCTGGTCATCGGCATGCACTTCATGAACCCTGTGCCGGTGATGAAGCTGGTGGAGATCATCCGCGGGCTCGCGACCTCGGACGAGACCTACCAGCGGGTGAACGCTCTGGCGCAGGAGATGGGCAAGACCACGGTGCTGGCGCGCGACATCCCCGGCTTCATCGTCAACAGGGTGCTCATGCCCTACATCAACGAGGCGGTCTACGCCCTCTACGAGGGTATCGGCAGCGTCGAGGACATCGACGTGGCCATGAAGCTCGGCACCAACGTCCCAATGGGGCCCCTCACCTTGGCGGATTTCATCGGGCTGGACACCTGCCTCTCCATCATGCAGGTGCTCCACGACGGGATGGGCGGCGACTCCAAGTACCGGCCCTGCCCGCTGCTCACCAAGTACGTCGAGGCCGGCTGGCTGGGGCGAAAGTCGGGCAGGGGCTTCTACGACTACTCTGGGGGTGCGTGATGAGCGTCGTCCTGCTGGAGCGGAGGGGGCCGGTCGCCATCGTCACCATCAACCGACCCAAGGCGCTGAACGCCCTCTCGCCGGAGGTGATGGTGCGGCTGGGCGAGGTGATCGCGGAGGTGGAGGCGGATCGCTCCCTGCGGGTGATGATCCTCACCGGCGCGGGCGGCAAGGCGTTCGTGGCGGGCGCTGACATCGCTGAGATGCGCGGCTTCGACATCCTCGCGGCGGAGCGCTTCGCCGAGGAGGGGCAGCGGGTGCTGTCGCGAATGGAGGGGCTCTCCATCCCCACGATCGCGGCGGTGTCGGGCTTCGCGCTGGGTGGCGGCTGTGAACTGGCCATGGCCTGCGACATCGTGCTGGCGGGGCCCAGGGCCCGCTTCGGCCAGCCAGAGGTCAAGCTGGGGGTCATCCCCGGCTTCGGCGGCACTCAGCGCCTGGTCCGCAGGGTCGGCCAGGCCAGGGCGCTGGACCTGGTGCTGACCGGCAGGATGGTCGGCGCCGACGAGGCGGTGTCCATGGGCATCGCCTCCCGCAAGGTGGGCGAGGACGTGCTCGCGGAGGCCTTGGCGGTGGCGGACGAGATCCGCTCCGCGGGCGGTGTCGCGGTGAGCTTCGCCAAGCGCGCGGTGCAGGACCACGCGGACGGTGATCTCAAGGCCGGTCTGGCGGCGGAGCGCCACCTGTTCGCCCTCTGCTTCGCGAGCGAGGAGCAGGCGGAGGGCATGTCCGCCTTCCTGGAGAAGCGCCCCGCGGCCTTCGCCGGCGCGCCCGACCAAGGCTAGTCCCACTCTCTCCCTCCCTCTCTCTCGCCCCATTGGGGCCGGCGCACCGCGCCAACAGGAGCTACAGTGTTTGCACTCTCAGAGGACATTCAGCAGATCCGTGACCTGGCCCGGGATTTCGCTCGGGCGGAGATCCTCCCTGGCGCCGGAGACCGCGACAAGAGCCACGCCTTCCCCGCCGAGCTGGTGGCGCAGCTGGCTGAGATGGGCTTCCTGGGGATGTTCGTCCCCGAGGAGTACGGCGGAGCCGGCCTCAACATGCTGGCCTACGTCGCCGCCCTGGAGGAGGTCTCGTACGCCGACGCCTCGGTGGGCGTGATCATGAGCGTGCAGAACAGCCTCGCTGGCTGGCCGATCCTGAAGTTCGGGACGCACGAGCAGAAGCTCAAGTACCTCACCCCCCTCGCCACGGGCGAGCGGCTGGGCTGCTACGCCCTCACCGAGCCAGAGGCGGGCTCCGACGCCGGCGGCCAGAAGACCAAGGCTACCCCGGTGGAGGGGGGCTACAGGCTCAACGGCTCCAAGGTGTTCATCACCAACGGGCCCCAGGCCGAGATCACCGTGACCTACGGGAACCTCGACCCCGCCTCCCACTACAAGGGCGTCTGCGCCTTCATCACCGAGAGCAGCTACCCCGGCTACTCGGTGGGCAAGATCGAGGACAAGCACGGGATCACCTCCTCGGGCACCTCGGAGCTGGTCTTCGAGGACATGTTCGTCCCCGCCGAGAATATGCTGCTCGGGGAGCGCGACGGCTTCAAGGTGGCGATGGCCACCCTGGACGGGGGGCGCATCGGTATCGCCGCCCAGGCCCTCGGCATCGCCCAGCGCTCGCTGGATCTGGCGGTGGCCTACGCCAACGAGCGCAAGACCTTCGGAAAGCCGCTCTCCAAGCACCAGGCCATCCAGTTCAAGATCGCGGACATGGCCACCCGCATCGAGGCCTCGCGCCTGCTGGTGTGGAAGGCCGCGGCGACGAAGGACGCCGGACAGCGCGCCTCGGAGCTCTGCTCGATGGCCAAGGTGTTCGCGTCTGAGACCGCCAACTTCTGCGCCTACGAGGCGATGCAGATCCACGGTGGCTACGGCTACTCCCGCGAGTACGAGGTGGAGCGCCTCACCAGGGACGCTCGCATCACGACCATCTACGAGGGCACCTCGGAGATCCAGCGGCTGGTTATCGCCAAGGGCGTGCTGTCGTGAGCGCGATGATCCGAGTGCTGGTGGCAAAGCCAGGGCTGGACGGGCACGACCGTGGGGCCAAGGTGGTCGCCCGCGGCCTGCGCGACGCGGGGATGGAGGTGATCTACACCGGGCTGCACCGGTCGCCGGAGGCGATCGTGCGGGCCGCGCTGGAGGAGGACGTGCAGGTGGTCGGCCTGTCCATCCTCTCGGGAGCCCACAACCGGCTGGTCCCCGAGATCGCGGCGCAGCTCAAGGCGGAGGGCTTGGACGAGGTGCTGGTGATCGCCGGCGGCATCATCCCCGAGGATGACGTCCCTGGCCTGCTCGAGGCCGGTGTCTCCGCGGTGTTCCCGCCGGGATCCACCCTCGATCAGATCGTGGACTACATTCGCGAGCACGCGGTGATCCCCGGCTGATCGGCGGCGCCCCGCGGGGATCGCCCGGTGGTGGCGCGATCCCCGCTGAGGGGCGCCTTGTAGCTGGCCTGGACAGCGGATATCTCGGGGCCACCCTCCGGGCCGTTGTAGCGGGCGGGCGGGGGGCACTACCCTCTTGTGGAATCGGAGAGCGCCAGCTTGGTCGTAGCGAAGACAGAGGAGCGGTCGACTGGCGCAGGCACCCCCGCGCTGGTCACCGGAACCAGCACGGAATTCCTGGGTGGAAAGCCCATTCCGCGCAGGGTCCGGGAGCGCCGCGTGGTGTTTGTCCTCGGGCCCCCAGGGTCGGGGAAGACCTCTGTGGCGCGGCGGCTGTCGGGTACCGGGGCGCATGAGCTGGACGCCAAGGCGGTTCAGGCCGCGCTGGTCGATCGGATCGGCGCCCTTGGATGGTCGGAGGAGCTGCTCAGCGCACCCTCCCTGGTCCTGGACGGTCCGGTGTGGCTCCGCAACAGGCCCGCGGTGGTCGAGGTCCTGTGTGAGCTGCTGACGCTCCGTGCGGAGGCGGGCCTGCGCACCGTGGTGTGCCAGGCGGACCGCGACGCGTCCATCCACCTCCTGGTGGGGGCCCTCGCGGTGCACCACTACGTTGTGCTGGGCCTCAGGCTCCCGGTGGGGCGCAGGGGCAGGATGCGCTTCGCGCGGCGGATGTGCGACAAGCTGGGCCTGGAGCACGGCGCGGCGCGGGGGACCGCCGACATTGAGCCCTGGAGCTACGCGGCGGTGGCGCGCCACCTGCGCGCCTGGCAGCACCTGCCCTTCGGTGGGTAGGGCGCTCTAGCCCTCCCACTCGTCGTACTCGTCGTACTTCAGGGCCTTGCCCCGCACCCGCTCTGCTGGGTACTTGGCAGCGGCCACCGCGAGCTTCTCCTCCACCGCCCGGCTCAGGTCGATGTCCATCCTGGCGCACAGGTTCAGCAGACAGATCATCACGTCCGCCGCCTCTCCCGCCACCTCGCCCCGCCGCTGGGCGGTGATCGGCTGGGGGCCCCCGTCCGCGGACCAGAGGAACAGCTCCAGCAGCTCATTGGCCTCGACGGACAGGCACATCGCGAGGTTGCGCGGCGAGTGGTACTGATCCCAGTCGCGCTCGGCGGCGAAGCGGAGCACCTCGGCCTGGAGCCGGTCCAGGTCACCCACGGTACACGTCCGGCTGATCGATGCGCGACAGCACCCAGTCGAAGCGCCCCGACGAGAGCTTGGTGTCGCAGTAGCCGCACACGCCCGTCTGGGACACTCTGTCGAGCGGCGCCCCACAGGACGGGCAGGTGCCGCCGTCGTGGGAGGCGCTGCCGGTGCCCTGGGCGCGGATGAAGGTCCAGTACTCGGAGAAGCGCCTGCTGACCTGCGCGTTTCCGCCGATGACCTTGCCGTCCCGATCCACGACGTAGTCTCTCATCGACCCCCAGATCCTGAGGGTGATCGCCTCGTACCAGGCGTCCATCTCCACCCGGACGATCTCCATCTTCGAGAGCTGGACCTCGTCGAGCTGGTTGCGCATCCCCGCGGCGGCGTAGCCATCCATCCAGAAGCGCAGGGTCTGGTACAGGGCGTCGGTGACGTGCGGCCTGGCAGCGCCCCACGCGCCCGAAGACCAGGCGCTCTGCAGCGCCATGTACACGTCGGTGACGTGCTGCTGGAAGGCCTTGGGCTTGAAGTCCGGGTGCCGGCCCAGCAGCCCGCGCAGCTCCACCGCCAGCTGATTGGATTTGACTGTGGGCTCGAAGACCGAGGGCTCGTCACCTCCGTCCGACCGGCCTACCTCTGGCGGGCGGACGATCCTGGGCTGGCCGTCCCTAGTGAGGCTCGTCTCCGCCAGCTGCCACTGGAGCTGCCCCTTGGTGATCGGGGTGCCGCAGTGGGTGCATGCGCCCATCGGATCGGTCTCCACCGCCGCCCCGCACGAGGGGCAGCCGAGCCGCAGCGTGTCCTCCGGTGGGAGGGACACCGCTCCCGCGCTCCGCTGGAAGGTCCACAGCTCCTCCATGTAGACCCGCTGCTGTTTGCCCTCCCTGGTCCAGAGCCTGTTGCTCTTCAGGAGCACCCGCAGCCGCTGGCGGGGTCCCTTGAGGTCGAGGCTGGCCACCTCGACGCTTCCCAGGATCACCTGCTCCACCTGGGAGACCCCCCGGTGGAGCGTCTGGAGCTGGTCCCATGCGCCCGGCGCGACGAAGGGGGTGAGCGCCTCCCGCTCGCCGCCCCCCGCGGCCACCTCCGTTGCCCTCCGGTGGATGAGCTGGATGAAGTCCAGGAAGACTGGCTCGGAGAAGCCGGAGTCCACCCGGGCCAGGTCCCGAAGCGAGACGCGCGACCGGTCGGCCGGTCGGGGCGGGGGCAGCGCTCCCGCGTCCCCGTTGGACCACCGACGAGCGCTGCGGTTGTTCCGGTTGAAGAGGAAGAAGAGACCCACCACCAGGACCAGCGGGATCCCCACCGTGGGGTACCGAATCAGGAGGTGGATCAGCAGCATGAGCAGCTCGCCCTCGCCCCCCCCGCCCGAGCTGTGGCTGGAGCTGTAGGAGCTGCCCCCTCCGCTATACGAGCGCCCAGAGCTGCGTCCCGAGGACCAGGAGCTCCCGCCCCCTACCCTGGCCTCCGCGTCGGAGGCGAGGACCAGCTCCATCACCAGCAGCCCGGTGAGGAGCCCGGTGGTGAGCAGGGCGCGCGCCCTGGGGCTCGCGGTGATCCGCGCGACGGTGGAGGAGAGGCTCATTTGCGCACCCTGGGGGCGTTGGGGAGGTCCACCTCGTCGACCTCCAGCTTGGGGATGTGGGCGGCGAGCACCCCTCCCATCGCGGCGAGGGCGCTCTGGAAGGCGGGGAGGTCCGCGTGGTGGAACCTGGGCACCAGATCGGCCCACAGCCCTGCGGGAACGCGCCCCTCGACGCCCAGATCCGGCAGGAGGAGCACCTCGCGCTCCAGCGCGGAGACGTACACCAGCACCCCCGTGCGGTGGGGGGTGGCGTGGACCAGCTCCGCGACAAATTCGGCGCGCGCCGCCGCTCGCACCTGTGCGCGCTGCCGCCGCGCCCCAGCGAGCAGGCGGGGGAGCGAGGTGCGGTCCAGGGCCCAGGTGGCTATCGCCCAGAACGCGGCGATCTCCAGCGAGATCCCCACGGGGTGAAAGGTCCAGGGGGCGAAGAAGAGCGCCACCAGCAGGGCCAGCGACAGCGCGGTGGCCGCGACCATCGCGAGGTCGCGGTAGCTGCCCGAGCGCTCCGCGAGCACCACCACCACCTCCGCGTCGGTGCGCTCCTCGACCTGCGCGACGGCGTCCTCTATGGCCTGTGAGAAACCTTCGGATCGGGTGATCATCGCTGTGTCTCCGGACGCGCGGGGGTAGTGATCAGGCGGAAGGGGGCGGCCCGCTGGAACCCAGCGCGCTCGTAGACGCGCACCGCAGGGGTGTTGGCCTCGTTGACGTGGAGGGTGACGATCGGGTTGCGCTCCAGGAGCCGCGAGACGATCTGGCGGGTGGCCTCGGTCGCGATCCCCTGGCCGCGCAGCGCGGGGGGCACGTAGGTGCCACCGATCTGGCAGCCCCAGCTCACCTGCACCCCCACGTTGATGTGGTAGAGCAGGCGACCGCCCTCCTCCAGGACCCAGGTGCGCCCCTCCTGGATCCGTCGCTGCACCGAGTACCTGAAGCTCTCGGGGTTGCGGGTAGAGGGGTCGAAGCCGAGGTCGTCGATCTCCATCTGGATGGAGCGCGCCAAGAGCTCCTCCTCGTCGGCTGCCCTCGCGAGGCGCAGGCCAGGGAGGGTAGATCTCGCGGAGGGCTCACGCGCGACGTACAGGCGCTGGTTGTAGCGGCGCCCCCAGCGCTGGCCAGAGGCCCAGGTGCTCCAGAGCTGGTCCGAGGCGTCCCGAGGCCCGATGACGAGGGTGTCGGGCTGAAAGGGGGGCGCGGCGCTGCCCATCAGCGCCCCGTGGGCGGCCTCAGGGGCGTAGGCCACCGCGACCTGCCCTGGCAGCACCAGCGCGACGGCCCTCAGCGCGTCTCCGTCCAGCACCCCCACCCAGGGCAGGCGGTCAACCTCCCACCCCTCCAGCATCGCGAGGAGGAAGAGGTTGACCTCCACCTCGCCCAGGAGGAGCTCCTCCATCGCCGGTTCGTGTTCAGAAAGGAGCCTGGCAACCCGCACGCGACCTCCGGAGGGTGACCCTCGCCTCACTCTGTGGTAACTGTGTCAGGTTCCGCTGGCAGCGCCTACGCGCCAGGTGCAGGGAACCCATCTACTCTTAGCCCAAGCTGGAGCCGCCATGGAGATTCGCAGCGAGTCCATCATCCGCCATCCTCGCGCCGCAGTATACGCTGCCTACCGCGACAATCTCCCAGAGATCGCCCGAGACTATATGCCGGACATCAAGGAGATCATCGTCCACAAGCGCGAGGACAACGCCGCGGGCGTGTCGCTCCACAACGAGTGGGTCAGCAGCGCAGACCTCCCCAGGGCGATGCAGACGGTGATCAAGCCCGAGATGATGAAGTGGAACGATTTTGCCGACTGGGATGACGCGGGCTTCTTCGTCGCCTGGAGGCTCAAGACCGGGGCCTTCACCGACGCGGTGATCTGCGCGGGCAGGAACACCTTCGAGGAGATCGACGCCAACACCACCAAGGTCGTGCTGACCGGTGATCTGACCATCGACCCCAAGGCGCTGCCCGTGCCCCGCCTGCTCGCGGGGAAGATGGCCACCACCATCGAGGGCTTCGTGGTCAAGATGATCACGCCGAACCTGACGAAGGTGAACGAGTCGCTCCAGACCTACCTCGACAAGAAGTAGAGCGACGCCGTTGCTGTCGCCGATCCGCCTGGGCGCGGTGCTGCTGGATCCTCCGCTGTTGCAGGCGCCTATGGAGGGGATCAGCGACGTGATCTTCCGCCGCACCCTGCGCAGGATCGGCGGGGTGGGGCTGACCTGCACGGAATTTGTACCGGCCAAGGGCCTCCCTGCGGCGCGCGGGAAGCTTCGAGAGATGGTGGCGGTAGACGAGGGCGAGCACCCTGTCGCGGTGCAGCTCTACGGCAGGGATCCCGAGGTGCTGGCGCAGGGCGCGCGGCACGTGGTGGAGGATCTTGGCGCCGACGTGGTCGACCTCAACATGGGGTGCCCCTCCAAGCAGGTGGTCGCCCACTCCGGTGGCGCCTCGCTGATGCGGGATCCGGCGCTGGTGCGCGAGATTGTGGGGCGGGTTCGCGCCGCTGTCCGCTGTCCGCTCACGGTGAAGATGAGGGCGGGTTGGGACGATGACGCTCTCAACGCCCCGGAGATCGCGAGCATCTGCGAGGGGGAGGGGGCGGACCTGGTGACCGTCCACTGGCGGACCAAGGCGCAGGGCTACGGCGGGACCAGGCGTTGGGACACCGTAGGACAAGTGGTGAGCGCGGTCAAGATCCCGGTGGTGGCCAACGGGGACATCCTCGGGATCGCCGAGGCGCGGGAGGCCTTGGAACAGACCGGCGCCGCCGGCCTGATGGTCGGGCGGGGGGCCGTGCGTGATCCGTGGACCTTCGCCCAGATCGCGGCCTGGGGGAGGGGAGCGCCGTTCACGCCGCCCACGGTGGAGGAACGGGTCGCGGTGTGGCTGGCATACCTAGAGGCCTACAGGGAGCAGAGCCGGAGCGACAAGGGGGCGCTTGGTCGCTTCAAGCAGCTGAGCAAATTCTACGCCCTGGCGGTGCCCGGAGCGGACGCGTTGCGCCAGGACCTGCTCCGGTGTCACGCTACCGGGGAGGCCGCGGAGCTGATCCATCGGTGGGCAGCCCCTCGCGTGAGCGGAGGCGCATGACGCAATATTTCATGGGGTCTTTGGCGGTTTCTCCTCAGGCGGTTCGCCGAGAGGTTGGCGCAGCCGGCCGATTCACGGTAGTCATGCGGCGCTGCTTGTCTGAGCTTGGTTGTATCTGATGTCCACATGTGGCAAAAACAGGCGATTCAGGTCGTGGGCGTGGATCTCACAGGAGTCTCAATGAGGGCGTTACGTATTGTTCCCGTGGTGTTGGTGATCGCCGGTCTCGCTGGCTGCGACATGATCATGGGATCAGCAGGACCAGAGATCTGCAACGACGCGCAGGCTCTGCTTCGAAGTGGTGACCTGGCGGGGGCAGAGGCTGCCTATGAGGCGCTGGCCGCGGATGGGAAGTCCCAGCTGTGTGTGGTCACCGGCCGGTCGTATATGAAGACCCTCTCGGGGAATTACGGCGCCGCCGACAAGATCCTCGCGGAGGCAGAGCCCAACGCTGGGGAGGAGCTCGGCAACATCAAGCTCCGCCGTGCGCTGGTTGGCCTGGAAGAGGGGAACCTGGACGCGGTGCGTGAGCACGGGATCGCCTCCGGGCTCCCCGCAGGCAAAGTGCTCGCCGCCGAGGTGCACCTCACCGACCTGGAGAGCGACAAGGCCGTCGCGCTCCTCAAGGAAGCCTCGTCTGCTGGCGGGCAGGTTGGACAGACCGCCTCAAGGTACCTCGAGATGCTTGAGGCAGGTGGTGCTCAGGCGGGCATGGCCGAGGTGACCGCCCTGTGGGCGCTGAACCGCCGGGCGGACGCGGTGGAGACCGTGGTCGAGCTGGTCGGGATGCTCCCCGAGGATGAGAACAAGTCGGCACAGCTCCTGATCTGGGCCAGCCGCGCGGTGACGTCCGGCAAGCCAGATGTGGCCCGCGAGCTGCTCGACTCGATCGATTTCCCGCCCGAGGGGCAGGGGTGGCGTGTTCAGGCGATCCGCGCGATGGCCGATGTGGCCGATGGCGACGGCGCAGCAGGGCTGGAGACCTTCAAGAAGCTCGCCGCGGGTGGCGCCCCTGCCGACGGGCTCGCGGACGCCATGGCCACCGCCGCCTGTCTGACTGAGGACAAGGCCATCGCCAAGGAGCTTGTCGGAGAGCAGGAATCCTACGCCGGGGCGAGGTGTCTCTCAGCGGTGGGCGCAGGAGGCGTCGCCAAGCGCGTCGTGCCTGCCGGAACCCTCAAGACCTTCTTGGAGAGCCGCTGATGATGAACCTCTGGAAGACCATTGCCCTCTCTGTTGGCCTGATGACCCTGAGCGCCCCGGCGCTCGCGGGTGACTTGGGTCTGGACGTGACGATCGTGGTGGTAGACCAGGCCGGCGCGCCGATCCCCACCGCGGTGATCCGCCACCCCGCTGAGGCTGACCGCCACAGGGTCAACACCAGCAATGGCGAGTGGACGACCGATGTGCTCTATCTCCCCGATGGATCAGAGCTGATCTTTGAGAAGGGCATGGACCTCACCTTGGAGATCTCCGCTCCGGGCTACGTCACCCAGAAGATCTCGTACCAGATCCGTAAGCGCAAGAACCGTGCGACCGTTCAGCTTGAGAAGATGAGCGTCATTCTCGAGGACGACGAGATGGACGATCCCGTCATCCAGTTCGGTCGCGACAAGCCAATTGACGGGGCCGAGTAACCCCAACCTTCTCAAGGTGAGCCTCCCATGCACAAGCTGACTCTCGTGCTCGCAATGCTGACCGGTCTTGCCGCGACCTCTACCGCCTACGCGGGGTGGGGAGATTTCGAGGCTGCATTTCCGACCCTCCCGTGCCAGGACGGGTGGGCCTCATGTATCCAGGGGGGGCAGGTGGTCTCTCCAGAGCTGGGGCGGGACCGACAGGGCAACCCCACCCCCGGCGACATGCGGGTGGCGTGGTTCGACCTGCAGGCGACCGCGGCCTTCTCGCCGTTCGTCGACCTGTCGCCCTACACCGGCGAGGCCAGGGTAGCCAAGGCTGAGCCTGTACCTGTAGCGGCACCTGCGGCGCAGCCGAGCC
Source organism: Deltaproteobacteria bacterium (assembly GCA_016938035.1). GTDB lineage: Bacteria > Myxococcota_A > UBA796 > UBA796 > JAFGVK01. The sequence goes on along the minus strand of JAFGVK010000107.1, from coordinate 69,908 downwards.
GCCCGGCGGCCACCAGCCGTCCGGCTGCCGACGTCACCCCCCCCTCGCGGGGCACTCAGCTCGCTCGGGCTGAGGAGCCGGTCCCCAACCGGGGCAACTCGATGGTCCGACCTGGGAGTGGGACGGCCGAGCCCGTCGCTGCGCCGCATGAGGGCGGCATGACCCGTCCGGGCAGCTCCGTCCGTCCCAGTGGCGCTGAGGCTGGAACCGCTGAGCCCGCAGGGGTCGCGGCCCCCCCCCCTGTCGAGAGCACCGCCAGGACCGAGGCGCCTGTGGAGGCACCGGCCGCCACCGGTGGGATGACCCGTCCCGGCGCGCTGACCCGCCCGGTCGCGGCCGAGGGCACCGACGCGGTCGCGGCGGTGGAGGCACCGGCGGCGACGCCCGAGCCCCCCGCGGCGTTGATCTCCGCGGTGACGCCCGCTGCCCCGGTGGTGGTGGATGACTCCTGCGACAACATCGTCAAGCTCGAGCCCTCGGCGATGATGGGGAAGCTCAGCGACGGGCAGACCGCCTGTCTAGAGGCGTCCTTCGCCGCAGCGGGCAAGCAGACCGACAAGGATCGTATCTCCCGGGTGTTGATGACCAACGCCTACTCCAAGGGCGACCAGCAGGAGTGGGCGAAGCTCATGAAGCGGCACCTGGAGGACGTCGACCAGTCCGATCCGGATCTTTGCTACAAGTACGCTTTGTACCTGAACAAGCGTGGGGCGTCTCGGGCCTACGGCGTGATCAAGTGGTCCAACGTGGCCCTTGAAAACCGCACGGTGTGGACCGGCGACACCTACACTACTCGGGTGTACAGCCTGTACAAGCTGCGGGCCGCCGCCTCGCAGACCCTGTGGCAGGCCGCGGAGGAGAAGAACGCCGTGAATCCCACGGACGAGACGAAGGGACAGGTTTCTGAGGCTCGCAACCAGACCAAGGTGTACGCTCGGGAGTGGTACGAGTACGCCAAGGCCGCTGGAAAGGACACGACCAAGGCCCTGCAGCTGTGCGTCTCTGCCGCGGGGACCGCCGAGTACTGCGAGGGCCAATGATGAGCGCGCTGGGCTCTGGTGCCAGGGGGCTCTTACTCGCCGGCGTGCTGCTCGGTGGATGCGGAGCGCCTGCTGAGAACCCCGCACCTGCCGGTGAGCAGGCGGTGGTGCCGGGACCAGAGATTCCGGCAGCGCTCATCGCTGGTAGCTGGCCGATGCTCGTCGCCGACGAGGCGGCGGTTCAGGTCTACGCCGCGCAACAGGGCTGGATCGACCTGGTGATGAAGCGAGACCTCCGCAGCGCGGTTGAGCTGCTGGGGCCAGTGGGTGGCTTGGCCGGAGCCAGGGCGCACCTCGAGACCTCTCTGATGTTCAAGCAGGCGGCGCTGGTGGCCGCTCAGTCCTACGTGCAGACCTACGGCCTGACCCCGCAGGAGACCGACCCCGCGGGTGCCGCTCAGGTGCTCATGGTGTCCTACCTGCTCCTGGGGCAGGTGGACAAGGCACAGGCCGCCAGAGCCTCGCTTCCCACCGACGGACCCTCGGCCGCGTGGAGCGCTCCCTGGCTTGCCTGGATGGACTCCGGTGCGGTGTGGCCGCCGGACCTGAGCGCACTTCCGCTCTCGCTTCCAGAGGATTCCCCAGGGGTGTGGCCCGAGATTGGCTCTTCTGCCAGCTACGTGCTGCCGGAGCGGGGAGAGGTCGAGACTGAGGTCTCCTTCGGTGATCCTAGCGCCATGCTGGCCCTCGCCCTCTGGCACGAGCGGGTCGCGGATCAGCTCGCTGGTGATCAGGCTCCGCTGTTGGACCTCTACGCAGCGAGGTACCAGCTCCCGGTGGAGCCGCAGGTGGCGGGAGATCAGGACCTTCCCTTGGAGTTGCTCTTTGGGTCTGACTTCGGGACCCCCGCGGATGGGGCCTTCATGGCCGCCGTCACCGGGGCGCAGGGAGCCGCAGCGGTGGACACCTGGCGCGACCGCAGCCTCATCGCGGCCATCGCCTTCGCTGCGAGAAAGGATGGGGCGCTGGACAGCGAGCTTGCGCTCGACCTGGTCGGCGACCTGAGGGATCGGTTGAAGGGAGATCTCGAGGCGAAGGCCGGTGCCGCGCTGCCCTTCCATCGGACCTTCGCGCGGGTGCTCACGGTAGGGCTGCTTCGCCAGCTCGCCGTTGTCGCTGCCGCAGAGGGGAATGAGAAGACCGGTGGTATTCTCAGGATCAACGCGATGGAGCGGAGCGAGGATGAGGCCCGATGTGCTGTAGGGCTGCTCTCTCTCGCCGCCTGGGACGCGGGAAACCGCTACCCGATGCGCGGGGCAGATATTATTCATAGTCACTCACGCCGGTATCCCTCTCTTGAAATAGCGCGGTTTGCGCTAGACGCCCTCGCGATTCGCGTGGGTAGGGAGAGAGGGAATGTTGGCGGCGTTGGAATCTAGAGGAGTTCGTCGATGAACCGTACGCGCAACTTGCTGCTGGCCCTGGGCCTCGCAGGCACCGCATTGATGGCGGGCTCCAGCGTTTCCTACTACGAGGAGTCGCTGCCCAGCACCATGAACCCGCTCTTCGCTCGGTCGATGGTGGACTACCGGTCTCACGAGCTGGTGTTCGATCGCCTCTTCTACCGCGACGCGGTGGACAACAAGCTGAAGAGCCGGCTCGTCACCCGATTTGAGAAGAACGGCCGCGAGCTCAAGATCTTCCTCAACTCCGACGTGAAGTGGCATGATGGCAAGCCGCTCACGGCAAGTGACGTGTGCTTCACAGTCGACGCGATGCTTGACCCCGGCACCCCCTCGCCCATCGCCAAGGGCTACAAAGAGTCCATTGAGTCCTGCGCCGCGAACGATAAGGAAGGCTCGGCGGTCATCACCTTCACCAAGGTGTTCCACAACCCGCGGGAGCGAGTGGGCTTCTCGGTGCTGCCCAAGCATGCCTTTACCAGCACCGCCATCAGCCCTGATCAGGACTTCTCAACCCGGCCCATTGGCACCGGACCCATGAAGGGCTCCCAGGGCCGTCAGGCGGTGAAGTTCACCGCCGTCCCCAACGCGCACCAGAACCCCCGTATTCAGGTGTTGACCCTCGCCGAGGGCGGGGACCCGTTTGTTCAGATCAAGACGCTCATCAACGCCGGCGTGCAGGGGGTCATCGCTGTGGCGCCGCCGCTGCGCCCCGAGGTCGCGGCGTCGGACGATGTAGCACTTAAGTCTTACGATCTCCGCTCCTGGTGGTTTGTGGCCATCAACACCACCAGGGGACCCCAGCGGGACGTGAAGGTCCGGCAGGCGCTCAACTACTCCATCGATCGGACCGAGCTGAGAGAGCTCACCATCGGTGTCGAGAAGGACGATCCCAACCCTCCCTGTGAGTTCGTCTCAGGGCCGTTCGTGCAGTCCTCGCCCTACTACAACCGGCAGGTGCAGTCCGTGGAGCGCTCCGATCGGGCCAAGGTGCAGGAGCTCATGACGTCCTCTGGCGCCACCGAGCAGCTAGGCAAGTGGGTGGTGGGCGGTCAGCCCGTGTCCTTCAAGATCGGCATGAACGCGCCGCTAGACGCTGAGGCGAAGGATCTGCTGAACCAGATCGGGAATCAGCTGCAGGCAGCCGGTTTCGACCGTCAGGTCTACAAGGTCACCGCGGACACCTGGAACCGTAAGGCGGTCACTGGGCAGCTGCCCGAGTACGACCTGCTCATCGGCAAATGGTCCTTCGGGTTGGTTGAGGACGTCAATTCGCTGTTTCACACCCGCAAGGGTGGCAAGGGGCCGCTGAATATCTTCAACTACTCGAACCCCGCTGTGGACGCGATCCTCGACAGGTTCGAGGGGGCGCGCACCGACACTGAGGCCAAGGACGCCTACCACGAGCTTCACGCCTATCTGGCTGAGGATCTGCCCTATCTCTTCCTGTGGAAACTCGACACCAAGAGCGCGTGGCGTAACGAAGTTCGTAACAACATTATCGCTCCCTACTTCTACTTCACTGAGTTCGAGGGTTGGACCTTCGAGGGGTAGGGGGCTGCGTCTGAGGCCCTACTGGAGTCAGCGTGGCTTGGTGGATTAGACCGCTTGTGCGGATCGTTGCGGCGGTCTTGCTACCGTTTATCATTCCGGCGTTCATCACGGGCGTGCTCTGGGCACTCCCGGGTGATCCGGCTGAGATCCTCTGCCCCCCGGGTTTTTGTGATGGAACCGAGGCGCTGCGGGATAGGTTTCACCTCAATGATGGGCCCTGGGGGTTCTACTGGGCTTGGCTTACGAGCGCGCTCCAGGGTGACTTTGGGAGGTCGTGGCGCGTAGCGCAGGGCATCCCCGTGCTTGAGCTGCTGCTCGAGTCGGTGCCGGTGTCGTCGATGGTGGTTGGTTTGGCGATGGTGCCCATCCTGCTTGGGAGCCTCGGGGCTGCGCTGGGAGTGTTTTCCAAGCGGCTGGACGCCCTCTGGCAGGGGATCGGGCTAGTCCCCGCCGTCATCCTCGCGCTGCTGTTTGCGGCCTACGTAGAGGTCACCTACGGGGCGCTGTCGCTGGACGGGTGGCCCGCGATGCTGCGGATTCTCCTTGCGGCGGTGGTGCTCGGAGTGGCGGACGGCGCGCTGGCCAGCGCGGTGATGGGGACGCGTTCGGTGTTTCAGGAGGAGGTCAAGCAGCGATACGTGCAGATGGCGCTGCTCCGCGGCGAGTCTGTCCTCTCCAACGCCTTGCCCAACGTCTTGCCCGCGCTGGTTGGGCAGATGCGGTCTCGTGTGCTGCACATCCTGTCTGGCGCGGTGATCGTTGAGGTGGTGCTCGGGATCCCGGGACTTGGGCAGTTGCTCTGGGATGGTACCCTGCTTCAGGACTTCGGGGTGGTGCTGGCGGCGGGCTGGGGGTTCTCGCTGCTCTCTGGTGCCATGTTGCTGGTCCAGGCGGTCTTTGAGATAGGGATCGCCATGTACGTCCGCTACAGCCCCAAGGTGCAGATGTGAAGCGTCCTAAGCTGGCAACTCTGTGGTTCTGGGCGGGCATCGGTGTGCTTGCGGCCTTGATGGTGATGTCCGCGATGGCGCCCGAGTTCCTGTCCACGCCCGATCTGAAGATGCGGAGTGTGGGGCCCAGCGAATTTCCGCCCTTCGGCACCGATCCCATGGGGATTCCCCTCGCTGAGTACGCGCTGCAGGGGGCGCGCATCGTCACCGTCCCAGCGGTGGTCGCCGGGCTGTTCATCGCCTTGATGGCCACCATTGCGGGGCTGGCTCGATCCGCGGGACTTCAGTGGTTCGACACCGGCCTACAGGTGTTCTCTGAGATGGTCGGGGCGCTGCCGCGGCTGGTCGTGATCCTGGTGGTTGCCCTCGTCGTCCCCCTCGACTGGCGGGGTCTGCTGCCCGTGGGCCTAGTGTGGGCGCTGCTCGCGTCTCCTGGGGCCATGGACGAGGCCGCGGCGACAGCCGAGCGGCTCGGCGGCGCGCGATTCGTGGAGGCGCTCAAGGCGCATGGCTTCTCCGCCTTTCGCATCTACTTCGTCCATATCGTCTGGATGAACCTTCGGAACGTCATCGCTCGCCAGGCGGCCGAGGTGGCGATGCAGGTGGTCTTTCTTGAGATATCCCTCTCCTACCTCGCGCAGAGCAGGAATCAGCCGTCGTTTACCCACTCGGATGCGACGAATTCATGGGCGTCGCTCCTGTATTTTGGCTACACGGCCATCCTGGGTGCCCAACCCCTGATGCACGCGCTGCTGCTGGGGTTGGTGCTGGTTGGAGTCGTCGCCTTCATGGCGCAGGCCATTCGAGCCTCTGCGAGAGCTAAATGAACGAGCTATTGCTTGAAATGAAGGGGCTCACCATCCGCACCTCAGAGCGGCTGCTGGTGGAGGACGTGAGCTTTCAGGTCCTCGGCGGGCGGGTCACGGCCTTGGTTGGGGCCTCGGGCTCCGGTAAGTCGCTCTCTGCTAGGGCGGCGATGGGGGTGCTCGACGTGAACCCTGGCTTGGTCGCTGGCGAGCTGCGCTATCCCGGGCTCGATCCCAAGCGGGACTGGTTTGACGGTGTCAGAGGGGTGGGGATGAGCGCCCAGCGGCGGCTCCAGAAGGAGTCGGTGGCGGTGCGGGGTGGGTACGTCACCTACTCGCCTCAGTCCGCGAGCTCTGCGCTTAACCCCGGGCGGACCATCGGGCACCAGCTTGAGAAGGCGATTGCCCGTCGCGAGAACCAGCCAGCGGATCTCGGGGTGGCCATCGCGGAGGTGCTCCAGGAGGTCGGACTGCCTCCGCGGGCGGCCTTCGCCGTACCAGGCGAGCTGTCTGGGGGTATGGCGCAGCGAGCGGCGCTCGCGATCGCGATCGCGCCGCAGCCTAAGGTCATGATCGCCGACGAGCCAGAGACGGGGCTCGACCCTGTGCTGCGTCGTGTGGTCACTGAGCTCATGCTAGAGGTCGCCAAGACCCACGGGGTAGGGCTGTTGCTGATCACGCACAACATGGACACCGTAGAGCGGGTGGCTGACGTGGTGGTCCGGATCGGGGGTGAGGCGTGAGCAACCATGCTGCAGAGCGCGTCGTCACCGAGGAGTCGGTGGTGCAGCTCCAAGGGGTGCACAAGACCTTCGTGCTGTCCGGACCATGGCCGTGGAGTCCCAAGCGGCAGGTCAAGGCGGTCATCGACGTCAACCTCGACCTCAAGGCGGGGGAGGTGTTGGCCCTGGTGGGGCAGTCGGGGTCGGGAAAGACCACCCTCTCCCGGCTCATCCTCGGGCTTGAGGAGGTCAGCGGGGGGGCCATCCTGCTGGAAGGGGCTGCGTGGTCTACTCTGAGTGAGGCGGAGCGGAGACGGAAGCGTGTGCGGTACCAGTACATCCCGCAGGACGCGCTCTCTGCCCTGGACCCGCAGCAGTCTGCGCTGGAGCACGTCGTCGAGTCTCTGACCGTGCTCGCGGGTATGGACAGGGCGGACGCAAAGGTCAAGGCGATCGCGATGTTGGAGCGCCTTGGGCTGGGGCACCGGCTCAACGCCCTCCCCCGTCAGATGTCGGGTGGTGAGCAGCGGCGCGTCACCCTGGCCAGGGTGTTTGCGCTGGAGCCTAAGCTGGTGGTGGCGGATGAGCCCACCAGCGGGCTCGATCCCGACCGCCAGGACACGGTCCTGGAAGACCTGATCAACAACCTCCCGGCAGGCGCCGCCTGTGTCCTCGTCACCCACGATATGGCGCAGGCTCGAAATTGGTGTCATCGTGCGCTGGTGATGTTGAAGGGAGAAGTGGTAGAAGAGCTAGAGTTGCCCGATCAAGAGCCCACGCATCCGTACGCCAGAGTTCTCTTCGACCCGTGGGGAGAGCACGCCGATATCGGTCGGTATGCCGCCAATTAATGGAGTTCGTCATGAAGCGCTTCAGCCTGCTCGCTCTCCTCGTTGCTGCCACAGCTGCGCCGATCGTGCTCCCCTCCACCGCCTACGCGCTCAGCGAGGAGGAGAAGATCGCAGAGAAGATGCGGTTGATCGAAGAGCTCAACAAGCTCGCTTCGAAGAACGCCTGGGCCGGTGTCGAGCGTTCCTATATGGGCCTGATGGACCTTGGGGTCGACGTGTCGTTCGACGTCCACTACATCGGTGCCCAGTCCGCTCGATACCTGGGCAAGACCTGGGAGGTGTACGAGCGGCTCCAGCGTGCGCGTGCCATCGATGCTACCGAGGAGATCGTCAGCTCGATGGCTGACATCGACGCCTCGTACGGGCGGGTCCACATCAAGGGTGACGCGCGCAAGCGGCCCGTGCTGAATCGGCCGTCCATGCCCTTCGCCACCGACCAGCGCCTCGCCATCGAGTGGGCCAAGACCGTGGTGAGCGAGACCGGGTCCTTCGACGGGATGCTCCCTGAGGGGACCTATGAGATCGAGGGGTGCTTCGAGTTCGAGGTGCAGCGCGGGGAGGAGTGGCAGGACGTGGTTGTCCCGAAGAAGTGCGGCGGTGAGGCAGAGCTCATCGTGTACGCCGGGCCGCTCTTTGTCCTAGGGCCGGGCTTTGGCTCCTCCGGCGCGCCATCCGATCGGGTCGAGGGGGATCTGGAGCAGGCCCAGCCTGCGAGCATCTCCGAGGCGGGTGTGACCGCGGTCATGGGGGGCGAGGTGGGCTTCACTCAGACCTTCGCCGTCGCCGCGACAGTGGGGTATACCGGGCTCTTCGGAGGCCACTCGGTCCATGACATCACCGGTACGCTGTCCGCAGCCTACCGCCCTGGCGACGTGCGTGTCGCCTTTGGCCCCACCTGGGGCTTCATCGCCGCCTCGGGGAGCGGCGTCTATGACCACTTCTATGATGGGATCGTCGAGGGGACTTCCAACGAGCCGATCCTCGACACGACCCAGTACCCCAGGTCTAGCATCGGTTACTCGGGCTATGCCCTCGCTGGGGGTCTGCAATTTTCCGCCGGATACGGTGTGATGGACTTTGGCAAGCTTCAGGGTGTTGTGGAGGTGGGTGGTTCCTGGCAGACGGACACCACCCGGAGCTACACCGGCGTCGGGATCCGGGTGGGGCTGGTCCCCAAGGTTCCGCGGTTTGAAGGCTAGGCCTCTCGCTTGATTGGAATGTTTTAAGGAGACTCAGATGATGAATTCGCACCACCGCTGGCTTCGCGGCTTTGCTCGCAGCGCCTCCGTCATCGCCGCGGCGCTGATGCTGTCCTCCGTCGCGCTCGCGGGTGATGTTCGCTTCTCCAGTGAGGGGCACGCGCAGCACCCTGTCTGGTCGCTGGACGGGAAGTACGTGGCCTTCGAGGTGAACCGCTTCGCCGGTGACATCAAGCTCTACGTCTCTGAGGTCAAGGCCGGCGCGGTCGCGTCTCCCGCTTCCGAGGTCAAGCTCCCAGGAGGCGCCAGCGCCTTTGGGGGCGGCGGCCAGGTGGTGGTGAACCCGATCTGGCACCCTCAGGGCATCATGGTCTTTGAGGGGTCCAACCAGAGCGGCGCGTTCCGCCTCTACTACGCCTCGCCCGGCGGCGCTGCCGCGGCCGAGATGCTCCCCTCCACCAAGGCTCCTGGGGATCTCACCTTCCCCTCGATCTCCCAGGACGGGAACCTGCTCGCCTTTGTCACCGACAGCACCGGCAGTGGCGACGTGATGAGCTGGAACCGGAACACCGACAAGTTCCAGCAGATCACCTCCACGCCTGGCTCCGAGATGTTCCCGCAGTTCTCTGCGGACTCCCAGAACATCCTCTTCACCCGTAAGAAGAATGACGTGGAGGCCATCTACCTCTCCAACCTGTCCTCGGGTGTGGAGACGGTGGTCGCGAGCGGAAACGGGGATCAGACCCGACCCAACTTCGCGGCGGACGACAAGATCGTCTACTTCACCAACGAGCGTGGGCAGGGAAACTGGGATCTCGCGGTGATCAACCAGGACGGCTCCGGGAAGCGCGTGCTCGCCAAGGGGATCAGGCTCCCCCACCGGGCGCGTCCCGCGATCAGCCCGGATGGCCGTTGGGTAGCCTATGCCTTCGACGATCCCTCCAAGTCGGACAGCGTCTGGATTTCCTCGACCGACGGCGCCTCTACGGTGGAGATCACCACTGAGTTCAAGGCCTGCGGAGAGCCCGCGCTGACGCTCAACAGCGCTGGCCAGCTGCTCCTCGCCTACACGGCGCTTCCCGCCGCGAACTCCGACTGGCGCTTCCTGCACGTCACGGACATCTCGGGCCGGCTCTAGCCCCCGCCCTCCCCAAGCGAGAGCCCCCTGCCCAGTGGCCGGGGGCTCTGTTGTGTCGCGGATCTAGAACCAGACGCAGGCTGGCTCGGTGAGGAAGGAGAACCAGTCCCCCTCGGCATACCACTGCCCGATCATGTCGCCGCTGCTCGCGAAGTAGAAGTGGCTTGTCCCGTCCCCTACCAGCCGCACATCGTACTGAGCGTCCCACTCCTCCTCCCCCTCCCACAGCCCGCGAGGGCAGGTGGTGTCCGCGGCGGAGATCGCGGCGTGGACGCTGACGGAGAAGTCACAGGTGGTGCAGGTGATGGGATCGCCCACCTCGCCGAGCATGTTCCAGTGGATCTCACAGTCATCCTGACCGGTGGCGACCAGCGACGGGTTGGCGAAGATGTACCACGCCTCGTGGCCGGCCACCTCCTCGTCCTGCTTGGTGTATTCGCCCCAGAAATAAGAGGTTCCCCCAGCGAGGGCGTAGTCTTCGAAGGCGTCGCAGTCGGGGTTGTGCTCCATCACAGACCAGGGGTCGAGCGAGTCCACGTCGGTGTCGGTGTCGGTGTCGGTGTCGGTGTCGCTGTCCGAGTCCGTGTCCGAGTCCCCGTCTGGATCCACCGCTTCGCGCCCGCCGCTGCAGCCCAGGGCCACGCTGGTCGCGAGGATCCAGAGAGGAACGAGGCGCCGGCCCACGGTCAGTACCACTTACAGGCGCCTTCTGTGACGTAGGAGGCGGTGTCATCCGACGCGTCTCCCACCGCCAGCTCGTTTCCGGAGCTAGCGAAGTAGAAGGTGGACTGGTCGCCCACGACCCGCACGTCGTACACCACCGAATAGTTCTCCTCGTCGGCCCATAGGCCGTCGGGGCAGTCGCTGTCGGCGCGGTTGATGTAGGCGTCGATGGTGAGGGAGTAGTCGCAGGTCCCACAGGCTACGGGATCACCCTTGACCCCAAAGGCGTCCCAGGTGATCACGCAGACCTCGCCTGGCAGATCCTCCTCCTCCGCGATCCAGGTGGGGTTCGCGTACTGCACCCAGCGCTCGGTGCCCTCCACGTCCCCTTCCGCGTTGAAGGCGAAGTTGCCCACCCAGTAGGTCGTGGCTCCAGCGATATCGTGGTAGTTGCCGTCCGAGTCGTTGGCGCCGTTGCAGCCCTCGTCCGCCACGAGCCCCGACGGCAGGTCGGGCATGGTGTAGTCCACGTCCGAGGTGTTCGGGTCGTGGGTGTCCGTCGTCTTGTCGCAGGCCACCAGGGCCAGGGCCATCATCCATGAGTACCGCATGCGCACCTCCTGATGGGGCAGTCTACCCCAAGGTCGCCGGCGTTGACGATCAAATACCGGCAACTTGCCGCTGTGTCCGCCGGCCGAATGGTGTACCGTCTCCCCCTCCGGCCCACATCTTCGCGCGCTCTCTTGTCTGACACGCGAAGGTGGCTAGGCTCATACTTCACCGCCTTCCACAGATCAGGAGAAGACGCATGGCTATGGACAAGACCGAGCAGATGGAGCTCCCACGTGAGCTGGAGCTTCCGGTACTCGCGATCCGCAACACGGTGATCTTTCCCGTGCTCGCGGTCCCCATCAACGTCGGGCGTCCCCGCTCCATCCAGGCGGTGGACGAGGCCAACGACACCACTGAGAAGCTGCTAGGGATCTTCGCTCAGCGCGATCCCGGCACCGACCGCCCCGGTCCCGCCGACCTGTTCACCACCGGCACGGTGGTCAAGATCCTCAAGTCGGTCAAGGTGCCTGGCAACAAGGTCAACGTGATCATCCATGGGATGGCCCGTATCAGGGTGAAGGAGTGGGTCGAGGTAGACGATATCCTGCGCGCCAAGGTCGAGGTCATCCCCGTCGACGAGTCCCTGACCCCCGAGGTCGAGAGTCTGATGCAGACCCTCTCGCAGCTCTCGCAGAAGGTCATCGACATCTCCCCGATGATCCCTGCGGAGGCCTCCTTCCTGGTCCGGTCCATCGAGGAGCCGGGCGTCCTGGCAGACATTATGGCCTCCAACCTGACCATCGCGCTGGAGGAGAAGCAGGACCTCCTCGACACCATCCCCACGGTCGAGCGGATGGAGAAGGTGATCGCGCTGATCAACAAGGAGATCCAGGTCCTGGAGCTCTCCAACAAGATCCAGACCGAGGTGAAGGGCGAGATGGACAAGGCTCAGCGGGAGTATTTCCTCCGCGAGCAGCTCAAGGCCATCCAGAAGGAGCTCGGCGAGGACGATGAGCGGCAGGAGGAGTTCCAAGAGGTCCGGCGCGCCCTGAAGCAGGCCCGTATGCCCAAGGATGTCGAGAAGGTCGCGCTCAAGGAGCTCAAGCGAATGGCCCGGATGAACCCGGGTTCCGCCGAGTATACCGTGTCGCGCACCTACCTCGACTGGATCTCTGAGCTGCCGTGGGCCAAGGCCTCTGACGATCGCATCGACGTCAACGAGGCGGAGCGCTTCCTGGACGAGGACCACTACGGCCTGGAGAAGGTGAAGCAGCGTATCCTCGAGTTCCTCTCGGTGAGGAAGCTCAAGGCGGACAACAAGGGCCCCATCCTCTGCTTGGTCGGTCCTCCCGGCGTGGGCAAGACCTCCCTCGCCAAGAGCGTCGCGCGGGCGCTGGACCGCAAGCTCCACCGCATTTCGCTCGGTGGCGTGAGGGACGAGGCGGAGATCCGCGGCCACCGCCGCACCTACATCGGGTCGATGCCCGGCAAGATCGTGAAGGGCCTCAAGAAGGCGGGCACCAACAACCCGGTGTTCGTCCTCGACGAGATCGACAAGCTCGGGTCGGATCACCGGGGCGATCCGTCTTCGGCGCTGCTCGAGGTGCTCGACCCTGAGCAGAACGACACCTTCGTGGACCACTACCTCGACGTGGCCTTCGATCTCTCTAAGGTGATGTTCATCGCCACCGCCAATGTGCCTGACACCATCCCTGGGCCCCTGCGGGACCGGATGGAGGTCATCCGCATCCCCGGCTACACCCACGAGGAGAAGCGGCAGATCGCGTGGCGCTACCTGATCCCCCAGACCCTCGACGAGCACGGCCTCTCTGAGAAGGACATCGAGTTCACCTCAGAGGGGCTCGACATGGTGATCAACGGCTACACGCGCGAGGCCGGCGTCCGCAACCTGAAGCGCGAGCTGGCCGCCGTGTGTCGCTGGATCGCCAGGCAGATCGCCAGCGAGAAGCAGGAGGGCAAGGCGGTCATCACCCCGGAGTTGGTCGAGGAGATCCGCGGGCCGATCCACTTCTTCAGCGAGGTGGCAGAGCGCACCGCGATCCCCGGGGTGGCCACGGGGCTGGCCTGGACCGCGGTGGGCGGTGAGATCCTGTTCATCGAGGCCGCAAGGATGCGCGGCAAGGGTACCCTGACCCTCACCGGCTCCCTGGGTGATGTGATGAAGGAGTCGGTCTCGGTGGCCCGCTCGTTCATCAAGTCCGAGTCGGTGAACCTGGGTATCAAGGACGAGCTGTTCGACACCCTCGACATCCACATCCACGTCCCCTCGGGGTCCATCCCCAAGGACGGCCCCTCCGCGGGCGTCACGATGATCACCGCGATCACCTCGCTTCTGACGGGTCTAAAGGTGGACCCGCACGTGGCGATGACCGGTGAGATCACCCTCCGCGGCGCCGTGCTGCCGGTAGGGGGCGTCAAGGAGAAGGTGCTGGCGGCGCACCGCGCTGGCATTACCAAGGTGCTGCTCCCGGCCCAGAACCGGAAGGACCTGGTGGAGATCCCGAAGGACATCCAGGACGAGATGGAGTTCGTGTTCTGTTCCCGGATGGAGGAGGTCCTCGGGCACACCCTCGGGGCCGAGAACATCGCCCGCCTGCGCGAAGAGAACGCCGCGGCCAACGAGGCGTGATCGGGAGGGGGCCGATGGGTTAGTCCTTGTCCTTGGCAAGGAGTGACCCGTGACCCCTGACGATCTGCAACGCTGGCGAGAGAAGGTCCACGGCCGCGCCACCGCGCGCTTCCCTGAGCGGGAGCGCCTGGTGCGCAGCGGCGGGCACCGCATCCAGGACGTCTACACCGACGCGGACCTCGCGGGAGATGACGCCGCCCTGGGGCTCCCCGGTGAGTACCCCTACACCCGAGGGGTGCAGCCCACCATGTACCGGGCCTCCTACTGGACCATGCGCCAGTACGCCGGCTTCGGCACCGCCGCTGAGTCGAATGAGCGGTACCGCTACCTGCTCGACCAGGGCACCACCGGCCTCTCGGTGGCCTTCGACCTGCCCACGCAGATGGGCTACGACTCGGACGACCCCATGGCGCTCGGCGAGGTGGGGCGGGTAGGGGTCGCGGTGGACAGCCTCCAGGACATGAGGGTGCTGTTCGACGGCATCCCGATGGACAAGGTCTCCACCTCGATGACCATCAATTCCACCGCCTCCACCCTCCTGGCCTTCTATGTGGCGGTCGCGGAGGAGAAGGGCGTGAGCGCCGGCAAGCTGCGCGGCACGATCCAGAATGACATCCTGAAGGAGTACATCGCGCGGGGGACCTACATCTTCCCCCCCAGGCCCTCCATGAGGCTCATCACCGATATCTTCCGCTGGTGCGCGGTGAACGCGCCGCAGTGGAACACCATCTCGATCTCTGGCTACCACATCCGCGAGGCGGGCAGCACCGCCGCTCAGGAGATCGCCTTTACGCTGGCAGACGGCGTCTCCTATGTGGACGCCGCCCTCACCGCCGGCCTGGACGTGGACGTCTTCGCGCCCCGCCTGTCCTTCTTCTTCAACGCCCACAACAACCTGCTGGAGGAGGTGGCGAAGTTCCGCGCCGCGCGGCGGATGTGGGCGAAGCTGATGAAGGAGCGCTTCGGGGCCAAGACGGCCGCGAGCATGAGGATGCGCTTCCACACCCAGACGGCGGGGAGCACCCTGGCGGCCCAGCAGATCGACAACAACGTCGTCCGCGTCACCCTCCAGGCGCTCGCCGCGGTGCTGGGGGGCACCCAGTCCCTCCACACCAACTCCCGCGACGAGGCGCTGGCTCTCCCGACCGAGGCCAGCGTGCGCCTCGCCCTGAGGACCCAGCAGATCATCGCCCACGAGGCAGGCGTCGGGGACTTCGTCGACCCCCTCGGTGGCTCCTACGCCATCGAGCGCCTCACCGATGAGCTCGAGGCAGAGGCGATGGAGATCATCGCCCAGATCGACGGGCTGGGCGGGATGGTGTCCGCCATCGAGGACGGCTTCCCCCAGCGCGAGATCCAGGCAGCGGCCTACGCGACCCAGCGCGAGATCGACGCTGGAAAGCAGGTCGTGGTGGGGGTGAACCGCTTCACCTCTGAGCGCGAGCCCATGCCGCCGATCATGAAGATCGACCCCAGGGTGGAGATCGAGCAGGTGGCTCGCCTCAGGAGCTGGCGGAGCAGGCGCGACGCCGACCTCGTCTCGGCGAGGCTCGCCGCCCTCCAGACCGGGGCCGCAGGGACCGAGAACCTCATGCCGCTCATCGTCGACTCCGCTAAGGCGGGCGTGACGATGGGGGAGATCTCGCACGCGCTGCGCGAGGTCTTCGGCGAGTACCGCGAGACCCCGATCCTTTAGAGAGGGGGCCAGGCGCGGGGCAGGTCATTCACCCGCGCGCCCACCCCCGCGGTCTGGGCCGGCCAGGCCAGGAGGTCCACTGCCGGTGCCAGCGGCATCCCGAGCAGGTGCACCGCCACCAGGGTGCGCAGCAGCGGGCTGCCGTCGCTTAGGGCGGCGCAGCGGGCCACGGACTCGGTGAGGTGCGCGCACATCGCCAGGTGGCGCTGGTGGGCCTGCTCCAGGGTCCTCAGGCCGGTGAGGGCTTCCTCGCAGCGGTCCACCACCGCGGCGCTGTCGCGCAGCCGCCAGGCGACCCCCCAGCTCAGGTGGGCCAGCACCGCCGCAGCTCCCCACAGCGCGGCCGCGTCTGAGCCTCGTCCGCGCAGGGTGGAGGGGCGCTCTGGGGCAGGCAGGCCCCGCATCGGCGCGAAGGCGGCCTCCAGCCGCTCCCCGCCCCGCCGGTCAAAGCTCCGCGCGAGGGGCAGCAGCCCCCGCTCTGCGGTGATCAGCGCGAGGGAGAGGACCCTGCTGCGCCCCCCGCTCTGCGCCGCATAGCCCTCGCGCCGCGCCAGGTTGTGGGCGATCGCCTCGCGGAGGTGGCGCTCGAAGGGGCCGAACCTCACAGCGGAGCCAGCCTCAGGTGGATGGACTGGCCCGCTGCGCCCTTGTCGGCGCGAGGGAAGAGGAAGGGCGTGCCCCTGGGCACCTCGTCGAGCGCCACGCCGTCCGGTCCGCCCTCGCCGTGCAGCGTCACCAACGCGTGATCGCCCAGCACCGCCGCCACCGCGGCGCGCGCCTGCTCCCCGTCCACGTCCTCCAGGCGCTGCTCCCACAGCAGCGCGCCCCGAAGCCATTTGGGTTCGGACAGGTCCTCGGAGGGCCGGGTCACCAGCGCCTCCCCGTCCACGTGGTGCAGGGCGAGGACCAGGGGCGCCCCCCCCGCAGCGACCTGATCGCCCTGGTACCACAGGGTGAGGCGCGCGGGGGAGCAGATCGGGTTGAGGTCCTCCGCGATCACCTCCAGGGCCGCCTCCTCGCCGTCTCTGGAGAGGGTCCCCACCATGCGCTGATCCGCCCCTGCCACCGGCCTCCGCGCCGGCCGCTGCTCCAGCGTCGGCCCCTCCCAGCCGCTCTCTGCGGCCATCCAGGACCACTCGGGGTCCAGCAGCTCCTTGGCCCAGTAGCCGCTGCCCTGGTCGCGCAGGGCCTCTACCCGCAGGCCCCTGGCCGCGTTGCCCTCTCCATGCTGGTAGATGGCGATCCGCCCGGTGAGCCGCCCGTCGGGGAGGGGGGGCTGTCGCCGCCAGTCCTCCGCGGGGAGGGCGCGCACCTCGTCTCGCTCGATCTCGTCCCGGTAGGAGCAGGTGAGCAGGCTGTTCTCGCACGAGGTGTCGTAGTCCCACAGGCGGGTGAAGACCTCGCCCTCGTCGCTGAGGACCATCAGGGTGGAGGCGCTCGCCGACAGGGCAGCGATCGGGGTGGTGCCACGCTCAGGGCCGCACACCCTCCGGCTCCAGTCCGCGGGCAGCCACCAGTCGTTGTAGCGGAGGTCTGTCCCATCCGGCCCCACCGCGTAGAGGTGGGCCACCCCCATCCCCACGCTGTGTTCGCGCCCCAGCCGGTCCTCGTAGTGGTCCACGTCGAAGGGGTGCGCGTCGGACACGTCCCACAGGGCGCCGCTGGGCCAGGCCGCGGTGAGCCCTGGCCCCCTTGCGGCAGGGTGACCCCAGCGATCGGTCCAGTGGAAGGCGCGGTGGACGTCCCGCCTCAGGTCTGTTCCCCGGTAGTAGACCCCCTGCTCCGAGAGGGCGATCAGGTGGCAGCCGTCTGCTGAGATCTCCGCGATCTGCTGGGGGGGAGCGAAGCGCTTGACGCCTCTCCCCGCGGGCAGCCCGGTGTCGCCCAGCAGCTCCCACTCCCCGTCGGCGTCCTGTCGGGGCTTCACCCAGATCCTGCCGTCCCGCACCGCCACGCTCCAGCGGCTGTTGAACGACTCGGTCGCGGAGCGGAACAGCACCTCGTCGGGGAGGTCCTCGGGAGGAGGGAGGCTGAGCGGCGCGGCGCAGCCCGCCGCGAGGGTCGCCGCCACGCACCACCAGGCAGGCGGAGGTCTTCTTGCGCTCACTTCAGCTCCTCCCGACGTGTTGCGAGTATAGCCTCCGCGGCCCTGCACCGGCGCGCCCTGGCAGGTCGGCGGCGAAGCCTGGATACTCCGGGATTGTGAGCATTACGGGAACCACCTCGACAAATCCTGACTGTGCGCTCGCGGTGCAGCGGGTCACATGGGGACAGGAGTGCCATGCCTGTCCTCATCGTACTCGCCCTGATCGCCCTCGCCGCCGGGCCGCTCGCTAGACGAGAGGTCGACGCGGAGCTGTCGCTGGGGCAGGTGGACAGCGGGTTCATCCCGGACTCCTTCCGCGTCAGCCCGGATCAGCGCAGCGTCACCTGGGTGAGCAGGGTGACCGGGGGGCAGGTCCGGGTGGCGGTGAACGGGCGCTACGGGCCCCTGTACGATGACGTGGCGGTGGGGACCCCGATCTTCTCGCCCGACTCCCGACAGGTCGCCTACCTAGCGCGGCGCGGCGAGAGCTGGCACATGGTGACCGGTGGCAGGGAAGGGCCGCCGCTGCCGGGCTTCTTGGAGCAGTCGCTCGCCTTCTCTGCGGATGGCAACAGCTTGGTCGTAGGGGTGCAGGTCCACGAGCACTGGTGGATGCCGATGGTCGAGCGGGACGGCGGCCCGCTGCTCCCCCTGACGCCCGCCTCCCTCTCCGGGCCGGTGGAGCCGCTGGAGGACCTGTTCGACCGCATCGCCACCCCGCTGCTGCTCGGTGCGGACGGCGCCCCGTTCTTCGCGGCCCGCGCCGGTCACCGCTGGGTGGTTGTGCGGGGAGGGGAGCGCAGCGAGGGCTGGGACGGGGTGGAGGCGACCTTCCTCTCGCCGGCCGGAGATCGCGTCGCCTATGTCGCGCGGGAGGGCGAGGAGCGCTTCGCGGTGGTGGAGGGGGTGCGCTCTCAGGCCTGGGATGAGGTGGACAGCGACCTGGCTCGCTTCTCGCCCCAGGGGCGCTTCGTCTACCCCGCCCTGGGCAGGGGTGGCTGGTGGGTGGTGGTCGACGGGGTGCCGGTGGGGCCGTGGGAGGCGATCGGCAGCGATCTGGTCTTCTCTCCCGACGGGGCTCACGTCGCGTGGACCGCCCGCAACGAGGACCGCTGGAGGGTGGTGGTCGACGGGGCGCGGGAGGAACTCACCGACGAGCCGGTGCCCGGGAGCCTCACCCTCTCGCCAGGCGGCGAGCGCGCGGCCTGGGCGGCGCAGGTGGAGGGGGGCGTGCGGGTCGTGGTCGACGGCGAGGCGGGGCCGCTGTGGGACGAGCTGCGCACCGGGCTGAGCTTTAGCCCTGACGGCGCCCACCTCGCTTGGGGTGTCCGCGCGGGAGACAGGCAGCTGGTGGTGGTGGATCAGCAGGCGGGCCCCCCTAGCAGCTCCCTGCTCACCCTGGGGGGCGCCTCGCTGAGCTGGCTTAGCGCCAGGCGCCTCGCGTATATGGTGTTGAGAGGCGACCGCCTGATCCGGGTGGAGGAGGAGCTCTGCTCAGGTGAGTGAGCCTACCGCGGGCGGAGCTCGGCGCTGTGCAGGCGCGCGAACGGGATAGCCGGTGGAGGTCTTTCCTCGGAGTCTCCATGAAGATCCTCTCCCTCGTCGCGCTCTCACTCGTCCTCCAGGCCTGCGGCCAGCCCGAGGCGTCCCACCCCGCAGGGGAGGAGGCCGCACAGGCTCCCCTCGCGCAGGACGTGGCGCCTGCGGAGGTACCCGTGGCCGCCCCCGCCGAGGTCGCGCTGCCCCTCGTCAAGCCCGCCGACTGGGACGCGATGTCCTACAACAAGGCGCACGGCGCGGCCGGCGCCATCCCCAGCGGGTACATGGAGAAGATCAACGCTGAGGGCGGTGACACCGGTCACCTGGGCAAGCACCTGCCCTACGTCGCCAAGGTGGAGGGCTACCAGGTGCCGGAGGGCAAGCTGGCCCTGATGTTCGGGGACGACAGCGCGGGAAACGCGCAGCACCCCAACGCGCCCGAGGGCACCGAGAGCTACGAAAATGGCCACTTCTTCGACCTGATCACCGTGCGTCCCTCGGTGGAGGGGGCCCCTGATGCCACCGTCACCACCTTCAACGGCTGGCCCGCTGTCGGCGAGGGCGCCACCGGGCAGTACGCGGTGCTGGGTGGCGGTGACATTGCCGAGAAGGGCGGACGCAACACGGTGTACCTCGTCGACCTGCCCGACGGCGCCAAGAGCGGCGACGTGGTGCGGGTGACTGGCCACTGCCGTTACCACGGCGAGTACGTGGATTTCATCACCGTCCCGTAGAGGTGGGGGGCCCGACCTGTTCCTGTTAGAGCATGGGATGCGCTCGCGATGGTGGGGCGCTCCCTGCCCTGGAGTCCTGTCCGTGCCCCTGCTCCACAAGATCCTGGCCGGTGTCTTCCTGATCGTGGCGCTCAGCTTTGGCTTCGCGCATCACCTGGCGCCCGACTTCCCGCTGCAGTTTGAGCGGCTGCACGTGTTCCTGTTCAACCTGGTGACAGGTGGGGCGCTCATCCTGTACGTCACGCGGGGACGCGAGAAGCGGGACTGGCAGATCGGGGCCTGGGTGCTCTTCGCGGTGGCCTACGCCCTGTCGGCCTTCTACGAGAAGTACCTCCTCACCATCGCGCTCACCGTGCCCCTGTCGCTCCTGATCGAGAACGCGAGGGTCAGGTCTTTCTCGTGGTTCCCCGTGGATTTCTTTCGCGTGGTGCCGGTGTGGAAGAAGTTCCGCCACGCCAGCGTCCTCTGTCTGTCGATCGGCCTCTGGGTGGCGGTTGTGGCGATCCTCAACTCCCACTTCTATCACTGGGTCGAGATGGAGAAGCTGTCGCTGGACGTGTTCTTCCTCGGCTACTCCTTCCCGATCAGCCTGATCACCCTCTCGCTGATCTTCGAGCGCCTGGACGAGACAGAGGCGCGGCCCCTGCAGGAGGCCGCCTTCTGGAGCATCAACCTGGGCGTGATCGTGTTCTTCGGCTTCATCATCTTCGAGCTGGGGGGCCTGGAGTTGGCCATCTCCAACTACCTGCTGCTGTCGGTGCTGACCGTGCTCGGCCTGTTCGCGAAGCGAGCGCATTTCACGCAGCAGAAGGCGTTTCTCCTCTCGGGGCTGGGCTTCCTGGTGATCACCGCGATCACCGGGGTGCTCTACATCGGCGGCTACTACAACGAGGCCCTCAAGCAGTCCGGCGACGCGATGATCCGCCTGCACGAGGTGGTGTCGCTCTACGGGTGGAACCTGTCGGGACTGTTCATCATCCTGCGGGAGGACGGCTTCCCCGCCCGCTTCAACACCTGGGCGATCATCGCGCTGCAGTGGCTCACGGTGCTGATCCTGGCCCCGCTCGGCTCGATCTCCCCGGCGCTCGCCCTGATCTCTGTGCTCACCTACTCGGTGCTGGTGGGCTTCGTGGTCTTTAGTCCAACCTTGCAGCGGCGGGCCGCGCCCGCACTGGCGGCATCATGAGCGATCGTCACGTTGTGTTGACTGGCGCGACCGGACTCATCGGGGGGGCGCTAGCCACCAGGCTGGTCGAGCGAGGTGACAAGGTCACCGCCCTGGCCCGCGATCCTCAGCGCGCGAAGCGCGCCCTGCCCTCGGGCGCTGGCGCCGCCGAGTGGGACCTCTACCGACCTGACGCGGGGGACTGGCGTCAGGCCCTCGCCGACGCGGACGCGGTGGTGCACCTCGCTGGGACCCCCCTGTTCGCCAAGCGGTGGAGCGCGAAGGTCAAGGCGGACCTGCGCGCGTCCAGGGTGCGGTCTACCGAGCAGCTCGTCGGGGCGCTGGGGGAGCACCGCCCCAGGGTCTTCGTCTCCGCCTCCGCCGCGGGCTACTACGGCACCGACCCCGGGCTGACCGCCGACGAGCGCACCGCCCCCGCGGACGACTTCCTCGCCGGGATCTGCGTGGACTGGGAGGCAGCCTCCGCCCCCCTCCGCGCGCAGGGGGTGCGGGTCGCGCCGGTCCGCATCGGCATCGCCCTCAGCAAGCGCGGCGGCGCCCTCAAGGAGCTGCTCCCCTTGTTTCGCTTCGGCATGGGCGGGGTCTTCGGAGACCCAGCGCCCTGGCTGAACTGGATCCACCTCGACGACCTGGTGAGCGTCTTTCTGCGCGCCCTGGATGACGAGACGCTGGACGGGCCCATCAACGGCGTCAGCCAGGCGCCGGTGCGCAACGCGGACTTCGACCGCGCGGTGGCTGCCGCGATGGGGCGGCACGCCCTGCTGCGCTACCCCACGCCCCTGCTGCGGCTTGGGCTGGGCGAGGCGGCGAACTACCTCTCGGGGGGCGCGCGGGTGATCTCTCGCTACGATCAGCCCCTCCGCTTCCCGGAGTTGGGCGCCGCCTTGGCGGACGTGCTCAGGTAGGGCGCGCCTCGCAGAGGGACCCCTGGGCGCAGGGAGACGCCCACCGGCTCAGCGCCTCGGCCCCGCTGGAGGCCAGGGCTCTGCGGCCCCGCAGGCGCAGGGCTGGGCCCTCCAGCCGGAGCGTCCAGCGACGGGATCACGCCTCGACCTGCACCCCGTTGACCACGATCTCGCTGAGCATCTCCACCGACGGCTTGAGGGTGGCTGAGACCCCGCAGTAGCGCTCCTCGGACAGGACCACCGCCCGCTGGATGCGCTCGACGCTGATATCGTCGGGGCCGGTCACCTCGTAGCGGGTGATGATCTTCTTGAAGCGCTTGGGGTGCTCCTCGGTGAGCTCGGCCCTGGCGGTGACCTCGAGGGTCTGCACCGGGATGCGCATCTTGGTGAGGATGGAGATCACGTCCATGCCGGTGCAGCCCGCGAGGGAGGAGAGGGTCAGGCCCTTGGGCTTGGGGCCCTGGTTCTTGCCGCCCACCGCCTCGTCGGCGTCGATGGTGAAGACGTGCCCATCGAGGTGAACGTCGAAGGACATGCCCTCCTTCCAGACGACCTTGCTCTCCATGCTGGCTCCCAGGCCCCGCGCGTGGGGGCCGCTTGTGTTGAGTGCGCCGACACGGCGCCGTGGGCGGGAAGCTACGCGCGGGGGAGGGGACGTCAAGCCCCTCGGTGCGCCGGCGCCATGGGGGTGCGGAGGAACAGGGCCAGGGCCAAGCCTGCGGCGACCACCCCCGCGATCGTCCCGGTGATGACGTCCAGATCGTAGACGTAGTTCTTCACGCAGATGAAGGCCACGGTCACCGCGGTCATGAACAGGGCAGGCCCCACCGCCAGCCACGCCCACCGCCCGGTGCGGCGCAGGAACACCGCGCCGGTCCAGAGCGCGAAGACCGACAGCGTCTGGTTCATCCAGCCGAAGTAGCGCCAGATCACCGAGAAATCGGCGAAATTGAGGGCCAGGGCCGCGCCGAACAGGGGGACGGCGATCAGGTAGCGGTTGAGGGGCACCCGCTGGTCGAGGCGCAGGTACTCCGCGGCGATCAGCCGTGCGACGCGGAAGGCCGTGTCCCCCGAGGTGATCGGGAGCACCACCACCCCCACCAGCGCAAGGAAGGCCCCCGCGGTCCCCAGGGTACGGGTCGCCACGTCGAACACCACCTCCGCCGGTCCGCCAGCGCTGAGCACCGCTTGGAGCTCGGTGGGGCCGCTGTAGTAGCCCTGGGCCGCGGCGGCCCACACCAGGGCGATCACCCCCTCTCCGATCATCGCCCCGTAGAAAACCAGCCGCATGTGCCGCTCGTTGACGAGGCAGCGGGCCATCATCGGGGACTGGGTGGCGTGGAAGCCGCTCACCGCCCCGCAGCTCACGGTGATGAACAGGACCGGCCAGGCCGACAGCCCCTCGGGGTGGGTGTTCGCGAGCGACCACGAGGGCACGTCCACCCCGTGCAGCACCATGTGGCCGCCGATCCCCCCGACCATCACCAGGAGCGCCACCGCGAACCAGGGGTAGACCCGCCCGATCAGCTTGTCGATCGGCAGCATGGTGGCGGCGATATAGTAGGCGAAGATCGCCACCATCACCAGCTGGAGCCACACCGGCTGCCCCAGCCACTCCCCCTGAACCAGCGGCCCCAGCGGGGTGCCGTCCAGGAGGCTGGGGGGCAGCAGCTTGACCACCAGCATCGCGGGGCCCTTCACGAAGACCGTCCCCACCAGCACCATCAGGCCCAGGATGTAGAAGGTGGTGAAGTGCCGGGCCGGCGCGCCCAGGTAGCGACCGATCAGCTCCGGCAGCCCCTCGCCCTGGTGGCGCATCGACATGGCCCCCGCGAGGAAGTCGTGGACCGCCCCGCCCAGGATGGAGCCCAGCACCACCCACAAGAAGACCTGTGGCCCCCACAGCGCCCCCAAGATCGGGCCGAACACCGGCCCCAGCCCCGCGATGTTGAGGAGCTGCACCAGGTACACCCGCCAGGTGGGGAGGGGCATGAAATCCACCCCGTCGCGCTGGGCGAAGGCGGGGGGCACCCTGCGCGGATCGGGGCGCACCGCCCCCTCCGTGAGGCGGCCCCAGAGGGTGTAGCCGGCGATCAGGGCGGCGAGGCCTAGCAGGAAGACGGACATGGTGCCCCCAGGGCGGGGACTAACCGCCCCGAGCGCGAGGGGGAAACGCCACGATGCCGCTACATCACGCGGATGCGACATACCGCCCGCGCGTGTTTCATGGCACCTTGAGTCCACCCTCTGGAGCGCCCCATGCCCCCTGTCCCCTCCGTCTCCCAAGTCCACGGACTCCGAGCCGCGATCCTCACAGAGGACGCCGATGTCACCGCGCTGATCGAGGCGCTAGCCCGCGCCTGTGACGACACCCTGGGGGGCCTGGAGCGCGGAGGGGAGGCGATCCCCGCGGCGCATGCCCTGTTGGAGGTGCTGCGACACAGCGTCGTGCTGCGCGCGGTGCAGGGTGACACGCGGTGGGAGGATCGCCTCCTGCAGCTGATCCGGCGCTCCGACTACACCCTGCACAACCTCATCGCGCAGCGCGTCGCCCTGCACCCGGACAAGGTGCTGTTTCGGGTGCTGGTGGGCTCTGAGGAGCGGACCCTGGACTGGGCCGAGACCTCACGCAGGGTGGATGAGGTGGCCCGCGCCCTGATCGCGGCGCTGGACCGGCTCGGGAAGCCCGACGGGAAGATCGCCTTCGCGCTCAATAACTCCCTCGACATGGCGCTCGCGGATCTGGCCTGCCTCAGCGCGGGCCTGTTCAATGTCATCATCCCCGCCAACGCGCCCGCCGAGCACATCGCGATGATCCTCGAGTCTACCGAGGCGCCCCTGATGCTGGTGGCGGACGATCAGGTCCTGTCGCGGGTGAAGAGCGTCCAGGGCAGGACCCGCGCCCTGCAGCAGCTGGTGATCTTCCGCGGCAGGAGCGCTGCCCACGACGTGATGACCCTCGACGAACTGATCGCGGGCGGCGCGGAGGTGGAGGAGGGCGCGCTGGCCGGGCGCAGGGCCGGCATCCGCGCGGATCAGGTCACCACCGCGATGTTCACCTCGGGCACCACCGGGCTGCCCAAGGGGATCCTGTTCTCGCACACCAACATGATCTTCAAGCGCTACGCGCGGGCGCTGGCCCTCCCCGAGCTGGGAGAGGGCGACAGGTTCCTCTCATATCTGCCGCTCTTCCACACCTTCGGTCGCTTCTTCGAGCTGATGGGCAGCCTGTTCTGGAGCGCCAGCTACACCTTCGCCGAGAGCCCGTCGATCCAGATGCTCGTGTCGGGGATGCGCCGGGTGCGCCCCACGGTGTTCATCTCGGTGCCGCGCAAGTGGGAGCAGCTCTACGAGCTGATCACCTCTCAGCTCGACCCAGCCGTCGCCTCGGAGGAGAGCCTGCAGATGGAGCTCCGCCTCCTCACCGGCGGCGCCCTGCGGTGGGGCCTGTCCGCGGCGGGCTACCTGTCGCCCGAGGTGTTTGGCTTCTTCCAGCGGCACGGGGTGGAGCTGATGAGCGGCTTCGGGATGACCGAGGCCACAGGGGGGATCACCATGACCCCCCCTGGGCGCTACCGCCCGCGCTCCCTGGGGGGCGCGCTGCCGGGCGTGGAGCTCCGGCTCGGCGAGGACGGGGAGCTGTTCATCCGCGGCCCCTACGTCACCTCGGGCTACTTCGGCGTCAGCGACGAGGACAGCCCGATCCGCGACGGGTGGTACGCCACCGGCGACATCATGCGCCAGGACGAGGACGGCTTCATCGAGATCGTCGACCGCAAGAAGGACATCTACAAGAACAGCCAGGGCGAGACCATCTCGCCACAGCGCGTCGAGCACATCCTCACCGAATTCGACGCGGTGGAGCAGGCCTTCCTGGTGGGCGATCACCGCGCCCATAACACCCTGCTCCTCTACCCCGCCTGGGCGGTGGAGGGGGAGCTGCTGGCAGAGATGGATGACAAGGAGCGGCGGGCCTATTTCTCGTCGCTGGTGGTGAGCGCCAACGCCTTCCTCATGCCCCACGAGCGGGTGCTCGACTTCCGCCTGCTGGAGCGGCCGCTCTCGGTGGAGCGGGGGGAGCTGACCCCCAAGGGCACCTTCAAGCGGAGGGTGGTGGAGGAGAACTACAGCGCCGTTATCGAGGAGATGTACGTACAGGGCTTCTCGTCCGTCCGCTGGGACCGGCTAGAGGTCCGCATCCCCAACTGGTTCTACCGCGAGAGCGGCTGCCTGAGCGGGGACATCGTCGCCTCGGAGGGGGGGCTGGAGATCACCAAGCTCGACCGCCGCCTCCGGCTGGAGCCGGTAGAGGACCGCCCCCACCAGCTTCGGGTGGGTGACTACGTCTACAACCTCCACCAGGGCCGGGTGGACCTCCACCGCCTGCTCACCGATCCCCTCAATTGGCTGGGAAACTACGAGCTGTTTGCGTTCGCCCAGCGGGCGCTGGAGGGCTGGTATCGCCCGAACCGACCCAAGAGCACCGTCTGCTTCGCGTGCCAGGTGGACCCTCGCCCGGTGCCGCCCGCGCTTCAGACCGCGTTCGCGGCGATCGTCCAGGCGGGGGAGCGCTCGCTCCAGGGGCTGCACCTCGCGATGCTACACCTGCAGTCGCCCATTCAGCAGCACGGCCTCGCGGCGGTCCACTACCTGGAGAACATCGCCAGGCGGCGCGAGTGCATGTACCGCGACCTGGCGCTCGAGTGCCTGTTTCGCCCAGCCCTGACCCGGCGGAGGGCGGTGCGCCACGAGATGCTCCGGGTCGCCCTGCGCTATGTGCCGGTGCAGCGCTTTCAGGGGCTGCTGTCGGTGTTCGCGACCCTGGACGGGGCGCTGCTGGACGAGGAGCGGGTGGGCTGGGTCGCCGAGGTGTGCCGCACTGAGGCCCACGTCGCCGCCATCGAGGCGGTGCTCGACGAGGCCCAGGGGGAGCACCGCACCGCCTACGAGGTGAGGACCTCGGTGCTGCCCGCGCTCTTCGACCTGCTGGTCGCTTGCGGGCTGGAGCACCCCGAGCTGTTCCGCAGGGCGCGCGAGGCGGTGGTGCGCTTCCACCTCCAGGCGGAGTCCAACGCGGTGGCGGCGCTCGCTGTGGCGGCGGGTGCGCGCCTCCAGGCGGGGTGTAGGGGCTGGTTCGCTGGGAGGGCCCTCGCGGCGGTGGACTCGGACACCGGCGACGCCTACGGGTGGGAGGAGGTGGTCGCCTTTGACGGTGGGATCGCCCCGGAGGACCAGCTCCGCCTGCTCACCGCCCTGCAGCAGAGCAGCGCCCTGGCGGAGTCGATCTTCCTCCTCTTCGGGGGCGCGAGGGTGGAGCTCACGGACCTGTCGCGGGGGGGGGTGTGGGTGTCCCACCTGGGGTCCGGTCCGGAGCGGGCGGTGTACCGGGTCAGGACCCAGACGCGCGACGGGCGGGCCTTCGACCTGGTCTTCAACCTGATCCTGGTGCTCAGCGACTCGGAGATCCACGAGGAGGTGGACTGGTTGATCGCCGCGGGGGCCTCGCACGGGCGGGGGACCCTGGTGGGTGCCCTGGGGGGCTGGTGGCCCGAGCACCGCATCTGGACCGAGGAGTACGCCGCCGGGGAGTCGGTGGCCCGCTTCCTGCGGAGGATGTCCCGCAAGCGCGATCCGGCGGTCACCGAGCGGCTCAGGTCCCTGTGGCCCTTCTTTGTCTGGTCCGCGGCGGAGGTCTATGTGGGCCTGCTCACCCGAACCGGGCTCTCGCTGCAGCTCGCGAGCCCCTCGCCCCGCCACTTGGTGTCACCCCGCCACGACTACCTGGGGGGGACCAAGGTGGTGTCTCTCTCCGACCGGACGCCCTTCCGCGCGTACGGGCACTTCTTCTGCGGACTGTACCGGAGCTTCGTCCTAGAGACGGAGCGGGAGTACCCCGAGCTGGCGCAGGGCTCGATGTGGCCCTTCGTGTTCTCGGCGGTGATCGACTCGGAGGGGGAGGAGGCGGGGGTCGCCCTGCTGCACAGGCTCCGCGATGAGGGCGATGACGCCGCGCTTGTAGAGGGGGTCCCGCCGTTGCAGGAGGCGCTCGCCGCCTTCCTCGCGGGGCTGGAGGGCATGGGGGCGGTCCCCAAGGGGCTGTATTTCGCCCGCAGGCGCTACCAGCGCTGGTTGGGTCGCTCAGAGGGGCCGACCCTGAAGGACTACGCCGAGGTGGCGGAGGAGCTGCTCGAGACCTACGCCCTGCGGGAGCAGGAGGTGCGCTTCCCCGGGACCAGGACCAGGTTCTTCCTGGAGACGGTCTTCGCGGACTCCTCCCCCGAGGTGAGGGGGGCGCTGGAGCAGCTTGTGGCCCGCCAGCGCGCGGATCGCCTGACCGCCGATGAGGTGCTCGCCGCGCTGTCGGGCATCCAGGAGCGCTACCCACTCAGCGATCGCGACGCCTACTTCCTCGCCCGGATCTCGTACCCCCACGTCCAGCCGCAGGACGAGGCCACCCTGCTGCGCCTGTTCTCGGACGGGGCGCGCACCGCGGATCTGGTGGTTCGCTTCGAGGACGCGGACGGGCGCCCCTTCTTCGTCCGCCGGCCTGTGTCTGCCCGCGAGGTCGCCGCGCTGCATCAGCTCTACTTCAAGGCCAACCTGCCGGTGGAGTTCGACGCCCACCACCGCTTCCTGGTGGCGATCTCGGATCGCGGCTACCTCATCGGTGGCCTGTTCCACACCCCCCCTGAGGAGGGGGAGGTGAACCTGGAGAAGCTGGTGGTGGCGGACGCCTTCCGCCGGGTGGGGGTGGGCGAGGCGCTGATGCGCGAATTCCTGATGCGGATGCGCGATCAGGGGGTGGAGCGGGTGACGGCGGGCTTCTTCAGGCCCGAGTATTTCTACCGCCTCGGCTTCCGGCTGGGGGCCAGGCACGGGGGGCTCGCCTGCGACCTGCGCGAGGTCACGATGCGGCCCAGGTAGCGGTCGGGGGCGCGGGTCAATCAGCGGGACAGTCTCACAGGGAGCGCTTCATCAGTCCACAGGAGGCATCCGATGGAGTTGCTCGTCGAGTCTTCCAGACTGTATACGGGCGCCGAGTCGCTCGGCGTCTCGGCGTGTGACCGCCGTTCCCTTGGGAGAAAACGTACTTTATTGTGTGACTAGCGCAGCGGTAAGGACGCCCGTCGAGAGGCCAGCGGATCGGGGCCCGGTCGGGCGAGGGGGAGGCCCCCCTGCGACGCGCGACTCGGAGCTCAGGCCCGCTTCCGCTTCCGCGTCAGCCACTGGATGGCGGTGCCTCCCAGCCACAGCCCGCCCATCACCGGCAGGGTCTGCCCCCAGCCGGCCGCCCCGGTCAGGCACAGGGCGCCCACCGCGGGGGTGAGGACAAGGAGCAGCGATCCGAAGGCGAAGGGCAGCGCCAGCGCGCCCAGCGCCGCCCCCCCCAGGGGCACCCACAGGGGTGCTGGGGCGCCGGTCGCCGCCTGCCAGGCCGCAGCGCCGCCCCCAAGGCCGAGGATCGCGCCTGCAGAGGCGAGCCCGACCCTGTGGGCGAAGGTGGCCACCGCGGCGCTCACCAGCCCCAGGATCACCGCGCCCGCAAGCAGCAGGGTGGGGGCGTCTACGCCGGGCAGATAGGGGGCGAGGGCCCTGAGCCCACCCACCGCCAGCAGGGCCCCAAAGGCGAAGGCGGTGAGCCCCAGGGCCGGCCGGTAGAGGCGGGCGCCCGCCAGGAGCAACAGCAGGCCCGCCAGGCCCACCGCCCCCCGGACCGCGAGGGGTGAGGCCGCGAGGAGCGAGGACCAGTCGGTGAGCAGGGGGGCGTCCATCGGGTCAGGGCGCCTGTGCGGGCGCTTCCTCGTCTGAGAAATCGTAGATGACCGCGCCGTCCTTGGCCCAGTGAAGCTCGTCGGCCACCACCCGGCGCAGGACCCGCGGGTCGCGATCCATGAGGGAGATCTCCCGCGAGAGCCGCTGGTTCTCGCGCTCCAGCGCAGCCAGCGCCGCCTGCTCCTGTCGGAGCTCCTGCTGGTACCTGTCCCTGGTGAGCACCCCGTGGTCTCCCCACACCGTCGCGAGGACTACCGCCACCAACAGCAGGGCGGGGATCACCCAAAAGATCAGTCGCTGGAGGGTCTTGGTGGACATGGAGCACCAGGCGGGAGAGGGGGAGGGGGAGGGCGGTACGCTCAGGATAACTGAGGGTGCGGAGCGCGCCAAGCGCGCGAGCGTGTCGTGGGGCGTTGAGGGCGTCACAGGTCCTCAGAGTCAGGGTAGGAAGTGCATCCAGTCCCGTTGGCGCGCCGAGGGGCTCCGCTGGTCCTCGCCCATCGAGGCAGGTGCGTCCGTGGCGGCCGAAGGGCGAAGCCCGGTTCGGGAGGCGTGCGCGGGTAGGCGTCTGTCGCGGACGACGGGCGGACGCCGACGGCGAAGCCGCCCGAGGGGCGACGGGCGTGCGTCCCCGGTGGCCGCGCTAGAGTCCGCCCCCCTCTGGCACCTCAGTGGCGATAGCCAGGCGGGTCAGCCCGTGCGAGCGGGCCAGGTCCATCACCGCCACCACCTGCCCGTGGCGCACGCCCACGTCGGCCTTCAGCACCACCAGGGTGTCGGGGTCTCTGGCCGCTGCCCGCTTGAAGATGTCGCTCAGCGCGGCGGCGCTCACCGGCTTGTCCTCCACGTAGACCGCCCCCTCGCTGCACGAGCCGTCCGCGGCCTTGGTGCCGCAGGTCATCCAGATCGACACGTCCCGGGCGTCGGAGATTACCACCTGGGACGAGGATCTGGGGAGGTCCACCTGGAGCCCAGGGGCGTTGATGAAGGTGGTGGACACCATGAAGAACAGCACCAGCTGGAAGACGATGTCGATCATGGGGGTGATGTCCAGGATCGGATCGGCCCGGCGCGCGCCCGCGAACCTCACGGCTCCTCCCGTTGCTCGCCGTAGAGCAGGTCCAGGGCCCCCAGCGAGGCCTCCTCCAGGTCGAGGAGCAGGGCGTCCACCTTCGCCAGGAGGTAGCGGTTTCCCACCACCGCGGGGATCCCCACCGAGAGCCCCGCGAAGGTCGTGACCAGCGCCTGGGAGATGCCCCCGGCCAGGTTCCCGACGTTCCCTAGCCCCTGCTCCTGGATGATCTGGAAGGTGAGGATCATGCCGCCCACGGTCCCCAACAGGCCGAGCAGCGGCGAGATCGACGCGATGGTGCCGAGCACTGGGATGTAGCGCTCCAGCTCCGCCGCCTCGCGCCTGCCGATCTCCTCCAGCCGCTCGCGCACCCGCTCGCGGGGTTTGTCACGGCAGATCAGGGCCTGCTCCAGCACCCGGGCCACCGCGACGTCCGCGCTGCGGCACCGCACCAGCGCGTCGTCGTGCCGACCCTGGCGCAGCTGCTCCATCACCTCCATCAGCAGGGCGTGGGGCAGCACCCTGGCCCGCCGCAGGGACCACAGCCGCTCCAGGAACACCGCCAGGGCCACTACCGAGGCCAGCCCTATGGGGATCATCACCGGACCGCCGCTGATCACGTACTCGATCATCGCGCCTCCCGAGCGCTCGTAGTAGCCTGGGCGGTGGCGCCTGTCCGCACTGGTTGTGGGGAGGGGGGCCCTCACTACCGGGAGCGCGGATGGACAGGCGGCACCTCGTGGCTGGACTCGTGCTGGGGGGACTCGCGATCTGGGCGCTCTCGCCCAGATCCATGCCCGGCTACCTCGCTCGGCAGGGGGTGGGGCAGCTCACCCTGCTCCAGGCGCGGGTGTCTACGGACGAGGTGCTGGCTCGCGGGGCGCTGACCGCGCCTCAGGAGGAGCGCCTGCGGCAGATCGCTCGGATCAAGGCCTTCGGAGACCGGATCGGGCTGAACCCCATCGACAACTACGAGGCGGTGGCGCTCGGCTTTGACAAGAAGATCTGGAACGTCTCCGCTTGCGAGCCCCTCGCCTTCCGCCCGCGCAGGTGGTGGTTCCCGGTGGTGGGGAGCGTCCCCTACCTCGGCTACTTCGATGAGACAGCAGCGAGAGAGGAGGCTGCCAGGCTCGAGGCCAGCGGCTACGAGGTGTATGTCCGCACCGCTGGGGCCTACTCGACCTTGGGCTGGTTCCGAGATCCTGTCCTGCCCGCGATGCTCGACTGGACCGAGTACCGCCTGGCAGAGACCCTGCTCCATGAGCTCACCCACGCCACGGTGTGGTGTCCCGGGCAGGTGCAGTTCAACGAGTCCCTCGCCCAGTTCACCGGCCGCGAGGCGGCCCTGGCCTACCTCGCCGACACCTACGGGCCGGACAGCGAACCCTACGTCCAGGCGCTGGTGAAGCGGCAGGACAGCGCCACCCTCAACCAGGCCCTGCACGGCCTGTACGAGGAGCTGGACGCGGTCTACAAGGACAAGACCCTCAGCCCTGGCGCGCGCAGGTTCCGCAAGGAGGCCCTCTACGCCGGGCTCCCTGCGAGGCTAGAGGCGCTCCCCCTGGAACGTCCAGACAAGGCGCGGGCCTGGGCGGAGCGCGAGCCTTGGAACAACGCCAGGCTGGCGCAGTTCAAGGTCTACAACCGCGGCGGAGACGCCTTCGCCGCGATGTTTGCCGAGGAGGGGGGCGACTGGGGGCGCTTCCTGGCGCGGGCCGAGGCACTCTGCGAGGCCGACGACCCGCTGGGGGCCCTAGGGGAGTAGGCCGCGAGGGCGCGGGCTGCGGCTGCGCCTCCCCCCTCGGCGCCGACAGGGCACCTCAGCGCGAGCTCCGGCCTGGCACGGGCCTGCTCCTCCTCCTGGCTGCCCCGTCCCCAGCGGGGACGCGCGCTCCTCGGCGCTGGCCGCGGTGTCCAGTCCTTGGTCGTTGTACAAGATTTTTGTACGTCGTCCCAGTCCTGGCGCACCCTGCCGGGCTGGGGGGCGCTGCCGAGCTCGTGACGATTGCGTAGGGAGAAACGACCACTGGTGACAGAATACACGCCGGGGGTCAGGCATGGGGAGGTGTGGCACGATGCTTGCTCTATGTGGGGCAACGACCTTCCAGGAGCAGCTCATGTCCAGCCCTACCCCCCGCACCCAGGCCGACGACGCGTCCCTCCCCCTCAACACCTACCTCCGCGACATGGGGGCGGTGCGGCTCCTCAACGCGGAGCGGGAGGTCGCGGTCGCGATGCGCATCGAGGCGGGAGGAGTCGACGGTGATCGGGCCCGCGCCGAGCTGATCGTGGCCAATCTGCGGCTGGTGGTCTCCATCGCCAAGCAGTACGCCTACCGCGGGATGCCCCTCTCGGACCTGATCCAGGAGGGCAACATCGGGCTGATGAGGGCGGTCGAGAAGTTCGACTACCACAAGGGCTTCAAGTTCTCCACCTACGCCTCGTGGTGGATCCGCCAGGCCATCGTCCGGGCTATCGAGTCGCAGATCCGCACCATCAGGGTCCCCATCTACAAGCTGGAGGTGGTCAATCGCATCCACCAGACCCGCAAGTGGATGTTCCAGAAGCTGGGTCGCGAGGCCACCATCTCCGAGCTCGCCGAGCACCTGGAGATCGACGAGGAGGAGGTGGCGGACCTGGTCAAGATCACCGCCGAGACCTTGAGCTTGGACGCAGCCATCACCGAGGACTCCGAGTCTTCGGTCCTCAGCTTCGTCGCGGATGACGACGCCCCGCAGCCCGGCGAGGCCCTGGAGCAGGCTGCGCTCACCCTCCAGGTCGAGCGCGCGCTGGCCTCGCTCACCCTCCGCGAGGAGAAGGTCGTGCGGATGCGCTACGGCATCGGCGAGCCCACCGCCTACTCTCTGGAGGAGATCGGTGCCCGCTTCGCCCTCACCAGAGAGCGCATTCGGCAGATCGAGATCAAGGCCCTGCGCAAGCTGAGGCACCAGAGCCGTCGCGGCCTGCTGGAGGATTTCTCGGTCGCCGCCTAGTCCCCACAGCCCGCGCGCCCCGGAGGCCATGAACCTCTGGGGCGCGGTGCGTCTGGGGGGATGGCGCCTAGCTCTCGGAGACCTTGGCCTCGTAGGCGGCGGCGTCCATCAGCGCGTCCAACTCAGCGGCGTCCGTGACGCGCAGCTTCAGCAGCCAGCCAGCGCCGTAGGGGTCGGAGTTCACCGTGCCCTCGCTGCCGTCCAGCTCCTCGTTCACTGCGACGACCTCGCCGCCGACCGGGGCGTAGACCTCGGCCACCGCCTTGACCGACTCCACCTCGCAGAGGGCGTCGCCCGCCGCGAAGGTCGCGCCCGCCTCGGGCAGATCGATGAACACCAGGTCGCCGAGGGCGTCCTGGGCGAAGTCGGTGATCCCGATGGTGGCGATGTCGCCGTCGAGGAGGACCCACTCGTCGTGGGAGGTGTACTTGCGGTCAGCGGGGATGCTCATAGCGTGCTCCTGTGGGAATCAGCGGTTGATAAAGGGACCCTTGAAGACCTGGGCCGGGGCCAAGCGCCCGCGGACGTCCACCTGCACCTCGGTGCCCTCGGTGAGCAGGTCCGGGCGGAGGTAGGCCATCGCCACCCCTCGCTCCATCGAGGGGGAGTGGGTGCCAGAGGTGATCCAGCCGACCTCCTCCCCGCCCGCCATCACCTTCATCCCCTCGCGGGGGATGCGGCGGTCCTGCATGATCAGCCCGGCGAGGCGGTGCGGCTCCTTGCCCCTCCGCGCCAGCAGCGCGTCGCGGCCCATGAAGTCGCCCTTCTTCCAGCCGATGGTCCAGTTCAGGCCAGCCTGGAGTGGTGAGATCTCGTCGCCCAGCTCGTGGCCGTACAGGCAGAAGCGGGCCTCCAGCCGGAGGGTGTCTCGGGCGCCCAGCCCGATCGGGAGCACCCCCAGGGGGGCGCCCGCGTCGAGCAGCGCGGTCCAGACCGGCTCCGCGAGCTGTGCGGGCAGGTAGACCTCGAAGCCGTCCTCGCCCGTGTAGCCAGTGCGGGCCACCATCGCGCCGGCGACGCCCGCGAAGACCTGGTCCAGCGCGAAGTGGTACGTCCCCAGGTCGGCGAGGTGGGCTCCGCCCAGGGCGCTCACCAGCTCTGCGGCCCTGGGCCCTTGGATGGCGATCTGCGCCCAGTCGTCGCCCTCGTCCACCATCGTGGCCTGGTCGGGGTGAGGGTTGTGGCTGGTGAGCCACGCCCAGTCCTTGGCGCGGTTCGCAGCGTTCACGCAGAGCATGAACTCGGACGCACCGGTGCGGTAGACGATGGTGTCGTCTACGACCCCGCCGCGCTCGTTGCAGATGCAGGCGTAGAGGGCGTGTCCCACCTCCAGGCGCCCCGCGTCGTTGGTGACCAGGTGCTGCACCGCCTCCAGGGCCTTGGGGCCGCTGACCCGGATCTCGCCCATGTGGGAGACGTCGAAGATCCCCACCGCAGATCGCACCCGCAGGTGCTCCTCCTGCAGCCCGCTGTACTGGATGGGCATGGAGAAGCCGGCATAGGACACCATGCGGGCGCCGGCGGCTTCGTGGAGGGAGGTGAACGGGGTGCGGCGGTCTTCCATGACGGCTCCTGTGGGAGGGGTGCTGTCTATCCCGAACCCGCCGTCCGCGTCACTGTTCTCAGCGGCCTTCTGCGGCCCCTCTGGCGAGGGCGCAGCGCAGGGTGTTCTCCATCAGCAGCGCGATGGTCATGGGCCCCACCCCCCCCGGCACAGGGGTCAGCACCGCGGCGCGCTCCGCGGCAGCCGCGAATTCCACGTCGCCCACCAGCGACCCGTCCTCCAGCCGGTTCACCCCCACGTCGATCACCGCGGCGCCTGGCCGGATCCATGCGCCGCGCACCAGCTCCGGGCTGCCCACCGCGGCGATGATCACGTCGGCTCTGCCCACCTCCTCGGCCAGATCCGCGGTGCGCGAGTGGCACACGGTGACGGTGGCGTTCGCCTGCTCCAGCAGGTGGGCGATGGGGCGACCGACAATGTTGGAGCGACCTACCACCACCGCGCGCTTCCCCGAGAGCGGCACCCCGCCGCGCTCGAGCATCCGCATCACCCCCGCGGGGGTGCAGGGCACCATCGCCGGGCGCCCGAGGGCTAGCAGCCCCGCGTTGACCGGCGAGAGCCCGTCCACGTCTTTGGCCGGGTCTAGCCGGAGCGCTACCGCGTCGGCGTCGAGGTGGTCGGGCAGGGGCAGCTGCACCAGCACCCCGTCGATGTCGTCCCTCCCCTGGAGCGCGTCCAGCTCGGCGAGCAGGGCCTCCTGGGTGATGTCCGCGGGCAGGGTGCGCTGGACGTGGAGCAGGCCGAGGGCCTCCGCCACGCGCTGCTTGCGCCCCACATAGACCTGCGAGGCGGGATCCTCACCCACGAGGATCACCCCCAGGCCCGGCGGGCGGCTCAGGGTCGCGACCTGACGCTTGACCGCTTGGTTTATTTCGCGGGAGAGGGCGCGGCCGTCGAGGAGGGTGACGCTCACCTCACTCGCCCCCGGCCTTGGCCGCGCTGCCACCCGACTTCAGACCATAGTGGTCTTTGTACCAGCCAGATCCCTTGAGCTGAAAGGAGGCGGCGCTCACCAGCTTGCGGGTGGGCTCCCCGCACTCGGGGCACTCTGGGGGCAGGGCGTCGTGGCGGACGAGGCGCTCAAAGCGGTGTCCGCAGGACTCACAGGCGTATTCGTAGATGGGCATAGGAGAACCTCACAGTCGCGGACCCGGATATAGGGACCGAGCCTCGACTCGGCAAGGAGGTCCTGTGCGCCTGTTGGACGCCCGCGTGGTGGTGGTGACCGGCAAGGGAGGCGTCGGCAAGACGGCGACGGCCTCCGCGATCGCGCTGGCAGCGGCTCAGAGAGGGCGCAGAGCGGCGGTGGTCGAGCTGTATGGGGCGGGGAGCGTCCCGGCGATGATGGGCCTCTCAAATCGCAGCTACGCGGCGCAGCGCGTCGCTGAGGGGGTGGACGCGGTCTCGCTCACCCCGTGGGAGTGCCTGGACGAGTACGGGCTGCGCACCCTCAAGGTGGCCGCGCTGGCCCGCCTCTTCCTCTCCAATCGGGTGGTGGGGGCCTTCCTGGACGCGGTGCCCGGGCTGCACGACCTGGTGCAGCTCGGGAAGCTGCTCCACATGATCGACGCGCCCGACCAGGACGAGGTCCACTACGACCTGGTGGTGCTCGACGCGCCGGCCACGGGGCACGGGCTCTCCTTTTTGGACACCTCCGCCACGATGATGGAGATGACCAGGATGGGGCCGCTGTACGAGCTGGCCTCCGAGATCGACACCCTGCTCCGCGACCCTGATCAGACGGCGCTGGCCCTGGTCAGCCTGCCAGAGGAGCTGCCCGCGCGCGAGACGCTGGAGCTGGTCGAGGCGCTGGGGCCCAGGCGGGCCCAGGTCGCCGCGGTGCTGCTCAACCAGGTGGAGCCGCCCCCCACCGGGGAGGACGTCCCCTGGGGGCTGGCCCGGGCCGCCCTGGTAGGGGCTGCGCCCCACCTCGTCGCGCACGGGGATCAGGTGATGCGCCGGGTGATCGACCAGTCCGAGTGGCGGTCGCTGCTGGCGCGGGGGCTGGAGGGGGTGCCGGTGATCGAGCTGCCCCGCCTGCACCGAGGGCCGCTCGGACCAGCGGCCATCGCCGAGTTCGCCGCGCGCATCGCCGCGTCGCTGGAGGTGTCATGACCAGGCTGCTGGTGTGCGCCGGCCTGGGTGGGGTCGGGAAGACCACCACCTCGGCGGCCCTGGCCCTGCGCTGCGCGCAGGAGGGAGACCGGGTGGTGGTGCTCACCATCGACCCCGCTCGCCGCCTCGCGGACGCGCTGGGGGTGGAGCGGCTCGGCAACGAGCCGGTGCCGGTACCACTGGACGCGCCTGGGACCCTCCACGCGCTGATGCTCGATCGCAAGGCCACCTGGGACGAGGTGATCCGCCGCTACGCGCCCAGCGACGAGATCCGCGATCGCCTCCTCGGCAACCGCTACTATGAGCAGGTCTCGACCCGCCTGGGCGGCTCTCAAGAGTACATGGCCAACGAGAAGCTGTACCAGCTGGTGCAGAGCGGGGCCTGGGACGTGGTGGTGCTCGACACGCCCCCCGCCCGGCAGACGGTCGAGTTCTTCAGGGCGCCGGAGCGGATGCGCGGCGTGTTTGACCAGCGGGTGCTGGAGGGGCTGCTGCGGCCGAGCAAGGGCCTGCTGGCGATGGCCGGCCGCAGGGTCACCGGGCTGCTGCGCCGGATCGCTGGCGACCACGTCCTGGGAGACATCGCCGAGTTCTTCTCGCTCACCACCGGCCTGTCCGCGGGCTTCCGGGAGCGGCACAGGGCGGTGCACGAGTGGCTGCACGACCGGGAGCGGACCGGCTACTACCTGGTCACCGCCGCCCGAAACACGCAGTCCCACGACGTGCGCGAATTCCTCGGGGTGCTGGAGGGGCGCCAGATGCGTCTGGCGGGCTTCTTTGTGAACCGTACCACCAGAGATCCCGGTCTTGTCGAGCCCATCGCGGAGCTTCAGCCCCCCGCGGGGGTGGAGGGGGTGGTCTGGGGGCGCGCCCTCGACGGGCTGGTGGCCTCTGCCGCGGCGCAGCGGAGGGAGGCCCGACGCGAGGGGGAGGAGGCCGCTGCGCTGGTGCGGAGCCACGGGCAGGTGCCGGTCTGGATGATCCCGGACCTTGGGGAAGAGGTGCGCGATCTGCGGGGGCTCACCCTGCTGGCGCGCTTCCTGCCGCCCTCGCCCGCGACGGTCATCGCCTAGCGGCCACACCCCGCGGAGCAGGGGCCCTGTGCCCCTGCTCGCCGCGTCCACCCGGGACCGCCGCGACGCATGGTGGGGAACACCGCGCTCCCACCGGCGCCCCCCAGGCTACTCGGCGAACCAGGCCTCGGAGATGCAGAGGTCGTTGAACTCCTTCCCCTGCACCACCGTGGTGAAGGTCATCTTGACCTTGCTGCTCTGGTGTGAGGTGAAGGAGATGGTCTGGGGCATCATGGTGTTCTTGAGGGTCACCTGCTCGGTGGACCCGTCCGAGAAGCTCAGGGTGGCGGCGGTGGCCCGGTTGCCCTTCATCCAGAACGGGAGTGAGGTGCCGATGCCGTTCACCAGGTGCAGCTCGCCCACGGTGCGCGCGCCGCCCAGGTCGAATTCCAGCCACTCGCCGGTGCCATCCCCGTCCTTGCTCCCCTCACACCACATGGTGTCGTTCAGGCCGTCGTTCACCTGCAGCGGCTGGTAGGAGCCGTCCTCGTCGTCGGCCGCCACGCTGGAGGCGGTGAGGGCGCGGGGAGAGATGCGCGCCTCCGGGGTGGTGTCGAAGACCTGGATCTCGGACATCGCGGTGTCCATCCAGGTGCTCCCGGAGTGGATCCCCTTGATCTTGAAGCGGACGGTGGAGGTCCTCACCGGCTTGGGAAGGTCCAGGCGCTGCACCTTCATCTCGTCGCTGAGGGGGAACGACGCGGTGCTCCCGTCCGAGAACAGCACCTCCAGCTCGCGGGGACGGTTGGCGCGGGTGTAGTAGCTCTGCGAGTACCACAGGCCGCCCCACACCTGCAGCGCCTCGACCTCTCTCTCGCCACCGAGATCCAGCTCCACCCAGGAGCCGAGCCCGCTCCCCTCTTCGCCCTCCACCCAGGAGGTGGAGGCCTTTCCGTCGATCAGCTGAGAGGCGTCGTAGCGGACGCTGTCATCCGCCGGGTAGGTGGACGAGGACGAGATCGAAGCGACCTTGAGCTGTCCCCCCGCGGCGGCGAGGGGGAGGGCGAGCAGGGCAGCGGAGAGCGCGACACGCGACATGATTGGACCTCGGAGGACGGGGGGAGAGCCGGGAGCCGATACAGGCGATAGAGGAGCATCTTGTAGAACGGGCCCGAGGATGTCAAATTGCACGTCCACCGGCTGAGCGTGCAACACCGCGCAGGAGAAGAACACTCCGTGAAGTTCCTCGTGAGCCTCATCACCCCCTTTGACAGCACCGGCCGGGTGGATCTCGGGCGGCTGCGGGCCCATGTGCTGTGGCTCTCCGCCCAGGGGGTGGACGGGTTTCTCGTGACAGGGGTGGACGGTGAGTTTCTGTATCTGAGCGATCGCGAGCGAGAGGCCATCCTGCGGACGGTGGTGGACGCGACCCACGGGGCCACGGTGCGCTGCTTCGTGTGGGACCCGTCCCCCAGGACCATGTTCTACCTGGCGGACGCCGCGGTGGAGCAGGGTGTAGAGGGGCTGGTGCTCCCTCCACCGCTGTTCTATGACTTCAGTCAGGACCAGGTGATCGCCTGGTACAGGCGGTTTCACGATCGGATCGACACCCCCCTCTACGCTGGGATCAGCAAGCGCTGGGGAGACAACGGCCTTCGCGACGAGGCCTACCTAGCCCTGCGCGAGGAGGGGGTGCTCTCGGGGATGCACAACGGGCTGCTCGATCCCTGGCGTGTGACGCGGCTCGCGGGTCGGGATCCCGGTGGGGTCTGCGTGTCGGGCGACAAGCTCCTCTACCATGCGCGCGGTGTAGACGGCCTCTACGGGGTTGTCTCGCTCCTGGCAAACGCCTGGCCGCAGATGACTCAGCGGGCGTTCAGGGAGGGGGATCCGGACGTTGAGCACGCGCTGATGGCCAGGGTCGCCGCGGTCGAGAGCGCGGGTGGTCTCAGGGCGGTGAAGGCCGCGCTGAAGATGCGGGGGCGCGATCCGCTGCTGCTTCCCGGGCCCGAGGCGCTGATGGACCTACCAGCCTCGGAGTATGACCTGTGACGCTGCTGCTGTTCGCCTTGGCCGCTGTGGGGAAGGACGGAGGAGGGCTCCCGGTGACGGTGACCGAGGAGCTGAAGATCCGCTACTGGACCCTGGATCAGCGCCTCCCGTCTCACCCGGATCAGCCGGTGTTCAACTACGTCGAGGAGGTCAACCGCCTCTCAGTGCACGGGCAGGGTGGCGGGTGGCAGGTCTGGGCGCAGGTCGACGAGGTGGCGCTGGGCGCGAACCGCTACTATCTCGACGACGTGCTGTACGTAGAGCGTGAGCTGGTGGATCCCTCGACCACGAGCTGGCTGCCGCGGTCGTCGTGGGCCAACCTGGAGAAGGTGGCGCTGCGCCGGGACACCGGGTGGGGGCAGATCCACCTCGGTGACTTTTACGCCGCCTTTGGACGGGGCGTGTCCCTCAACCTGAACCGCAACGTGGACATCGACGTCGACACGTCGATCCAGGGGGTCAAGGCGGTGGCGCACCCCGGGGCGTGGGACCTCACCGCGGTGGCTGGGCAGCTCAACCGGCAGCAGGTGGTGCTCGACAACCCCAACCTGGGGATCTCTGGGGACCTGCGCCACAGCGTGGTCGGCCTCCGGGCAGAGCGCTTCGGGCTGGGGGTGACCAACGTGGGGGCCCACGCGGTCGCCTGGCAGTTCGTGGACGAGCAGGGCCTGGCCGAGGGGCTTGCGGCGCTGGGGGGGCCACCGGACGCGGTGATCGGAGGGCTGACGGTCGAGGCGCAGGGGCTCCTGGGCCTGGACTGGTACGCGGAGGCGGATCACTTCTCCTACCCCACCAACACCCTGTTCGGCGGCGAGGCGTCCGAGCCTGGCTACGCGCTCTATGGGTCTGCGGCTGCCTACTGGGGGAGCACGGTCTGGCTGCTGGAGGCGAAGGACTACCAGAACGCCGAGCGGGTGAACAGCACCCTGGGGCGCGAGCTGTACGAGGTGGCGGTGGCGCCCACCTTGGAGTACGAGCGGTCCACCTCCGAGGACTCCGCTGCGGCCCTCAACTCCAACGATCTGGTGGGGGCCCGCCTCAGGGTGGACTGGTCGGCTCGGGACGGCCTCATCCCCTACGCCTCCCTGGGGCTGTTCCGCGACGAGGAGCTGGGGGGGCTGCACTTCAACCGCACCCCCGAGACGATCGTCCACGGGCTTACCGGGCTGGAGCTGATCCAGGGGCACTGGGCTGTGCTCCTCAACGCCGGCGTGCGGGTGGATCGCCGCGACCAGGGCGAGGCCGACTACGGCGCCGATCGGCAGGTGCACGGCGACCTGGACCTCAAGTTCCCGCTGGGGCACGGCTATCTGGGGAACATCTCCGCGGGGATGGAGCATTTTTCCTGGGGCGTCAACCCCCTCCAGCAGTCGGACTACTTCGAGATGGAGAACGCCTTCTCGATACAGAAGGGCTCCGATGTGGCCCTCATCGCCTACCTGGATCGGACCACCAACCCGCTGGTCGACACCACGGGCAACCTCTCCGATGACCTCTACGGGGCGCTGGAGCTGCAGGTGAAGCCCTCGTCGGCGCTCACCGCAAAGGTCTTCTACGGCGCCTACAAGGCGGGGATCCGCTGCTCAGGTGGGCAGTGCCGCACCCTGCCCGGCTTCGATGGCGCGAGGGTGAGCCTGGTGGCGAGCTTCTAGCGCGAGCGGCGCTGGTCAATCAGCCGGACAGTCTCACAGGAAGCGCTTCATCCTTCCACAGGAATCAGATGAAGTGCTCGTCGAATCTTCCAGACGGTATACGGACGCCGAGTCGCCAGGAGCATCGGCGTGCGACCGCCGTTCCCTAGCGAGGAAGCGCTCTTTTGTACGCGACGAGCGTAGGAACAAGGACACGCGTCGAGAGGCCTGCGGATCGGTGCCAGCGCGAGCTACTCGGGCTTGGGTGCCGCAAGCAGCTCTACCACCTCGGCCTTGATCTTCACCTCGTCACCGGGGTTGTACCCCGAGTGGATCTGGGCGATCTCGAAGTCACGCCCGATGAGGATGGAGTACGGCAGGGTCTTCGACGGGTTGTAGGTGCCGGTGACCGAGGAGTCGCGGTCGAGCACCACGGGGAAGGTGTAGCCCTTCTGCCTGATATAGGGCTTGACTCTGGAGGCGGTCCGGGCGTCGTCGGACGAGACGGAGAGCACTACGAAGCCCTGGTCCTTCTGCTCCTCGTACAGCGCCTGCAGGTGGGGCATCTCCTCTTTGCAGGGGCCGCACCAGGTGGCCCAGAAGGACAGGAGGATGACCTGCCCGCGGTACTGATCCAGCTGCACGCTCTCGCCGTTGATGTCGCGCAGGGTGAAGTCCGTGGCGGGGGCTGCCAGGGCGGGCGTGGTGAGGGCAATCCCCAGCACCAGGACGAGAGCGGCGAGCGCCATGCGGATCATGAGTCATCTCCTTGTTGAGAGCACCGACGCTCGGTACTCCGATCTCATTCAAGTGGCCACCGCTTGGGTGCCTGAGGGTTCAACAACACCCGAGGAGGCGAAGCGTTCCCTCGGCGCGCTTGCGCCTCGGTCGTGTTAGGCGACCTCATGATCTCCAGCGGCAAGCGAGTCCTGATCGTCGACGACGAGCCCTCCATCCGGAAGGTGCTCGCCGCACACCTGCGCAAGCTGGGGCACGAGGTTGAGACCGCAGAGGACGGTGAGGGCGCGGTGAGCGCGCTGGAGGCCGCGCCCTTCCATCTGGTGGTCACCGATCTGAAGATGCCCGGGATGGACGGGATGGAGGTGCTGGCCTGGGTGCGGCGCAACCTCCCTGAGCTTCCGGTGATCCTCATCACCGCACACGGAACGGTGGACAACGCGGTGGAGGCGCTCAAACTGGGCGCCTTCGACTACATCACCAAGCCCTTCGAGCAGGACGAGCTGTACGGCACGATCGGCAAGGCGCTGGCGACGCAGGCGCGCAACGCCGCGCACCTCTCGGGGGGGGGCAGGGACCCGCTGCCCATTGTGGGCACCACCGAGGCGATGCAGGAGGTGTACCACCTCATCGCGAGGGTCGCGCCCTCTCCGACCACCGTCCTGATCACCGGCGAGTCAGGCACTGGCAAGGAGCTGGTGGCGAGGGCACTCCACGAGCGTTCGGACCGCGCTGGCGGCCCGTTTATCCAGATCAACTGCGGGGCGATCCCCGAGCACCTGTTCGAGGCGGAGCTGTTTGGCTTCGAGCGGGGGGCTTTCACCGGGGCGGTGCGCTCCAAGCCGGGGCGCTTCGAGCTGGCCCACGGGGGTACGCTGTTCCTCGACGAGGTGGTGGAGCTCCCCAAGGACATGCAGGTGAAGCTCCTGCGCGTCCTGCAGGAGCGGAAGATCGAGCGGGTGGGAGGGCTGCGATCGGTGGATGTGGACGTTCGCATACTCGCCGCTACCAATTGCGACCTCCTCCAGGCAGTGCGGGAGGGGCGGTTCCGCGAGGATCTCTACTACCGGCTGCACGTCATCCCGATTCACCTCCCGCCGCTCCGCGAGCGGGTGCAGGACATCCCGCTGCTGGTGGAGCACTTCCGCGAGCGCTTCAACACGCGGCTGGGGAAGGCGGTGCTACCCCTCTCGGAGGAGGTGCTGGAGCA
Source organism: Deltaproteobacteria bacterium (assembly GCA_016938035.1). GTDB lineage: Bacteria > Myxococcota_A > UBA796 > UBA796 > JAFGVK01. Next base: position 26,073 of record JAFGVK010000107.1, on the reverse strand, counting down.
CCTCAAGTCCCACAGGTGGTCTGGGAACATCCGGGAGCTGGAGAACCTGATGGAGCGGCTGGTGTTGCTCGCCGATGGGCCGCTGGTTGACCTGGGGGACCTGCGGGGCCTGGGCCCCGGCGCCACTCACCCGACGGCCGACGACCACGGGGATCTCGGGCTGAAGGAATACGTGCGCATCCACACCGCCAGGCTGGAGCGCACCCGCATTGAGCGGGCGCTAGAGGCAGAGGACGGGAACGTCACCAGGGCGGCCCGCCGCCTGGGCATCTCTCGCAAGTCCCTCCAGACCAAGATGAAGGACTATGGCCTGCGAGAGGTCAGCAAGGGCTGACGCCTACCTCAAGCGCACCGGGTCGCGCCGCGCCGCGCTCCAGGCAGCGGGGGGCCTACCTCGTCGCGCGCGGCGGGGGCGTCGCCCCGGTGGCCCCGGAGCGGCGTCCGCGCACCCGGTGGTGAGGTGAGGCCGGTGAGGCCGGTGAGGCCGGTCCGGCCCGGGCGCCTCCCCGCCCAGCGCGCCAGGCCTCACGGCTCGGAGACTGGCGCGCTAGGCGCGATCCCTGGGAGGGGAGCGGTCCGCGCGCCGATCGCCTCGGGGACCGCCTCGCCGCTACCGCTCTGGCCCACATGCTGCTAGTCTTGGATACCGCCGGAGGACTAGCGTGCGCCTGCTATCTCTGTTGACCCTCTGCTCATGGAGCGGGCTGTCGCTCGCTGCGACGGTCACCGACCTCCCCCCGGGCCTCGGAGGGACGATCGACGTGGACTATCAGGGCTCCCTGCTCTTCCGGAGCCTGGAGGAGGCGGGAGAGGTGGTGGGGCGCGGCAAGGTGAGCCGGCACGACCTGCTGATGAGCGCCGAGCTCGCCCCGATCGACGGCGTGGCGCTGCTGCTCCAATTCCCCACCACCCCCTACTGGCACCAGAGCTGGTCCGCGGCTCAGGAGATGCGCTACGATCCGGCGGTGGAGGGGGGCACGTACCTGGGGGGGGACGTCCTCTCGGATCCACCGAGCCTCACCGCCTCCGGGAGCGAGGGGATGTGGCTGGGAGTGGCTGGGGCGCCGTTCTCCGAGGCCATGTACGAGAAGAGCCTGGTGAGCTGGCGCTTTGAGGCGGCCACCAGGCTCACCGCGGCGAAGCGCACCCTGTGGTCCGAGGGGCTGGACGGGCGCGGGGTCTCCCCAGGGGGCCACGCCACCAGGCTCACCGCCGCCTTCTCTACTCGGCGCGGGGTGTCCGACCCCTACCTGCGGGTGCAGTGGCAGCGGGAGGGCGCGGTGGAGCTGGACCTGGTAGACGCGACCGGCGCGACCCTCGCCAGCGGGGTGACGGTGCGGCCTGCCTCCCGGATCGAGGCGCTGGGCGGGGCAGAGCTCCGGATCGCCGACGACGGGCAGGGCAACCGCGCGGTCTTCGATCTGTTCCTGGGCTACGGCTACCACAGCTGGGCCGATGTGCCCTCGGGGATCTTCCTCCCCGATGTCCTCGACCTCTCGGCGGGGAAGATCGTGACCCAAGGCGAGTACCTGAGCGGGCGCGCGGGCTTCGCCCTCGACGCGGTGGTGTACGACTACGCCCACCTGCGCCTCGGCGGCGAGGCCCGGGGGGTGAGCCCACACAGGCTGGAGACCGCCTACCCGATCTACACGGGCTTCGACACCGTCGAGGCGGTGTGGACGGTCAGCGTGGGTGGCCTGATCCACTGATCCGGTCCCGCTCGAGCTCGAGCAGCGCCTGGTAGGCATCCTTGCGGGTGGTGCCCCAGCGCTCTGCGAGCACCCTGGCGACGTCCTTGAGGGTCCCCCCCTCCACCCCCTGGGCCTGCGGGACGAAGACCTCTCCAGGACCGATCACAAGGGCACACTCCCCCTTGATGGCCTCTCGGCTCCCCAGGTCCGCTGCGAGGGCAGCGAGCGGTGCCCTGGTGATCTCCTCGTAGTGCTTTGAGATCTCCCTGCAGAGCGCGGCCTCCCTGGTAGGCGTGAGGGCTGCGGCCCTGGCCACCAGCTCCGCGACCCTCGTGGTGGCCTCGAAGAGGATCAGCGTGTGGGGAGAGGTCAGGCTCTGCTCCAACCAGCCGGTCCGGCCCTTCCGCGGCGCGAAGCCGAGGAAGGTGGAGGGGGCCGCGGGGAAGCCGCTGGCCGCTAGCGCCGCGGCGATGGCGCTGGGACCGGGCACGGAGCGGAGCTCCACCCCCGCCCGGTGGGCCTCCTCGACGAGCAGCCTCCCTGGGTCTGAGAGGGCGGGGGTTCCCGCGTCGCTCACCAGCACCACCTCCTCGGTGAGGGCGCGCTGCGCTAGCGCTGGCGCGCGCTGCGCCTCGTTGTGGGCGTGCAGCGCCTCGATGGGGGGCGCATTGATCCCCAGGGCTCCGAGCAGCTTGCGGGTGTTGCGCGTGTCCTCTGCGGCGATGACCGCAGCCTGGGACAGCACCTCGCGGGCGCGGGGAGAGAGGTCGGAGAGGGTGCCGATCGGCGTCGCGAGGATCCAGAGAGACATGACTCACCCGTCAAAGGCGTCGGAGTACCACTCCAGCGAGGCGCTGTCGCCCTCGCCGGAGACCAGAACCACAGAGAGGCTGAGCTCCCGTGGCGAGACCTGGGCGCTGGCGAGCCAAGCCTCCGCCGCGGAGATGAGCCGCCGCTGCTGCGCGGCGCTCAGGCGCTCGGGATCCGCCGCGCTGCGCGTCGACGACTTGACCTCGACGAAGCAGAGGTGCTCCTCCCGCAGGGCGACGAGGTCCAGCTCTCCGCCGCCGCCCCGCCAATTGCGGGCCAGGATCGAGAAGCCTCGCCGCTCGAGGTCCTGAGCAACGAAGCCCTCGGCCCACTGTCCGTGGGCGAGGGCTTCCCGCCGTGAGGCGGCGGTCACTACTCGGCCGCGACGTGCTTCCGCTTGCCCCGCTTCCGGTGACGCACCTTGGTCTCGTTCGCGTTCGCCACAAACTCGCGCATCGGCTTGAGGCGCGCGGCCTTGCCCTGGCGATCGCGGAGGTAGTGGAGCTTGGCGCGCCGCACCTTGTGACGCGCGGTGATCTCGATCTTCATGATGTTGGGAGAGGAGGCGGGGAAGATCCGCTCCACGCCAACCCCAGACGAGATCTTGCGCACGGTGAAGGTGGTGCGAGGGCCGCCCAGCTTGATGCGGATGACGGTGCCCTCATAGACCTGAGTGCGCTCCTTGTTGCCCTCTACGATCCGGACGTGTACCCGAACGGTGTCGCCGGGACGCACGTCGACGTCGTTGCGAGCCCGCGCCTTGACGATTTCTGACTCGATCGTCTCTACGATGTTCATGAAAGCCCCCATGATCTGCGCGCCAGGTCCGGAGGGTCCGGGCAGTCGCATCAAAAGTGAATCCAGCGCGGTTTATTCTTCGCTGGAGGGTTCGTCAACCTTCGACTTCTCTACAACGAATCTCGCCCAGAGGTCGGGCCGACGGGAACGGGTGCGCTCCTCGGCCTGCGCCGCGCGCCAGGCCTGGATCTTCCCGTGATGGCCCGAGAGCAACACCTCAGGCACAGCCTGCCCGCGCCACGCTCTGGGCCTTGTGAACTGCGGATACTCCAGCAGCCCCGAGGTGTGGGACTCGTCCACCGAGGACGCGGCGTTGCCCAGCACCCCCGGCAGCAGCCTCGCGGTGGCGTCAATGATCGCCATCGCGGCGAGCTCGCCACCCGTGAGCACGAAGTCGCCTAGCGAGATCTCCTCGTCGACCAGCGCCTCGACGCGCGCGTCGATGCCCTCGTAGTGGCCGCAGAGGAGGATCAGGTGAGGCAGCTTGGCCAGCTCCTCCGCCCGCCGCTGGGTGAAGGGCCTGCCCGCGGCGGAGGTGAGGATCACGTGGCTGTCTGGCCTGCGGACGGCGTCGAGGGCCGCGCCCACGATGTCCACCTTCATGACCATCCCGGCGCCGCCCCCGTAGGGGGCGTCGTCCACGGTCCGGTGCCGGTCGGTGGCGTGCGCTCGGATGTCGTGAATACCCACCTCGATCAGGCCCTCGGTCGCGGCGCGGCCCAGGATGGACTGCCCCAGCGGCGCTCGGACCAGCTCGGGGTGGAGGGTGAGCACGTCGAAGCGCATCTCAGAGCTCGCTCAGGGCGTCTGGCGCGAGGACAAGTCTGCCCTGCGCGGTGTCGATCTCCAGCACGAACTCCTCGAGCGAGGGGACGAAGGCCTCTCCGCCCTCGGTGCGGATCGCGAAGATTTCGCCCGCCGGGGTAGAGTGCACCGCGGTGACCACGCCGATCGGGGCGTCCTGGCCGGAGAGAAAGACCGCCATACCCTCCGCCTGCCAGGTCCAGAACTCGTCCTCCTCCAGGGGCGGGAGCGCGTCCTCTCGGACGAGGAGCTTCCATCCCTGCAGCGAGGCGGCCTGGTCCCGGTCACCCACGCCTTCGATGCGCCCAAGCACCCTGCGGCCCGCGCCGGAGCGCGCGCTCAGCCGGACCGCGCGGCGCTCACCGGCGGAAGACAGCAGCGTCAGCGCGTGCACACCCTGCAAGAGGAACGAGTCCTCGTTGTAGAGGTGCAGTCGGACCTCACCGCGAACACCGAACACACCGGAGATGTACCCCAGCTCGATCTCGCGGATCAGGCCCTCGCTACTCTTCGGCTCCGAAGGCATCAGGAGGCACCAGATCAAGGGTGGCCTTGCGACGACCGGCGGCAGCCGAGAGGATGTTGCTCATCGCGCGGAGGGTGCGGTCGTTCTCGCCGCGGACGCGCGCCTCATCCTCTGGGTGGACGACCAGCTCTACGACCACCGACGCCTCGCCAGAGATCTCCTGCACCCGGAGATCCTCGGGGTGAGAGACGATGTGGCGGGCGAGGTGGAGGGTGAGGGCCTCCATCAGACGCTCGCCGCGGTGTTGCTCTCGAACTTCTTGATCAGGCGCTTGACGGTGTCAGAGGGCTGGGCACCCTGGCCGATCCAGTAGTTCACGCGCTCCATCTTCAGCTCGATCTTGTACGGATCCTGCATGGGATCGTAGTAGCCGAGCTGCTCGATGAACGACCCGTCCCTGGGGGACCGGCTGTCGGCGGCGATGACACGGTAGAAGGGCTTCTTCTTGGCGCCCATGCGAGTAAGACGGATTCGGACCATTCTTTGTCCCATCCTTGCTGTGTGAAAGGGTTGCCCCGCGTTTTACTGTGCTGGGGTGAGATTGTCAAAGGAGAGGAGGCGTGAACCTCGCGAAGGGATCAGGGGAGATCCCGCGCGAGGGCGGGAGAATCGGGGTGAAGCGGCGCACGCCGCGCCCTGCCCAGCTCTGTCGCGAGGCGGGCGAGCAGGGTGTCGAGGAGCAGGCGGCCGTTGGCGTTCGCCGCCATCGCCTGCCTGCACTCGGCGATGGCCTGGGCGCAGCGCGTCACGCCCCCCGGCCAGAGGACCTCTGCCCATGCCTCGGAGAGGTGGGACACCTCGGGCATTCGGAGGGGGAGCGCAGCGCCTGCGCCCACCAGCGTCGCGTCGCGGACGAGATCCTCCAGCAGCTCCAAGATCTCCTCCACACGGCCGGTCCACTGAGCCCTGGAGCCGCTGATCTGGGAGGAGGTCCAGTCGGTCATCTCCTTCAGGTCAGCGCCCAGCGCTCGGTGCAGCTCGGAGAGCAGCTGATCTCTGCGCTCCAGCCCGCCCTCTGCCAGGGATAGCGCCAGGCCAGGGCGGCCCTCCGCCAGCCGCGCGGCCCGCTCCGCCACCGGCCCGTGCCCCCTGGTGTCGAGCCACGCGCTCATCACCAGGGGATCCACCGCCCCCAGCCGGAGACGCTGGACGCGGGAGCGGATGGTGGGGAGCAGCGCCTGGGGCCTGCTGGTGAGCAGGATGAAGTGCGTGCCCTCCAGAGGCTCCTCCAGGGTCTTGAGCAGCGCGTTGGCGGCCTCCACCCCCATGGCGTCCGCAGGGTCGATGATCACCACCCTGTGCCGGCCCAGGTACCTGTGGTAGCCGGCCCGGCGGATGACCTCCCGCACCTGGTCCACTGAGATCCGCGCCGAGGCCTTGGCGGGGTCTGGCTCCAGGGCGATCACGTCGGGGTGCTCCCCCGCGGCGATCAGCCTGCAGGACCTGCAGGTGCCGCACCCATCGCTCGTCTCGCAGTTGGCGATCGCGGCGATTTGGAGCGCCATGGCGCGCTTGCCCACCCCGCCCGGACCCTCGATGAGGAGCGAGTGGGGGAACCTGTCTCTCGCGAACCACTCACGGACGCGAGCGAAGGCCACCTGCTGCCCGATCACCCCCTCCTTCACGGGGGGGGAGGGCTCCGGTGCGCTCACGGCCAGCTGCCGCTAGCCTTCGGTCTTGGCCGGCGCGAGCTGTGCTGCGGGGGCGTTCGCCACCGCGTCGGCGCTGTGCACGGGGAACACCGGGGTGGTCCCGTGGGCGCGGATGTACGCCTTGCGGGATGCGCCCATCTTGTTGGCGCGGAGCTTGCGGCGGAAGGTCGTCTGCTTGGTATTGGAGGCCATGATTTTCCCCTGTTGAGCTGTGCGGGGTGGCAGGATGATAGAAAGCACGGCAACTTAGTGACAAGTCAGCCGGGCGTCAAGACGGCGACGGAACACGCGCCCCTGCTACACAGGGCGCGTTTTAAGTGAGGAGACACAATGCGCAAGTATTTCGTGATGGGTTTGCTGCTGCCCCTGGCTGGCTGCGAGTATTTTGATCAGGGGAAAGACATCTTTGAGGGCCTCACCAACCCGCTGGTGGTGCAGGGGATGATCCTCGGGGTGGAGCCTCCCGAGTCGGAGTACATCGATCTCTCCCAGACCGACTTCAAGGAGGGAACGCTGGCGATGATCTTCCTCGCCGACGCGAGCAACGTCGAGGAGATCGACCAGGCCCCCGTCGAGGGCGCACAGGTGAGCCTGATGGGTGATGTGATGGGCGACGCCGCCCTGAACGAGCTGGGCGCCGGCGCCTACGCCCTGACCCCCGAGGCTGGGGTGACCTACGCGCCGGGCGCTGCGTGGACCCTGAACGTCGCGGGAATCGGCGACACCGACGCCTCGGTGCCGCTCGCCCTGCCGCAGGCCGTAGCGCTGTCTGTCCCCGAGCAGCACACCGCGGGCGAGCCGCTGGTGCTGGATCTCTCGGGGGGGGCCTTCGACTCGGCGCTCGTCGTGGTGCTCGACGGGTCGAGCGGCGAGGTCACGTACTCCAACGAGCCGCAGGACGTGCGGGCGTACTATGACTTCACCCACGGCAGCGCAGGGGTGGGGACCATCGAGATCCCCGGCACGGCCTTCCCGGGTGAGGCGGTCTACGCCGTCGGCGTCGCGGGGATGAACAACGGTGACTCGGCCGGCATGGCCGGGATGAACACCGTGCTGTCTGCGGTGATGGTCGGCAAGATGGTCTTCGCGCCGGTCTCTACCATGACGATGCCCGCGCAGTAGCGCCCTCACCGGGGCGTTCGCCCCGCGAGCGCCGCTGGCTGCGGGTAGAACCCGCCCGCTGACTGGCCCCTCGCGGGGCCTCCCTGTCCTCGCGGAGCACCGCCCCCCGGGGCAGGCTACTGCGCGAGGGCTCCGGAGCTGTACTGGGACTGGACCTCGTCGATCCTGGCGAGGGCCTTGGCGATGCTGGGATCGTTGGGGTACCTGTCGCGCAGCCTCGCGGCCAGCTCGGCCTCCCTGCGCTCGATGTCGGCGTAGTCGAGGTTCCAGGGCTCGCGCCTCCCGTCGAACATGTCGCGGGTGAGCTGGTTGATGGCGGGCACGAGCTCGGCTGCGTCCTGGTCGTCCTGGTGCTGCATCAGCAAGCGCCGCACCTCGGTCCAGGAGGCGGTCTTCATGCCCACCGCCCGCACCTCTGGCGCCTGCCTCGCCTCCTCCACCCCGGCGGAGACGGGGTTTCCGCCATTCTGGACCGACGACCTCCCGTTCACCAGCCCTGGGGCGGGGGCGCCGCCCTCTGCCTCCGCCTGCTCCGCGAGGCGCCTGGCGACCTGATCCGGGTGCCAGTCCTCCTGCTGGGCGGGGGGGATGTCTGCGCCCTTGAGGTGGGGGATCTGCTTCGGGCGGGCAGCCAGCTCGCCCCCTGTGTCTGGTGAGGAGAGGGAGAAGGCGGCGCCCGCGATGAGCACCCCGAGCACCGCCGCTGCGGCTACGCCGATCCAGGTCTTTTGCATTTTTTCGATCTCCGATTGTGATCCTTCAACGGGGATAACGGATCACCGAGGCCTTTCCTTGCGCTCGATGATGATCGGCGAGGCAAGCCGATCTCTCGCAGCGATGCTATACTGTGGTGGGTAATTTGGGAAGGCACAAGGCTGCAGAGATGAAACCCATCCTGAAGTGGGCCGGGGGTAAGGCCCGCCTTGCGCCGCAGATCTCGACTGTGTTCGGACAGACATGCGAAGGCACCTACTACGAGCCGTTCCTCGGCGCCGCAGCCGTCTACCTGTACCGCAAGGCACGGGGAGAGGTGGGCCGCGCCGTGCTCTCGGACATCAACGAGAAGCTCGTCGAGGTTCACCGCGCGGTGCGAGATGACGCGGACGGTGTCATCGCGGCCTTGGACCGTCTCCCCGACTCGGACTGGCGCGAGCGTTACTACGACATCCGCGATGACTACAACCGCGGTCCGTGGCGGAGCCCGCTCCACGCGGCCCGCTTCATCTGGCTCAACCGTGCCGGCTTCAACGGGCTGTATAGGGAGAACCGTAAGGGCGAGTTCAACGTGCCCGTGGGGCGGTACACCCACCTCGCGATCCCAAGCCCGGAGCACATCCGCGAGGTAGGGAGGCTCCTGCAGGGGGCTGAGCTGGTCTCGGGGAGCTTCGCCGAGGTGATCGGCAGGGCGGGGGAGGGAGATCAGGTCTACTGCGATCCTCCCTACGTACCGCTCAGCGCCAGCGCCAGCTTCACCGGCTACCACTCCTCTCCCTTTGGCCTCGCCGAGCAGAAGAGCCTAGCGCACCACGCGCGGGTGGCGGGGATGCGGGGGGCCAGGGTGGTGCTCTCCAACCACGACCTGCCGGTGGTGCGGAACGAGATCTACCCGGAGATCAGCGGCTTTGAGCATGTCGCGCGGCCTCGTGTGGCGCGGGCGATCTCCCGCAACGCGGGCAGCAGAGAGGCGGTCGCCGAGGTGATCGCGGCGATAGGGCCCGCGGCCTAGCCGGGGCCGGGCCACACCGGGGTCGCCGGGAGGTGGGCGGCGGGGGCAGCGCGGTGCTTCTCCTGCCCAAGGGGTCAGGGGGGGGCCGGGTGCCGCTACAGGTCGAGGGGAGCCGGGCTAGGCGGGCCGGGAGGGTCTGCGGGTCCCGCCCTGCCTCGGTCGCGAAGAGGCGGGCGGAGGGGCGCTGTCCCGCCAGGGGCCAGGTCAAGAGGCTCGGTGGGGATCAGGGGGGGGGAGCCCCTCCTGCGTCATGGCCGACGGATGGAGCGCTCCGGGGGCCGGCCCGCGTGACCCGAACCTGCAGGGGGGAGTCGATCTCAGTACCAGTCGGCGGGCATGAGCGCCCGACCCGCGTACAGCTTCGAGGGGTCGAGGGCCGAGGTGCCGGTGCCGAAATACTCGTCGTGGTGTCCGAAGCCGTCGGTGCTCCCCTGGCAACTCACATACGCCATCCCCAGCCGGTTGCCGGCCGCGTCGGTGATCCACCCGTCGAAGACCACGGTGTGACCCGATCCAGAGCGGCGCCAGAGCTGCACGAAGTCGCCGGGGCGCCAGTCCGCGAAGGAGGGCACCTCGTCGCCAGTGCCGGTGCTGATCAGGGCGGTGCTGGGCCCGGGGCCGTCCAACTCGCGCACATACCAGTCCCCCCGCATGGTCATCACCTCGTCGGCGCTCAGGCCGTTGAGATCTTCGCCGTCTCCCCCATGGGAGCGGTCCCACTCGCCCCAGGCGCGGAGGAACAGCTCCCAGGTGATGCCGGAGCAGTAGCAGGAGGAGTAGCCGCCGTCGTCGGCGATGAGGCGATCCTGATACCAGATGTCTCGTGTGGACCCCGACCAACCACCCGAGGTGGGCCAGTAATACGAGTAGGTCCCGTCCTCGGGGTAGGTGTCGATCAGGTCGAGCACCAGCTGGTTGAAGGAGGAGGGGCCAGGGTCCTCCCCCTGCTCCGGGGTGATGGTGATCGCGTCGACCGAGCGCTGCTCCCCGTCGGCGTAGCCCCGGGCCTCTAGCTGCCGCGCGTAGCCGACGGTCGCGAAGTCGGCGGTGAACACCCCGCCCTCGCCCACCTCGCCGAGCAGGTAGCCGTCGGCGAAGAGGCGCACTGTGTCCAGGTTGTCGGAGGTCTCCACGACCACCTGGACCGGATCCACGGGGTGCGACCCGTCCACTGGGGTCTGGATGCTCACCCACCCCCCCTCCGCGTCGCTGGGGAGCACCCGCAGGTTGACGATGTCCTGGGAGAGCAGCGCCCTGCCCGCGTCGTAGGCGCTCGCGATGAGGCGGTGCCGCCCGGAGGACGCGCTCACCTCGACCTTGCGCTCCGCCGGATCGAGATAGGCGGTGATCACCTCTCCGTCGAGCTGGAGCCTGACCTTGTCTACGTCGGCGCCCGCCGCGAAGCTGACCCAGAAGGACGCTTCGACCGTGGCGCCCTCTGCGGGGTTGGTGATGCGAACGTAGGTCGAGTCGACGAAGGATGAGGGGTCCTCTGTCCCGGTCTCGTCAGGCTCGCTACAGCCGAGGAGCACGGGGAGGAGAAGGGCGTACAGGGGCACGGGCACCTCTCGGTAGCGTTGAATATAGCCTCTCCGTTCGGCGCACACCGCTCTTGTCCGCGATCCTCCGCGCTCGCGCTCGCTGCTCGGCGGCGGAGGCTGGCGAGAGGATCTGGCCCTGGGGGGGTGGACTAGCGCGCCGAGGGACGTACCTGTCCACCTATCGAACCAGAGGTGCCTGATGTCCGAAGATTCCCCCTCACAGGAGCTCGTCGAGCCCCCTGCGCCGAAGAGCCCCGCGCGGAAGGGCGGCCTGAAGAGCGCCACGGGGCTGCTGCTCGGCCTCACCGGCCTGGGCGCGGTGGTGTTCCTCGGGAGCGTGGGGGTGATCGGCTACCTCGCGTTCCGCGGCGAGAGCGCAGAGGTGGCGGAGGGGTCCTTCCTCAGGGTGAACCTCTCCGGTCCGCTCCACGACGGCCCGGTCCAGGGGGGGCTGCTCATGGATACCGCCGACGCGCCCCTGCTCACCGCCGAGATCGCCGGTGGGATCCGCCGCGCCGCGGACGACGAGCGGATCTCAGGCCTGTACCTGGACCTCGACGGCGCCGCCGGGGGGTGGGCCTCGTGGCAGGAGCTGCGGGAGGCGGTGGTCAGCTTCTCCGCCTCGGGGAAGCCCTGCGTGGCCTACTCGGAGTCCTACGGGAACGGCTCCTACTACCTCGCCAGCGCCTGCGACACCGTGGTGCTGAACCCCAGCGGGATCAACATGGTGAACGGCCTCGCCATGCAGATCACCTACTACAAGGACACCCTCGACTGGCTGGGGGTGGAGCCGCGCTTTGAGCATGTGGGAGACTTCAAGTCCGCGGTGGAGCCCTTTGAGCGCACCGGGCCGTCCGAGTCCGCCTCCCTCGCCTATGAGGAGCTGCTCGACGGGCTCTTCGGGCAGATGATCGCGGGGATCTCCGAGGGGAGGGGCCTGTCTGAGGCAGAGGTGCGCGCAGCGATCGACGACCTGCCCCTGGGCCCGGAGCGGGCCAGGTCCGCGGGGCTGGTGGACGCGGTGGCCTTCCAGGACGCGGTGGAGCGCAACATCCGCGAGGCGGGATCGGAGCAGTGGATCACCTCGCTGGACGGGCCGCTCCCCGAAGAGGAGGAGGAGGACGACGAGCTGTTCACCTCTATCCGCCGGTACGTGCAGGACGGGAGCTCCAACGGAGGCGGGGCCAAGATCGCGGTGGTGTTCGCCGAGGGGTCGATTGTCACGGGGGACGGTGAGCGCGGCTTGTTCGCCGACAACGCCCTCTCGGACGGGGCGTTCGCTGGCTGGATGGACGAGATCGCCTCCGATGACGACGTGCAGGCGGTGGTGCTCCGGGTCAACAGCCCGGGGGGCTCTGGGCTGGCCTCGGACAATATGTGGCGGGAGATCGAGCGGATCAAGGCCAGCGGCAGGCCGGTGGTCGTCTCGATGGGGGACTACGCCGCCTCGGGGGGCTACTTCATCTCCGCCCCTGGCGACTACATCTACGCCCAGCCAGGGACCCTCACCGGATCGATCGGGGTGTTCGGGGGGATGATGTCCCTCACGGGATCTTACGAGAAGCTTGGCCTGCACCAGCACACCTTCAAGCGCGGTGCGCTGTCCGATTTCCTCACGTCCACCGGCGAGGACAGCCCCGCGGGGCGCGAGGTGTTCCGCGCCTACCTGGGCGACTTCTACGAGCACTTCCTCGGCAGGGTCTCCGACGGGCGCGAGATGAGCCGCGACGCGGTGCACGAGGTGGCGCAGGGGAGGGTGTGGACCGGCGAGCAGGCGGTGCGGCTGGGGCTGGTGGACGAGCTGGGCGGGCTGGACAAGGCGATCGCCAAGGCGGCGGAGCTGGCGGAGATCGACGGCTACGACCTGGTGAAGCTCCCCAGGCAGCGGGACTTCGTCGAGATGCTGATGGAAGACCTCACCTCGGTGGAGGCGGGGAAGGTGTCCCTGGAGCTGCCCGGGCCGGTGGCGGGGCAGGTGGGTGATCTGCTCCTGATGGAGGCGGTGCTGGACAGGGGCGGGGTCGCGGCCTGGTCCCCCGGGCGGATCGTGGCCCGCTGAGCGCCGGCGCTGGATCGCGACCTGGGCGCGGCCGTGCAGATCGCGGGACCGGGGCGGGTGGGTTGTCGGGCGCTCCTGGCGCGCGGCGGGCCTGAGCGAGCGCCGCGCGGCGGTGTCTGCCTGCGCTAGCGTGTCGGGTGGGGCACCCGAGCAGCGCGAGGCAGGTTCGCCCGCGGGAGCCGCGGGGCGCAGCCTCCGCTCCGGAGGGGGGCGCCTGTCCGGAGCGGAGGGTGTCTCGGCCTGGCGACGAGGATCAGGGGCCGCTGCAGACCAGCTTGTCTTGGTAGCGCTTGCAGCTGTACCTGCCCCGCTGGAGCACCACCACCTCGCCGGTGAGGGGGGTGCCGTCCACCACCGCCGACAGCTCACAGGGGCCGGAGGTGAAGTCCCAGACGTAGCAGGATGGGGTGCAGGTGACCAGCTCCGACTCCCGGCACCGCACCGCGTGGGCAGCCCCCTCGGTCCAGACAAATTTGGCCTTGTCGATGGGGTACTCGGGGTAGACCGGGGCGAGCACGATCGTGCCGTCCTCCTGAGTCACCGGGGCGATGTCGGGGTTCACCCCCGCGGCGAGCACCGCGTTGGGGCTGTAGTCCCCCGCCAGCACCGGAACCTGCCCCTCGGGGGCCAGCCGCTCCACCAGGAAGGCGTGAAGCTCCGCTGCGGTGACGTAGGTGTCGCGGTTGGCGTCCGCTGCCCCGGACATCGCCAGGGCGAAGGCCGGGCCGAACACCCCGTCCCCGCCTGCCTCGGAGGGGTGCGTCGCCGAGAGGATCGCGGTGCCAGGCGGCATGGACGGCCACTGGTCCGCGCTGGGCCCGTAGAAGAAGATCCCGTCCAGCTGGTTGCGGTGGATCGCGTCGGTCACGATCAGGGTGGTGCCGGCCTTGGTCCAGGTGAGCAGGTCGCGGGCCATCCCGTTGAGCTCCAGGCCGTCCTCCTGCCCGTTCTCCAGCGAGGAGTCGTACGCGAGGAGCACCGGCAGGTCCAGGTCCGCGCCCACCCCGTGCCCGACGAAATAGAGCACAAAGACGTCCTTGGGACCCACCAGCTGCGCCACCTCAGTCCGCAGGGTGTTGAGGATGGCCTCGCGGGTGGCCTGCCCGTCCAGCAGGGTGAACACCCGCTGGAAGTGCGCCTGCTCCGTGAGGGCCTTGGCCACTGTGGCCGCGTCGGAGCGCGCGAAATCCAGCTCCACCGAGTCGGGGAGCGCGTCATAGGAGGACAGGCCGACCACCAGGGCGACGGCGTTGCGTCCCGCAGGTGGCGGCTCCACCGCGGTCTCTGGCGCGCCCTGAGCGAGGGCGAGCGCGGTGAGCAGGGCCAGGGTCATGAGGCTACCTCCGGTGAGAGACTATCCTATCTCCGCTGTTCCCAAGGTGGGAGGTTGGGCGCTGGCGTAAGGTGAGACGCGCTGATGCGTTAGGGGTCGGACAGCGCGTGCAATAGGGTCCTCCTTTGGCCCGTAGCGAACAGGACGGGAGACAGCATGAGGCGTGCGAACTGGACGATTCTCGCGACGGGCGGCCTGATGGGCGCGATGTGGGCGCTCACGCCGGGGGCGCCCGCCCGCCACCTCCCCGCGCCGGTCGCGGCGCCGGTGTCCTCCCAGGGGGGGCTGCTGGTGGTGGATCTTGACGACGGGTCCACCGAGGCGGACCTTCAGCGGGTAGAGGCGCTGCTGGGGGCGGATCTCGACTGGGTCCACGAGCTGGCGCGGGACGAGGCGCTCTCGCAGGGGCGGGTGGAGGATCTCGCCGCGGCGGTGGCCCGCCTGGAGGGCCTGGAGGGGGTGGAGGCGGTGGAGCCGAGCGTCACGCTGCAGGCCCTGAGCTTCCCCAACGACCCCCTCTACCCGCGGCAGTGGCACCTGGGCGCGGTGGGGGCTCCGGAGGGGTGGGCCAGGACGCCCAAGGGCAGGGGGATCACGGTGGCGGTCATCGACACCGGGGTGGCCAAGGTCCCCGATCTGGATCCGGAGCGCCTGCTGGACGGGGCCTCCTTCGTCCCCTCAGAGCCCGACGCGATAGACAGAAACGGGCACGGGACCCACGTCGCCGGGACCATCGCCCAGACCACCGGGAACGGGCTCGGCACCGCTGGGGTGGCGCCAGAGGCGACCATCCTCCCGGTGAAGGTGCTCTCGGCCTACGGGGGGGGCGAGTCGCCGTGGATCGCCGCGGGGATCGACTACGCGGTCGATCAGGGCGCGGACGTGATCAACCTCTCGCTGGGGGGGCCCTACTCCAGGGTGGTGGAGCTGGCGGTGCACAAGGCCCGCGCCAAGGGGGTGCTGGTGATCGCGGCGGCGGGCAATTCTGGCAGGGAGGGGGTCTCGTGGCCTGGGGCGCTGGCAGACACCATCGGTGTCGCGGCGGTGGGCCCTAAGGGGACGCTCGCGCCCTACTCCTCGTGGGGCGAGGGGGTAGACCTCGCCGCGCCTGGTGGAGACAAGTCCATCGCGGGGGGCGGCGTCCTGCAGAACACCATCGATGGGGCCGGCGGCAGCCAGTACGCGGAGCTGCAGGGCACCTCGATGGCGACCCCCCACGTCGCGGGCGCCGCCGCGGTGCTGCTCTCCACCGGGCTCACCCCTGACGAGGTGGAGCGCGCCATGCTCCTGAGCGGGGGCCAGCGCACCTGGGAGCCTCAGCTCGGGTTCGGGGCGATGGATCTGGGGCGGGCCCTGGATCGCTCTCAGGGCTCGGACCCGCTCACCCGCTTCGCCCTTGCCGGGATCGTGGCCCTGCTCCTCACCGGGCTGACGCGCATGGGATCCGGTGCCAGGGCGGTGTCTGCGGCGGTCGCGGCGGTGGTGGCGGGGGGCTTGTTCTTCCTGCCGGCGCTGGGGCCCTGGACGCTCACCCTGCGGCAGGCCCTCCTGCTGTGGCCCACCGCCTGGGTGGGTGCGTGGGGGGCGGGCTTCCCGCTGTGGCTCTCGGCGCTCGGACCACTGCTGGCGGTGTTTGTCCTGGGAGCCTTTCGCCCTGGCAGGCCGCTCGCCGTGGGCTTCGCGGTGGGGATCGGCACCCACCTGATCTACGGCGCCGCCACCGGAACCCTCAGCCCCTGGCTGATGCCCGGGTCGATCGGTGTCGCCTGGCTTGGCGTCAACGGCGCGCTCTCGCTGTTGATGGCGATGGCGCTCATGGGGGCGGACCGCCTGGAGCGGGGGGAGGAGAGATGATTCGCAAGGTGGGGACGCTGCGGCGCGTCGATCTCGGGATGGGTGGCTGGCTGTTGGAGGATGACGCCGGTGGGCAGTGGGCGCTCCACGGGAGCCTGCCCCCAGGGCTGGACGGGGCCAGGGTGGAGCTCTACGGGGTGCTCGGCGCTGAGGTGAGCTTCACCATGACTGGGGCTCCATCGCTCATTGTCGAGCAAGTACGTGTGATCAACCGCTGAAGGCGAGGTCCTGTCCGCTCCACTGCTCTGGGCACTGTGTGGTGTCCTCGACGTGGATGATGGATATGCGCACCGCGGTGCGGCACGTGGCCCTAGGAGCCGCTATGTGGTCGTGCTGGGAGGCTGCTATGGCTGTACGGGTGCGCAAGCTGGCCAGGGAGCTGCAGCACACGCCGGGAGAGGTCCTTGGGATTCTCCACGCGATCGGCATTGAACGGTATCGCTCACCGGAGGACATGCTCCCCACGGCGATGGCGGACAAGGTGCGCGTGGCGTCTCGCCGGGGGGTGAAGCCGGTGAAGATCGCGCCGCTAGCGGTCCCCGCCCAGGCCAGACAGGTGGAGGCGCCACCACAAGAGGTGGATGTGATGGCGCAGCTGGTGCCAGGGGTGCAGCGCCACGGGCGCGAGCCACACAGGCCCAGGCCTGCGCCGTCCAAGGGGACCGCGCCCGCGCTGTCGCCGGCGCCTCCCCCGCCGCCGCCCGCGGTGTCAAGTCACGCACCGCCTCCCCCCGCCCCGGTGGCTCCCACGGTCACCCAGCGCGACCGGGAGCTCCAGCGCCGTGAGCAGGACCTCAGCGCACGTGAGCGCCGTCTGGGCCGTGATCGAGAGGACTTCGCCCGCGCCCTGGCACGGCAGGACCTGGAGCGCGCCGCGCTTCAGGCGGAGCTGGCCCGGATGAGGGCCGAGCTGGAGGAGGCGCGCGCCGCCGAGCGGGTCGCAGTGGACGCGGCGGCGGCGGCGCTCGCGACCGCCGAGCGGATGCAGGCCGGCGCGCGCGAGGAGATCGAGCGGGTGAGGCGCTCCGCCGTGGAGGAGATCGCCGCGGCGAGGGTGAGGCTAGAGGAGGAGGGAGGCGCCCCCCTCGACGCGCTGCTCCAGGAGCGAGGCCTCTCGGGGCTGGAGGAGCATGGGCGGGCGGTCTCGGCGCTCTTCACGACGCGAGCAGGCAAGGCCCGCCTCGGGCAGCTTCGGGTGCTGGACGCCGCCGGATGGCGCGCCACCCTCCGGGAAGCCCTGGTGCTCACCTCAAGCGACCCCGCCGAGCAGGTGCCGACCGGGTGGGCGGGCGTGCAGGTGTCTCTCGACCGGGCAGAGCTCCCCAGCGCAACAGAGCTGGAGAAGCGCGTGGAGCGGGTGGGGGAGATCTGGCTGCTCTTCGGCTACCGCAGGGTCGCGGTGATGGGCGGAGGAGGGCTCTGGCAGCGCCTGCTCCGGGCCGGGATTGACGCCCGAGTGGAGATTCGGTTCGTCTCGCCTGACGTGGGGCCGAGCGAGCTGCTGGGGTGGGCCGACGTGCTGGTTGTGTGGGGGGCCTCACTGCGCGGCGAGAAGGCACAGCGCCTCAGCGAGGAGCAATTCCCGGTCCTTTTTGTGGCGGGAGAGACGCTCACGGACCTGGTCCTGGCGGTAGAGGCCTACGCTCAGGCCTGAACAAATGGCTTGCCTGAGTGCCGGATTATCCATATGTATCCCACCCTTCCCGGAGTCAACCGTGGTGCGAAAGGTCCTATACATCAATCCTAACCCCACTCCTTCCGCTCCCAAGCCGAAGCCGAGGCCCGCTGCGCGGAAGCCGGCGCCCCGTCCGGTTCGTCGTGAGGATCCCAGGCTCAAGGAGCGCGCCGAGGAGCTGCACGCGCAGGGCATGCCCTTCCAGCTGGCCATGGGCGTCGCGCAGGGACGGGTCGAGCTGAGTGAGGCGCTCGAGCGCATGGCGCTGCAAGAGAAGGCGCGCCGCATTCAGAAGGATCACGAGCTGCCCTGGTCGCTCGCGGTTCAAATCGCCCGCGGGCACGTTGACCAGGAGATCGTGCTCCGGCGTCGCCGCCAGACCGTGTACGCGGCAGAGAACCCCACCCGCTCCGTGCTCGACGCCTACCAGGTCTCCGGCGCCCCACTGCGGGTCGCGCTGGTCGGAGGCGAGGTGGTCGAGGGCACGATCGTCTCGGTGGAGCCCTACGCGGTGATGATGGCGCCGGCGAAGGAGCAAGAGGCCCGAGAGATCCACAAGCTGTCGATGCTCTACGCCCACCCCCCCGCGGACTGGAAGGCGATCAAGAAGGCGATCAAGAGCGACAAGAAGGTCGCGGCGCTGGGCCTGGTCCCGCCGCCGACGCCCAAGGACCGCTACACGATCTCTACGTCGCGCCTGTTCCGGTATCTCGACACCGCCGCAGAGGTAGAGGTGGTGCTCGTCTCGGGGGACCGTCTCCAGGGCACCGTTGGGTGGTTCTCGCGCTTCGAGATCAGCATGAACACCAAGGGCGGCGAGGTGGTGGTCTTCCGCCACGCCCTCCACGAGATGGGCTCGGTCTGATCTGAGCCCGTCGGGTCCTAGGGCTCGCTTCACCTCTTACGTCACTCTGGAGCACGCATGGGTATCACCGGCGGTGCGATGACGGTTCGCAGGCTTAGGGTCGAGGGGGAGGTCCCCGCTGACTTCCGCTCCGTCTACCCCGATCTGTTCGCTACCAACGCCTTCCAGGAGCCTCTCACCGAGGTCGGAAAGGAGGAGGTAGAGGGCTGGTGTAACTACCAGAACCTCCTCGACACGGAATTCAACGACGTGGACCGCTGGCTGTTTGGCGACTACGCGGTCTTCGCCCTGCGGGTGGACAAGAAGTCGCTTCCCGCCAAGCTGTTCTCCGCGACCCTCGCCAAGCGCTGTGAGCTGTGGGCCGCTGAGCGCAACAAGGAGCGCTGCCCTGGCTCGGTGAAGGCCGAGATGAAGGAGGCGCTGGAGGCAGAGTGGCTGAAGCGCACCCTCCCCAGGGTCGCGGTCACTGAGGCCTGCTGGAACATCCCCCAGGGATACCTGCTGCTGCACTCGCTCTCCGAGTCCATGATGGACAGGTTCCGCAAGCGCTTTCGCAACACCTTCGGGCTCACCCTGGTGCCGCTCTCTCCCCTCGACTGGGTCGAGGACGAGGCAGTGGTCGAGTCCCTGCTCGCCGGTTCTCCCGCAAACCTCCACGGGGTGCGCTGATGTCTGCAGAAGGAGCCCCTGTCCTCCCGCACCTAGCGGTCGAGTTCACAACCTGGCTGTGGTGGCACTCCGAGCAGCACGAGAACCTCTTCGATCTGGGCGAGCCGATCGGTACGGTCAACGTGTGGGTCGATCAGCGGCTGGCGTTCCGCAACCCCGACGAGGCCAAGGTCCTGGCGGTGATGACGGGCGAGAACGCCTCCATCACCCTGGAGGCCCGCGCCGCGCTGGCCGGGGGAAAGGTGCTGCACGAGGTCCGGCTGGGCTTCCGCCGCGACGAGCGGGAGTACCTGCTCACCCTCAAGGGGGCCGAGCTGCACATCACCCAGCTCAAGCTCCCGCAGGTGGTGGGGGGCGGCGAGGAGGCGATCCACGACCGCATGTTCCTCTATGAGGAGGCCTACCTGGTGGTCGGGGCGCTGTTCCGCCAGTTCACCGCCCTGCGCACCGCGCCCGAGTGGGGCCAGGAGGTGCTGCCGGCGCTGCAGCGGTGGGTGAGGGTGGTGGATGACCTGCCGGGCAGGGATTCGAACGAGGGCTGATCGGGCACCGGCTCGCTCGACGCCGTGCTGGCTGCGCGCGAGCGCGCTCGGTCCCCGTGTCCTGCCGGCCCCAGGCCGACAGGCTCCCGCGACCCTTCGCCTCGTGGCACGGGTCAAGCAGCCGGACAGTCTCACAGGAAGCGCTTCATCATTCCACTGGAATCATCCGATGAAGTCGCTCGTCGAATGATCCACACTGTAAACGGGCGCCGAGTCGCTACGCATGTCGGCGTGTGACCGCCGTTCCCTTTGGAAGAAGCGTGCTTTTGTGCGCGACGAGCGGAGGAACAAGGACACGCGTCGAGAGGCCAGCGGAGCGGTGCTCGCCTCGTCACGCGTGCGGGGCGCGGGCGGCGCGCTCGCTCCTCGGATCGAAGGACCTCTCCGGGGGGGGCGATCCCCTGTGGGGTCAGCGGCGCGCGACGAGCTCCGCGTCGGCCCAGGCCGTGTGGGAGGCCCAGGCCATGATGCCGTCTGCCTCGCCGTTGATCCAGGCGGTGTGGACCGCCTGAGAGGCGGTGGGCACGTCCACCCCGAAGATCGCCACGAAGACCTCTGGTCCCGGCGCGTCGTCCAGCTCCACGCTGCCGGGGAGGGGGGCGAGCTCGTAGGAGCTGGGGATGGCGAAGGGCTCGTCTCCGCCCTCTGGGTAGAACACGGAGATGGTGCCGGCGCCGTCCACCGACACCAGCACCACCGACCGCTGGTTGGCAGGAGCGACCTGGAAGCCGAGGATGTCGCCCTCGCCCAGGGCCGCGCCCTGGTAGGGGACGAGGTACTCGTCCTCTAGGAAGTACGTCTCCAGCTGCGCCTCGCCCCTCATCTGCACGGAGGGCTCGTCGGTGACCTCCTCGGAAGGCCCTATGGGGAAGAGCAGGTAGACCGCCAACGAGAGGATCATCACCATCACCGGGATGGACATCAGCAACAAGAAGGTGGAGTTGCTGCCCCGGTCCTCCTCCTCGCGCGCGCGGAGGGTCATCGCGTCGAGCGGGGACCTCTCGGCCTGAGCGCGCCTGAGCTCCTCGACATAGGCGCGCCCCTCCTCGTTCTCCAGGAGCCACGCCTCCACCCACGCCAGCTCGGCGCCGCTGAGCTCGCCGGTCTGGTATCTGGCGAGCTGGACCAGGCTGGGGCGGGCTCCTGGTTGGGGGACGGACATCGGCGCTCCAGGGCAGGGGGGACGGTGGACTAGCAGACACCAGCGGCGGGCGCCGGTCAACACCGGAGCGAAGCGGGGTGGGGCCGGGGTAGTCCACCCCTGGATTCTCCGCGCCTGGGCCCGTCAGCGCGCTGGCGTTGGTCAAAGGACCGGGCGCGCGTCGCCGCACCGCGCACCGGCGGCGGCGAAGAGGGGGGAAATTCCCGCCGCTGCGTGATAGCCGGTCCCGCACCAGGAGTTCACGACATGCGACAGGCAGCCCGGCTGGATCACCAGGAGCGCCTCACCACCGGAGACCCCAAGATCGCCGAGGCGCTGTTAGGCGCCCTGCGCCACGCCGACGAGGTGGAGAGGGGGACCCACGGCTTCCACACCTACCCCGCGGGGCTGCACCCGGACGCGGCCAGAGATCTGGTGCGGCTCTTCCCCGCGCGGCGGCTGCTAGACCCCTTCTGTGGCGGTGGCACCGTGCTGGTGGAGGGGCGGATCGCCGGGCTGGAGACAGAGGGCAGGGACCTGTCCCAGGTCGCGGTGAGGGTGGCGAGGGCGCGCACCTCCACCCCATCGGACGAGCTGCTCACCGAGCTGCGCTCCCACGCCAGGAGGATGACCGCCGCCGCGAGAGGAAAGCTGGAGGAGCCCCCCGAGTGGATCCGCGAGGCCCTGGGGCAGTGGTACGCGGACTTCGTCCTGGCGGAGCTGTGGGCGCTCCGGACCCAGATCGCCGAGGTGGAGGGGCCGACGCGCGCCTGGCTGGAGGTGATCTTCTCCAGCATCGTGGTGAAGACCAGCTGGCGCAATTCCGACACCTCCGCCAAGCGGGTGAAGCACCGCAGGCCCGAGGGCACCGCGCCGGTGCTGTTCCACAAGAAGGCCCGTGAGCTGGCCCGGCGGATGGTCGCGCTGCGCGAGCTTGTGCCTGAGGGGACCCCAGAGACCCGCCTCGACCTCCAGGACGCGCGGCAGCTGCGGGTTCGCCCTAAGGTGGACCTGGTGGTCACCTCGCCGCCTTACCCGTCCACCTACGACTACCTGCCGCTGCAGCACATCCGCCGGGTCTGGCTGGGCGACGTGGAGGCGGAGGCGATCGACCGGGAGATCGGCTCGCGCCGCTCCTGGCGTCAGGAGGGGGCCAAGCAGGCGCGCAGGGTCTGGGCGGAGGACACCAAGACCTGGACCCGGTCGATGGCGGCCGCGCTGGAGGATGGCGGGCACGCCATCATCGTCATCGGCGACGGGCTGCACCCCGCCGGGGTGGTGGACACCGTCGAGCCAACGGTCACCGCCCTGAGGGCCGCCGGCCTCCGCGAGGTGGGCAGGGCCAGTGTCGCGCGCCCGGATCACGCCAGGGGCACCGTCCGCTGGGAGCACATCATCGCCTCACAGAAGGACCCCGCGACCTGATCGCCGCCCCAAGCCTACGGCATCGGGCCCGCGCGAGGGGGGACGCGTCCTGGAACTGAGGTACCCTGGGCTCCACCACACGCAAGGAGTCGCAGATGGGGTACCGCTACGCGATCATCGGGGCAGGGCGCACGGGGCGCGCCGCGGCCTATGACCTCTTTACCCACGGTGAGGCCGACGAGATCCGCCTGTTCGACCTAGATCCGGCGGCGCTGGAGGGCGCCATGGCCCACCTGTCTCGCCTCGGCGCTGGCGAGGTGGTGCGGGGTGCCCAGCTGGACGCGCGGGACGTGGCGGCGGTGACCGCGGCCTTGGGGGGGGTGGACGCGGTGCTCTCTGCCTCCGCCTATTGGCTGAACCTCGGCCTGGCTCAGGCGGCAGTGGCAGCGGGTGCGCACTTCAACGACCTGGGCGGGAACACGTCGATCGTGCAGCAGGAGCTGGCGCTGCACCCCCGCGCTGTGGCCGCTGGCGTGAGCGTGGTGCCGGACTGCGGGCTCGCTCCGGGGCTGGTCAACACCCTGGCCGCCGCGGGGATCGAGGCGATGGAGACCCCGAGGGAGGTGCGGCAACGGGTGGGGGGGCTGACCCAGGACCCGCGGGGGCCGCTGGGCTACGAGCTGGTGTTCTCGATCACCGGCCTCACCAACGAGTACCAGGGGGTGGGGGTAGTGCTGCGGGATGGGCAGATCGGGGAGGTGCCCTGCCTGGAGGAGCTGGAGTCGATCCGTTTCGAGGGGTTCCCTCCGCTCGAGGCCTTCGTGACCTCTGGGGGCACCTCCACCGCCCCGTACAGCTTCGAGGGGCGGGTGGATCGGTTCGACTACAAGACCATCCGCTACCAGGGCCACAGGGACCGCATCAAGCTGCTCCAGGACCTGGGCCTGCTCTCGCTCGACCCGGTGGAGGTGGGCGGGGCGGCGGTGGTCCCACGGCGCCTGCTGGAGGCGGTGGTAGAGCCCAGGATCCGCTTCGACGACGTGCGGGACCTGGTGCTGCTCCGGGTGAGCTGCGCAGGGACCCTCCTGGGGGGTGGGGAGGGGGAGATCCGCTTCGAGATGGTCGACAGGTGGGACAGCGCCACAGGCTTCTCGGCGATGGAGCGGAGCACCGCCTTCCCCGCGGCGGCGGTGACCCACATGCAGGCCTCGGGCCTGGTGGCGCCCGGCGCACGGCCGCTGGAGGTCGCGGTGCCGCCGAGGCCGCTCCTGGTGCGCCTCGCCGCGCGGGGGCTGCCCCTGGTGGAGTCCCTGGTGGGGTAGCTGGGCACCGATCCGCTGGCCTCTTGACGCGTCGCCTTGTTTCTGCGCTAGTCGTGCACCAAAGCAACCTTCCTTCCCGTGGAACGGCGGTCGCGCGCCGACACGCCTAGCGCTCCCGGCGCCCGTCTGCGGTCTGGAAGACTGGACGAGCAACCTCATCTGATTTTTCCTACGGGAGGATGAAGCGCTTCCTGTGAGCCCTTCCGGCTGATGGACCCGTGCCGGTAGCTCGGTGGGCACAGCGCTCGTCGCGCTACCCTCCGCGGTCGCAGTCCCGGCCAGGGCGACCCCCGTTGGGAGGGCGCCGCGGGCCTCAGCCCGTGGGACGGGGGGCTGCTCGGGTCGCTGGGCCCCCCGGAGCGCCGCCGGAGGGCCGCGCCCCGTGGGGGCAGTCGCGGATCGCGGCCCTCGCGGCGCGGATCAGTCGTCGATGTCCGTCCCGTCGTCGAGCTCCTCTCGATCGCGGAACAGGGTGTGCTGCTTGAGGAAGGCCACCTTGATGTCCCCCGTGGGGCCCGCGCGGTGCTTGGCGACGATGACCTCGGCGTCGCCCTTGGCCTCGGAGTCGGCGTTGTACTGCTCGTCGCGGTAGATGAACATGATGATGTCCGCGTCTTGTTCGATGGCGCCGGACTCTCGGAGGTCGGACAGCTTGGGGCGCTTGTCCTGGCGCTCATCCACCCGTCGGTTGAGCTGAGAGAGGGCCAGCACCGGGATCTTCAACTCCTTCGCCAGCCCCTTCAGCCCGCGGGAGATGGACGAGATCTGCTGCTCCCGCGAGGCGTTGCGATCATCCCCGCTCATCAGCTGGAGGTAGTCGATCACCACCATGTCGATCTGCCCCTGCTCCATGAGCACCCTGCGGCTGAGCGCCCGCACCTCGCTCATGGTCAGGCCGGGGCGATCGTAGATGAACAGGCGCAGGTCGCGCAGCTCTTCGACCTTCTGAGTGAGCTTGTCGAGGTCCGCTTGGTAGATGTCGCCGGTGCGGAGCCGGCTGGCGTCCACCCTGGCCTCGGCGCACAGCAGCCTGGTGGCGAGCTGCTCCTTCCCCATCTCCAGCGAAAAGACCGCCACCACCGAGCGCTTGTATTTGGCGGCGCTCATGGCCATGTTCAGCGCCAGCGAGGTCTTCCCCATCCCGGGACGCGCGGCGAGGATGAGGAGATCGGTGCGCTGTAGCCCCGCGAGCAGCGCGTCGAGGCCCCGCAGGCCCGTGGGGAGGCCGGTGATGGCGCTGTGTGGATCGCCGGACTCCTGTCGGCGGAGGAACTCCTCCTGGAGCTTGCCGTAGTGAACGAGGTTCTTGTCCATCACCGACGAGAGCTGCCCCCACTCAAACTCGGTGACCGACTGGGTCAGCTCCACCGCCTGTTTCTGTACCCGATCCAGGAAGTCGGCGAGGTCCTCGGGGTCCGACTGAGCCTCTCGCAGCAGCGCCTCAGTCTTCTGGATGTACCGCCGCACCATCGCCTTGTCGCGGATGAGCTGGGCGTAGCGCGGGAGGTTCTCCACCGAGGGGGCGAAGGAGGGGAGATCCGCGACGTAGAGGATGTCTCCTGGCCGCTCTGGCCCGCCCTGCCGGTTCATCCGCTCCACGACCGTGATCAGGTCGATGGGCTCGTTGGCCCGGTTCATTTCCTGGAGCAGTCGGAACAGCGCCTGGTGGCCCCGCTCGTAGAAGTCCTCTGGCTCCAGCGCCGAGGGCAGCTCGGTGAGGGCGATAGGCTTCTGAAGCAGGCCGCCGAGCAGGGCGCGCTCTGCCTGGACGACTTGTGGATCGGGGTGCTGTGGCATGCGGCCCCCTATCGCCTCTGGAGCCCGTTTCCAACCACCGAGCTTGGCGGGAGGCGCCTGTCGTCGCAGGGCTTCACGGTCCCGCTGGTGAGGCCAATGGCCGCGTTCTCGCACCGGAGATCCCCTGAGGGGCAGATCTTGGTCATCTACTTATTGGGCCTTCATCGGTGGGTATTGCCAGAGCCTTCCATTGTGCTTGACCTGAGCGCGGCCTTCCGGTAGCCATAGGTTCGCGCAAGGACTCGATCCCGGGGAGAGGGCTCCACTAGAGCCGCCCTGCATCAACCTAAAGGGGACCCAATGGACCGTCAGGCTCTTCTGACTGATTTCAACGCCAAGGTCGATCTGTTCGCCAAGTTCCAAGGCTACATCGAGAAGGCGAAGTCTCAACAAGGACGGTTCTCCTCACGCGTTGTGGAGAAGGTCATCGCGGACAACGAGGCCAAGAGAGAGGAGGTCGTTGGCGAGATCATGCTCGTCAGCGGTGACATGGACCAGGTCATCCTGGAGCTCTCGGCCGACAAGGACGCGGTGCTGAAGACCCGCGCTTCCAGCGCCTTCGAGCTGGAGGAGCTGGAGCTCCGGCTGGCCATCGGCGATCTGGAGCCCGAGGAGTTCGAGACCCTTGCGGCGGATCTCAAGGAGGCCGTGGCCGAGGTGGACGGGAAGGTGGCCACCATCGACGCCGAGCTGGGTGAGTTTGAGAGCTCCCTGGCCAGGTGGATGGAGTTCGCGCTGGAGCACGGCCTGCTCGCCGAGCCCGAGCCCGAGCCCGAGCCCG
>JAFGVK010000106.1 GCA_016938035.1 Deltaproteobacteria bacterium | reverse complement strand
GAGCCTGGCGAGGCGGTCTGCGCGGGTGTCGCTGGCGTCGTCGTCTCCGGTGGGCTCTTCGCCCCTTCGGCTCCTGAGCCTGGCGAGCCTGTCCGTCCTGGGGTCGCTGGCGTCGTCGTCTGAGGCGTCGCCCCCCCTTCGGCTCCTGAGCCTCGCGAGGCGGTCTGTGCGGGTGTCGCTTGGGGGGTCCTCGGAGGCGTCGCCTCCCGCGGGTTCGTCACCCCTTCGGCTCCTGAGCCTCGCGAGCCTGTCCGTCCTGGGGTCGCTGGCGTCGTCGTCTGAGGCGTCGCCCCCCCTTCGGCTCCTGAGCCTGGCGAGCCTGTCGGTCCGCGGGTCGGAGGGCTCCTCATCGAGGGGTGGCCCGCTTGAGCGCGCGCGCCCGGTGTCCATCGCGCCTGCTGGTCCCTCCTCCAGGCCCTGTGGCTGCGGGAGCTGGGTGGAAGGGGCCTCAGAGAGGGGCTCCCTGCTGGGGGGGGCGGGGGCCTCTGAGCGAGGCTCCCTCCTGGGGGGGGCGGGGGCCTCTGAGCGAGGCTCCCTAGGGGGGGGAGGCTCCGTCGGTGCGGTAGCGTCGGCCTCTGGGGCGGCGACGCGGCTCCTGAGCCTCGCGAGGCGGTCGCTGTGCGGCTCGGGCTCTGCGGGGGTGCGCCTGCTCCTGAGCCTGGCCAGGGGGTCCTCTGCCCCTTCCCCCTCGGCGGCAGGCTCCTCTCGACGCGGACCGCGTTCGGGTCGGGCGCCTAGCGGCCTGGCGCCTCCGCGGGCGCTGGGACCTGCTCTGCCCTGGAACCTAGCGCCCCCCTGGGAGGGCTCCTCCTCCTCCGGGGCCGCGGCGTCCACAGGGGCCCCACCGGGAGGGGCCGTGCCCGCCTGTGGCTCGCTGGCCTCGGTGGCCGCCGCCTCAGCCCTGCGCTTGAGGTGCTCCTCTCGCCGCCTCCTCGCGGCCTCCTCGCGGATCAGCCGCGCCTCTTCCTTGAAGCGTCGCTCCTCCTCTTCCTGGCTGAGGCGCTCCGCCTCGGCGCGCTGCCGCTCCTCCTCCTCGCGCTTGAGGCGCTCCTCCTCAAGCTTCCTAAGGCGCTCCTCCTCAAGCTTCTTGAGGCGCTCCTCCTCAAGCTTCTTGAGGCGCAGCTCCTCCTCGCGCTTGAGGCGCTCCTCTTCAAGTCTCTTGAGGCGCGCCTCCTCCCGCTGTCGGAGCTCCTCTGCCTTGGCGATGAGGAGGGTCTTCTCCAGCTCGGGGAGGTCGTCCTGCCGCGGCGCGAGCGCCTCCAGCCGGGTCTCTATCGCGGTGATCGCCGCCTCCACCTCGGCGCGCACCTGGTTGTCGAGGCAGGCGTTGCCCTCGGCGAGGCAGGTGCCCAGCTCTGCACTCAGGCTGGTGAGCGCGTCCTCCAGGCTCTCCTTGGCGTCCTGGACCTGGTCGCCGAAGCCCTCCACGTCGATGGCGGCCGCGCTGGTCCGCGCGTCGCGCAGCAGGCGCTGGCGCTCCTCTACCCGGTCCAGCAGGGCTTCCACGCGGTCATAGGCGGCGTCCAGCCGCTTCCGCTCCGCGCGGGCTCTGGCCTCGCGCTGGGCGGTCGCGAGGGCGATCGCCTTCTCCGACAGGGGCAGCGCCTCCTTCTCGGTCCACCGGACGGTGCGGGCGTCCTCCTGGGCGCGGTCCACCTCCGCCTCGGCGAGCATCCCCGCGGCGACCAGGGCGTCGAGCCGCCCGACCAGCACCTCTACCTCCTTCACCCTGGCGAGGAACTGATCGCGGAGCGGCAGCGGCTCGCCCTCTGCGTCCGCGACCGCCTCCTCCACCTGCGCGAGGGTGGCCTGAAGCTTGTCGAGGGCGGTGTGGGCCCGCTGCGCGAGGGTGTTGACCTGCTCGGCGCGGCGCCCCTGGATCTCTCTCGCTACCGCGGCGGAGGCCCGGTTGTGCTCGCCCTCGGCGCGCTTGAGCAGGATCTGCGCCGACTCCTGCGCCGCCTTGGCCTTGGCGGCCCACTGCACCGCCTGAGCGGCCTCGCGGATCCGCCGCGCGTGGTCTGCGGCCTCCACCGCCACGTCGTCCAGGCGCCACAGCTCCTCGATCCGCGCCTTGAGGGACGCGAGCGCCTCTGTGGCCTCTCCCTCCCGCACCCCCTCCTTCTTGATGAGGGCCTGTAGCTCCTCGGAGAGCTTCTCGGATCGCTCCCCGGCAGCCCGCGTGAACTCGGTCACGGTGCGGATCTCGGCCCTGGCCCGCTCCAGGGCCTCGGCCTCTGTGGCCCAGTGGTCGAGGAGCGCCTGGATGGCCTCCTCGCCCTGGGCGAGCAGCCGCTGCGAGAGGCCGCTGGCCTCTAGCGCCTCGCGAGAGGCGCGCACCGCCTCGGACGCCTGGGCCACCGCCTGGTCGGCGTCCTCGATCTGCGGGAGGGTGGCGGCGCTCTGCACGGACTGCCCGGCCTTGTGGGCGGCGAGGTTGGCGGCGGTGCGCATCTCCTGGAGGAGGGACTCCTGGATCGCCTCGCCCGCCTCGTGCTCCGCCTGGAGCTGCTGGAGCTTGCGGAGGGAATTCTGCGCCTCGTTGGAGGCGAGCACCGCGTCGTTGGCCGCCTCTGCCGCCTCCATGATCGCGCGCTCCCGCGACTGCAGGGCCTTGGCCGCGTCTACCGCCCGCTGGAGCGCCGCGAGCAGCTCGGGGGCGCCGTCGATCGCGGCCTGAGAGCGGCCAGCGAAGATCTCTGCCGCCTTGGCGTCCTTCTGAGCCTTGGCGCTGTTCGGGGCGTTGCGGGCCGCGTTGAGCGCCGCGCCCGCCTGTCGCGACGCCTTGGCAGCCGCCGCCTCCAGCGCGTCGATGGCGGCGAGCTGCGCCTGCACCGCCTCGTCCTCTGCCCAGGGGGCCGCCGCCTCGCGCGGGCCCGCGAGCTGCGCCGAGAGGTCCTGAACCAGGGCCACCGCGCGGGTCTGCTCCTCCTCGGCGCGGGCTTGGAAACCCGCGAGGCGCTCCGCCTCGATCCGGGCCCTCTCTGCGCGGTCGGCTTCGACGATGGCGATGATCTCATCGGCGAGGGCGGTGGCGTCTCGCTGGGCGCCCTGAGCCCAGGCGGCGGCCTTCTTGGCGGGCTCGAAGCGCAGGGTGATCTGCTCCAGCACCTCGGTCGCGTCGGCCTCCTCGATGAGGGTCTGGATCTCCTGGGTGGCGCTGGCGGCGGCCTCTACCTCCATGACCGTCTTCTGCTCTGCCTCGCGGACCCTGGGCAGGGCGGAGCCCTTGGCCCCTATGCGCGCCCGCTCCAGCTCCTCTCTGGCTCCCTTGGTGGCCTCTTGGGCCTCGGCGAGCCAGGTCTTCAGGCGCGCCCTGGTCCGGCGGAGCACCTCGGCCTGCACCTCGGTGGAGAGGGCGCGGAGGCGGGGGACCTGGGCGGCGATCCGCCCCGCGCTCTCCTGGGCGCTCTGGAGCATGCTGGTCGCCTGCGCGGGGTCTTGCACCGATGGCAGCCGCGAGGCGGCGCCGCTCACCACCCGGAGCGCGGCCTGGGCCTCGTCCATCCCCGCGGTGAACTCCAGGCGCTGGGCCTCCAGCTCGTTGCCGATCCCCGCGTGGTGCTTGAGGGCGCGGTCCGCCGCGTCCCACGCCTGCTGGATTTGGTTGACGCCCCCCTCTGTCTGGGCGAGCAGGTCACCGATCTGGGCCCTGGCCTGGTCGAGGGCCGCGCGGGCTGCCTGGGTCTCTGCGATGCGTCGCTCCGCCTCTGCGAGCCCCTGATCGGCTCGCTCGCGTCCCCTCGCGGCGGTCGCTAGCGCGTCTGCGAGGGCTTGCTCTGCCGCGATGGCGTGAGGCTCCGCCTGCTCGGCGAGCTCCACACGCACCGCGAGCCCTACCGCGTCCTCCGCCCGGTGAGCGCAAGCGGCGATCGCCTGCACCTCGGCCAGCGCCCCGCCGAGCAGGTCGACCAGGGAGCTGTGGCGGAGGCCCTCCCGGTCCATCACCTCTCGCAGGCGCTTGGTCAGCGCCTCAAGGTCGGCGCCCGCCTGGCGGGCTCCCCGCGCCGCGGCAGCGGCCCTGTCCTGCACCGCGGTCAGCGCGCGCGCCTCCTGATCGCGCTGCGCCTTCACCGCTCCCATGCCGCCCGAGGTCGCCTCCTGCGTCCGGCGCAGGGCGCGCTCGAAGGGGGGGAGCAGATCCTCCAGATCCTCGCGCAGCTCTCGGAGCGCGACGGCCTGGCTGGCGCCGTCCACCTGCGCGCGTATGCCCTCGAAGGCAGCGGCCCGCTCGCCGGTCTCTGCCAGGGCCTCCTTGGCCTCGATATAGGCTCCCTTGACGGCGTAGCCGGGGCTGCGGAGGCCGTCACGCGTCGCCTCTAGCTGCTGGAGCGCGGTGACCGCCTCGGCGTGCTGTGCGGTGAGCGCGTCGAGGTCCCTGTGCAGCGCGTCCCTGGCCCGCTGGAGGTCCGCCTGGCGCAGCGCCTCGATCCCCTCCTCGAAGGTGGAGAGGGCCAGATCGAGGGACTGCTCTGCCTCGCGCAGGGCGAGGGCCGTCTGGTGCACCAGCGCCTCCGCCTGCGGGGCCCGGGTGGCTCCCTGGGCGTCGCGGGCGAAGCCGCGGATGCGATCGGCGGCCACCACCGCCTTCGCCGCGGCGGTCTTCACCTGGAGGAAGCTCTCCTGGGCGAGGTCCTCCTCTCTGCTCGCGAGCTCGGCCTTGGCTCGGGCCGCGATCGAGGCAGCCTTGGCCTCCAGGTCGGAGACCTTGTCCGCCGCGTGCCAGGTCTTCAGGCGGGCGGACTCCAGCGCGGCCAGCTCGGCGCGGATCCTGGCGAGCTCTGCCTCATCGGGTTCGGGGAGGGAGGGCAGGGGCTCCGGGGGCTGGGCAGCCTGCTCCTGAGCGGTGGGCTCCGCCGGTGGGGGCTCGGTGGGCAGAGGCGCTGGGGGGCGCTGGCTGGGGGGAGCCACCTCGGGCGGTGCCTCCACAACCGCCACGAGGGCCCCGGCGGCGAGGGGAGAGGGCGTCGTCGCTGGGGCCGGGTCCTGGGGGGGGGCCGGCTCGGTCGCGGAGACCGGTGGGGGCTGGGGCGTGGGAGGGGCCGCGATGAGGTCTGCGGGAGGGGCCGCAGCGGCCTCCGCGGGCGGTGGCGGGGCTGATGAGAGCGCTGCGTTGGCCCCTGGGACCGGCCCCTCCTCGCTGGATGGCCCACCCAGGGGTGGTGGGACCTGCTTCTCGGGGGGCGCGTCCTCCGCAGGCGCGGTCCACAGGTCCCCCGTCTCGTCGGCCAGAGGCACCCCGGCGGTCTCCTCCACCACCTCCGCGAGGCTCGGGCCCTCCGCCTCCTCGGCGAGTGCGGCGGCCTGGTCCAGCCAGGCGAAGGGGTCCTCGGGACGCTCGTCGGGGTTGGGGGCCAGCATCAGCAGCAGCAGATCGATCACGTTGGGGGGGAGGCCGAGCGCCTCGACACGCTCGTCCGCGAGGCCCTCCACCGCCAGGTCGAACACCGCCTGGTCGCCGCCGTCATAGACCGGTGCGCCGACCATCATCTCCGCCGAGAGCAGGGCGGCGGCGTACAGATCGGAGAGGTAGTCCTCCGCGCGCCCCAGCAGCCGCTCGGGGGGGGCGTAGCGGGTGGAACTGGCGGGAGGCAGGAAGCGGTCGTCGTCGAGGAAGATCTGCACGTCGACTGGGGGGATGCCGGCGCCGATCAGGTCGACCCTCCCCTGCGGATCGAGCAGCACCCGCTCGGGGGTGAGGGCGCCGAAGGAGAACAGGCCTGCGCCCTCGCCGGCGGTGGCCAGCTCCACCAGGGCCACCCCCGCCTGGTACAGCAGCTCGAGGCCCGCGCGGGTCCCTCCCGCCTGGTCCTGGGCCATCAGCGCGCGGAACACCTCGCGCAGCGAGCGCCTGCCCTCTCGCGGGTAGGCGAAGACCCCCTCGTCGAGCAGGGTCAGGGGGAGCACCCCCTCCACCTGGGGGTCCTCAAGGAAATCCAGCAGCTTGTCCATCACCCGCAGGGCAGGGTCCTCGACGAAGGCCGGGTGCACCTGGAGGGCCAGGGCCTCTGCCCCCTCGACTTCGATCTGCAGGAGGTCGGTCACCGGGCCGGCGACGCGCCGTCCGGTTGGCTTGATGCTCGCCATGATTCCCCACGGGACGTTGGAACGGCAGCGTAGCAAATATCTGAGGGGGTGAGATCGGCTGTTTGAGATCTCCCTCCCTTCCTTGAAGAACGGCGCCCCTTTCCCTTGACAGTCTCCCGATCAGCGGGCATTTTGCGGTATTCGAGGAGGAGACATGCGCAACCTCTCCCTGATCGGCTTGGCCGTCGCGGCGCTCTCCGGCTGCAATGACTACACCATCGTGGCCTCCGATCGCGTGGACATTTTCAACCAGAACCCCGCCGAGATGGTCGACGTCCTGATGATCGTCGATAATTCCGGCTCGATGGACCCCTACCAGCAGAAGCTCAGCCAGAACTTCGACGCCTTCATCGAGTACTTCATCACCGCGAACGTGAACTACCACATCGGGGTCGTCACCACCGACGTGGAGGCGCTCGACGCGGGGCGGATCAGGGGCCAGGTGATCACTCCCGAGACCGAGGACGCCTCGACGGTGTTCTCGTCGCTCGTCCGGGTGGGCACCAGCGGCTCTGGCTACGAGGTGGGCCTGGAGACGGCGCGGATGGCGCTCTCGGAGCCGCTGGTGAGCACGGCCAACCTCGGCTTCCTGCGCAATGACGCGGCCCTGTCGATCATCTTCGTCTCGGACGAGGAGGACGGCTCACCCTACGCGGTGCCCAGCTACATCAACGCCTTCTACAACGTGAAGGGGCAGCGGGCGCGGGACGTGTTCAACGCCTCCGCCCTGGTGGTCACCAACAAGAACGAGTGCACCCAGGGGCAGGCAGACTACTCGTCCTACGGCACCCGCTATGTGGACGTGGCCGAGCAGACCGGCGGCGTGGTGGGCAACCTCTGCTCCCAGGACTTCGCGTCGATCATCACCGACCTGAGCCTCGCCTCCAGCCGCCTGCGCGACACCTTCTACCTCTCGGACATGCCCGACCCCGCCTCGCTTGAGGTGACGGTCAACGACGCGCTCCTCCCCTGTGAGGATGGCGCCTGGACCTACCAGCTGGTGCCGGTGGAGGGGGTAGACACCCCCGCGATCGTCTTTGCCAGGGAGCAGATGCCGCCGATCTCCGCGCGCATCACGGTCCGCTATGACTACGGCAGCGGCGATCCCGCTGGCTACTGCTCCCAGGGGGTGTGAGCATGCGTCTACTTCAGCCACTACTCGGGCTCGCCTTCCTCTTCGCGGCGGCCTGCAACGTCTCCTCCGCCCCAGAGTGCGTCGACAAGGGAGACTGCGGCGACTCACAGGCCTGCATCGACAACCGCTGCGAGGCGGTGGAGTGCCTGGACTCCAGCACCTGCTCCACTGGCACCTTCTGCGACGAGACCGCCTACGTCTGCCGCACCGGCTGTGCCTCCGCGGACGACTGCCTCGCGGGTGAGGACTGTGACCCCAGCGCGCACGAGTGCAAGGAGGCTGCCTGCCGCAGCGCCCTGCTCGACTGTGACATGGGGGAGCTCTGCAACGTGTCCACCGGCGACTGCCAGCGCGACAGCTTCAACAACTGCGGCACCTGCGATCCCTGGGACGAGATGATGGGCGGGCAGCCCTGCGGGAGCCACGGCTCCTGTGTCTCCTTCGACTCCTCGGGCTACGAGGGCTACTGCCTGCAGGAGTGCTCGCCGAACTATGACTCCTGCCCCGCCGGCTTCCCCTGCCAGGACATCTACGGCGACGGCAGCCACTACTGCTTCGCTTGGTGCCCGGTGGCGATGGAGCAGGGCTGGCTGTAGCGACCGTTCGGAGGGCGCGCTCCCTGCGGGGGAGGGCGCCCCTGTCGGTGCCGCCGACGCGTGGAGCGCCGCGCGGGTGGTTCCTCCCAATCCCACCCTGCGGGATCGGGTCGCCCTGAGGCGCCCCCAGAGGGCGTCGTCGGCGGCCTTGACGTCGGAGGGGTCGCGCTCGCGCTGGCACCGAGCCGCTGGCCTCTCGAGGCGTGTCCTTGTTCCCACGCTCGTCGCGCAAAAAGTGCGCTTCTTACCAATGGAACGGTGGCCACACGCCGAGAGGCCTTGCGACCCGGTGCCCGCTCACACCCTGGAAGATGCGCCGGGCAGCTTCATCCGATGGTTCCTTTGGGAGGATGAAGGTCGTCCTGTGAGGCTGTCCGGAGGATGGACCGGCGCCCTCGCGCCCGCGCGCCCTCTCTCCTCGCCCTCGCGGCGCTCGCCGCAGGCGCGCCACCGAGCCGCTCGACCTGGCGTTGGGTTCAGTTGTCCAGGTGACCCCGCACCATCTCCACCACCCCGGCGACGGTGGTGACCTCCAGCGCCTCCTCGCTGTCGATGTCGAGGTCGTACTCCTCGGCGATCATCGAGAGGAGCTCCATCGAGGACACCGAGTCCATCCCCAGGTCCTCGCGGAGGCGCATGTCGGGCTTGATCTCGTCGGGGGTGATCGCGGTGAGCTGAGAGATCATCTCGGTGACGTGGGCGTTCAGGCTGTCCATGGGCGGTGCTCCTGCGAGTGCTTGGTTTGCGCTCTCATAGCGCGGTGGCTGGAGCTTGGCACAGCTTGCGTGGTCCGCAGGAGGTAAGCTAGCCGTCCCACGCGAGGAGGGAGAGATGGCGGGACGCAAGGTGTTCATGACCACGCTGGGGACCAGCCCCTATGCGGCGATGGTGTACCTGTCGATAGGCGACGAGGAAGAGACCCCCCCACCCCCTACGTGCAGGAGGCGCGGCTGCGGGCCCTGGGGGCCGGGTCGTTGGACGAGGTGCTGGTCTTGGTGACCGATGGCCCGAGAGGGGCGCGGGTGAACAACTGGGAGGCGCGCAGCGTCTCCACCCGTTCCGAGTGCGGATTCACCTATTCCAAGGAGCCCGACGGCCTGAGCCAGCGGCTGGAGACGCTCGGTGTCAAGGCGACGCGCATCCCGATCCCCGAGGGGAGCACCGAGAGAGAGCTCTGGAGCATTTTTCAGAGCATCGAGGAGCACGTCCACACTGGCGACACCCTGTACGTGGACGTGACCCATGGGTACCGCAGCCTGTCTATCGTGCTCCTCACCGCCCTCGACTACCTGCGCCTCGCAAAGGGAGTGCAGGTGGAGCAGGTCTCCTACGGCGCGTATGAGGCCAGGCAGGAGGGGACGAACATCGCGCCCACCTTCGACCTCACCCCGTTCTTCGTGCTCCAGCAGTGGACCGGGGCCCTGGTGCTGCTTGAGGCAGGCGACTTCCGGGCGCTGGGGCAGCGGATCTCGGCGGCGGTGAAGCCGCTCGCGCCGGTGCTCAGGCAGCACACCCCCCTGAAGGGCTTGGGCCCCGCGCTGATCTCGCTAGGAGAGGCCCTGCAGCACAACCGGCTGCGGGACCTCGCCCAGGTGGTCGAGGAGGCCGACAGGCAGCTCTCCGATGCCCGACAGACACTGGATGTGTTGGAGGTGCCGGAGCACCTCGAGCGCGCGGTGGGGGGGCTGGGGCCGGTGCGGGCGATCCTGGTCAAGGTCCAGGACGAGGTCGCGAGGCTGAGACCCCAGCCCGGCGAGGTCGCTCGTACCCCCGAGCTGTGGGGGATCCGGGCGGCGGCCTACTGTGTCGACCACGGGCTGGTGGTGCAGGGGCTGACCCTGGCTCGGGAGGTGGCCTTCGACTATCTCATCCGGGTCACGGACCTGGGAGCGGAGAGGCGGAAGGAGGTGGAGAACCTGCTGGGTGCGTTCACCACCACCAACCCACCCGATCCCGGGGCCAACCCGTCTCCGAGGTACAGGGAGGCCTTCCAGGCGCTGCACCTCGACGTGGCGCGCCGCCCACTGGGGCCCTCCCGCTATGATGAGGCGAAGAGGACGCTGTCGGCCCTCACGGATGTCAGGAACGCCCTCAACCACGCGGGCACGGGCGATCCGCTTCCCAAGCCCGCGAAGCTGCTGAGCAAGGCTCAGCAGCTGATCAAGGGCCTGGAGGCCTTGATTCGTGAGCTCCCCGGCACCGCCGCCTGAGGGCTGGCGTCCCCCGGAGGGGCGCCCCCTGCGCTCCCCTCACACCGAGAAATCCACCCCGTACCGGGTCCAGATGTCCACCGCGATCTTGAGGGACTTGATGACCGGCACGGTGTAGGTGGAGGTGTTGAGGTCCACCATCTGCTCCCGGATCCGCCGGACATAGGGCGAGTAGCCGCGCAGGGACATGATCAGCGGCTTCTTCAGCTCCGCCTGCAGCTCGGCCAGGCGCTCGGGCAGGTACTCGGTGAGGTACGGGGGCTGGAGGTAGAGGGCCATGACGATCAGGTCGACGTTGGGGTCCTCGTTGAGGATCCGCAGCGCAGCCATCAGCCGCTCGTCCGAGGCGTCGCCGAACAGGTCGAGCGGGTTCGCCCCGACCCTGCTCGCCACCTCGGCCCGCTCCTCCTCCGAGGAGAGGTGGAGGCGCCCCACCAGCAGCTCGCCGATCTGCCGCTTGGACTCCTCGGTGAACTCGGTGAGGACCATCCCCTGGGAGGTGAGCTGGTCCGCGAGCAGGATCGCGGCGCCGCCGCCCACCGACACCACCGCGGCCCGGTTGCCCCTCGCCGGGCGCTGGGTGGTGAGCATCGAGAGGATGTTGGTGAGGAACTTCGGGTCCTCGGTCAGCTCTTCGAGGAGGAAGACGCCGGCCTGGTTGCAGGCTGCCTTGAAGGCTTCGAAGGAGCCCGCCAGGCTGGCGGTGTGGGACATGGTCGCCGCGGCGCCGCCGGCCATGCCCCCCTTGATGAGGAGGATCGGCTTCTTCTCGGCCACCTTCTTCGCGACCTCGAGGAACTGCAGCCCGTTGCGCAGGCCCTCCATGTACATCGCGATGATCTTGATGCGTGGGTCGTCGCCCATGTGGGTCAGCAGCTCAGGGATCGAGACGCCGCTGGCGTTGCCCATCGACACGAACTTGCCCACCGGGAGGTCGTCCGCAGAGACCATCTCCAGCAGCTCCATCCCCACCCCGCCCGACTGGGAGATGATGCCCACCGGGCCGGCCCGCCGGGGGAAGGCGGTGCGGTGCAGGGGGAGGAAGAGGGTGTTCAGGCCGTTGAAGTTGTCGAAGATGCCCAGCCCGTTGGGGCCGATGTAGACCTTCCCGTGCTTCTGGGAGAGCGCCACCAGCTCGTCCTCCAGGTCCTGGCGGCCGATCTCCGCGAAGCCGTCGGACACGATGATCGCGCCCTCGCCGCCCATCTCGAAGAAGGCGCGGAGGCCGGTGATGGTGTGCTCCGGGCGCACGGCGAACACCGCCACGTCCGGCACCTCGGGGAGCGCCTCGATGGAGGGGTAGCATTTGAAGCCCAGCAGGGTGTCGCGGGTGGGGTTGATCGGGTACACCCGCTCCACCGCCGAGGAATTCTTGAGGATGACCCCGCCCACTGTGCCGGGCCGGGAGGCGCCGATCACGGTCACCGACTTTGCGGAGAAGATCCGCTCCAGCGAGGCGAGACGCTCCCCGGAGAGGTCCTCCATCCGGGGGTGGCGGATGGGCTCGCCGAGGATGAGGCGCGCGTCCACCAGGGCGTAGCCGCGCTCGTAGAGGATGACCGGGTTGAGGTCCAGCTCGTTGATGTCAGGGCGCTCCATCATCAGGCGGCTGACCTTCATCGCCAGGTCGACCAGCGCTTCCTTGTCGAGGGGGGCGCCGCGGAAGCCGTCGATGACCTTGCCGGCCTTGGTCTCGCGCAGCATCCGGCACACGTCGGCCCTGCTGAGGGCGCCGACGCCAGGGGAGACGTCCTTGTACAGCTCGACGAAGCGTCCGCCGTGCCCGATCATGGTGATGGGCCCGAAGATGGGGTCCTGCCGCGCCCCCACCAGCACCTCGAAGCCGCGCTTGGCCATGGGCTGCACCAGCACCCCGTCGATCACCTTGGCGCCGGCCGCGGCGGCGCGCACGTGGAGGGTGTCCCAGGCGGCGTGGACGGAGGCGCAGTCGGGGATGTCGAGCATCACCACGCCCGCGTCGGTCTTGTGGATCACGTCGGGGGAGATGAGCTTCATCACCACCGGGAAGCCGACCTCTGAGGCGACAGCGCAGGCCTCCTCCACGGTCAGCACCGAGCGCCCGAGGATGGAGATGCCTCCGGAGGAGAGGAGGTCTTGGGTGATGTTGAAGTTGACCTGGATGCCTGGCATGCGATCGCTCCGCTTTTGCCGGCGTCTAGCCGCTTGTCGGCCCCTTGTCACGCGCCCCTCTCTCGGCGGTGGGTTCGGATAGAGCTGGTGAAAGGTAAGCTATTAGCTATATTAGGCGTCAAGCCTTGGTGGCGCGCTGGAGCACCGCGGCGAAAAACCCGTCAGCGTCGTGCTCTTGGGGCCAGGTGCGCAGGTAGGGGCCGTCTCCGCCCACCGCTCTGCCAAGCTGTGCCTGGGCGGGGATCAGGGAAAATTCGGGGTGTCGGGCGAGGAAGGACTCCACCTGCTCCTCGTCCTCGCCACGCAGCACCGAGCAGGTGGCGTAGATCAGCAGGCCGCCCTCGCGGACCAGGGCCGCGGCCCGGTCGAGGAGCGTGGCCTGGAGCGCCACCTGGGACGCGATCCAGCGGCTGTCCAGGCGCCAGCGCAGCTCTGGCTGGCGGCGCAGGGTGCCGCTGCCGGTGCAGGGGGCGTCCACCAGGACCCGGTCCGCCCACCCGGTCAGCTCGGGGGGATAGTCGCCCTCTCCGCGCAGGGGCCAGGTCTGCACCGCGCCGGTGAGCTGGGCCTTGCCCACCCTGCGCCAGAGGGCCTCCAGGGCGCGGGGGCGCACGTCGAGGGCGACCAGCCGGCCCTCCCCTCCCATCGCCTGGGCCATGCCCAAGGTCTTGCCGCCGGCGCCGGCGCAGGCGTCGATGACCCGCTCGCCCGGCCTGGCGCCCACCAGCTCCACCACCAGCTGGGAGGCCTGATCCTGCACCTCCACGATCCCCTGGCGATACAGCGGGTGGTCGAGGAGGTTGGCGCGCCCCTCCACCAGCACCGCGGTGGGAGACAGGGGACCGATCCGCGCCTGGACCCCGGCGCGGGCGAGCTGCTCCACCACCGCGGGGGGGCGAGCCCTGCGGGGGTCCACCCGGAGCCCGATCGCCGCGCGGCGGTTGACCGCGGCGAGGAAGTCGGGGGCCCGCTCCCCCAGGCTCTCTAGGAGCGCGGCCGCGGCACCCAGATCGAGGGATCCCGCGAGGGCCAGCGCCTCGGCGGGGGGCAGCGGCGAGAGCCGCGCGGCGAGGGCCTCCTCGGGGTCGGCCAGCGCGTCCCAGTGGGCCTCGGGGCAGCGGGCCTTGGCCTCTGCGAGGGGGAGCCCCTGGCGCACCAGCCAGGCGAGCCACAGGGCGAGGGGCTCGCGCTGCTCCAGGAGCAGCCCCAGCGCGCGGTGGTGGCGCACGAGCGCCCACAGGCCCTCCGACACCAGCCGCCGCTCCCAGGAGTGGAGGTGGCGCGCCTCGCGCAGGCGCCGGGAGAGGGTGGGACCCGCCCGATCGGGGGCTGAGAGGGCCTCGGCCCAGATCTCCACCGCGGCGGCTCGGATCCGCCCTGGGTCCGCGGCCTTGAGGAGCCGCTCCGGGGGTGACGGGTCGAGCAGGGGCGGCAGCGCAGCCCGGACCAGGCCCGCGATCACCAGCGCCACCAGCTCGACTTGATCGCCTTGATCGCGGCGTCTACCTGGGCGTAGAGCGGCAGCTCCGGGGTGAGGCGCCTGGCCCGCTTGAGATAGCGGCGCGCGTCCGCCGCCTCGCCATCTCTGGCGCTGTGGAGGGCCTGGTGCGCGAGCAGGACGGCGGAGCGGTCGCGGAAGGAGCCCGCGCTCTGGAGGAGCAGGAGCAGCTCCGATTTGCGCTCCTGAGCGGTGTAGAAGGCGGCGAGCTGCTCGGCGACCTGCACCACCAGCGCCATGGTCTGGTCGTCCGACGGCGCCTCCAGCATCTCGCAGACCTCGGTGTGGGCCTGTCCCACCCTGCCCATCTCGAACATCAGCTCGGCCCTGCGCGCCCGGAGCACCTGCTGGTCCGGGTTGCGGTCGATCGCGTAGGTGTAGGCCTCCATCGCCTCACCCCCGCGCCCCGAGGCGTGGAGCTGTTGCCCGACGGTGATCCAGGCCAGCACCGAGGGGCTGGAGGAGCGCTCCACCCAGGTCTGGGCCTCTGCGAGGGCCGCGGCGCCCTCCTGAGCCTCGCGCAGCAGCCAGATCCGGTGCGCGCGGGCCACGGAGCGCTGGTTGTCCTCGTT
This sequence comes from Deltaproteobacteria bacterium, assembly GCA_016938035.1. GTDB lineage: Bacteria > Myxococcota_A > UBA796 > UBA796 > JAFGVK01. The sequence goes on along the minus strand of JAFGVK010000106.1, from coordinate 12,148 downwards.
GAGCACCATCGCCGAGGTGGAGAGCTTGAGGGCCATCAGCAGCCTGCCCGCCCTGTGGGCCACCCGCGCGGCTTGCAGGTGGGTGAGCGTTGGGTCCACCATGTCGCGCAGCTCGTTGTGGACGTCGACGTTCTCCTCTCGTGAGAGGCCGCAATTGCGGCACTTCCCGTCCTGGTACAGATCGCCGCAGTTGGTGCAGGACTCAGGGCCTATCGGCCTGACCGGTGCGGTCCAGTCCTCCACCAGCATCGCGTGTCCGCAGGCGCCGCATCGCAGCACGTCGATAGGGTACTCTTGGCGTTCGGTGGTCCACTGAAGCGCCGCCTCGCCACATTTGCTACAGGTCTTCTGCACGCGCTCTCCAGGGCGCCAGGGTATCACCGCCTCTCCGTTTGCGTTTGTAATGCCCGCCGGGGCTGGAGGGAGGGCGCTTTTCTATGCTCGCTGTGCCGCTGGGCGGATCAGGGGGAGGGGCGGAGCGCCCCGTGGAGGACGGTGCCGGCGCTGTGCCAGCGGCCGGCGCTGTCGACGCGCCACAGGCTGAGATCGGCCCGCGCGCCGGGCTCCAGCTCCGGCCCGCGCTCTCCCACCGCCTGCGCCGGGCCGGTGGTGTAGCCCCGCAGGGCCTGCGCCTCAGTCAGGCGCTGCCGGGGCATGGGACCTGCCAGTGGCCAGCCCCCCGGCCAGGGCTCGCGGGTCGCGGCGCTCAGCCCCTCCCAGGGGTCCGCCCTCGCGATGGGCAGGTCGCTGCCAAGCACATAGCTGTGGGCCTCTCGGACCAGGTCCGCCCAGCGGTAGGCCCAGGCCATGCGCCGGGGACCGAGGCGGTCCTCGGCCCACGCCCTGTCGTCGTGGCCGTGCAGTGGCTGAAAGGAGGGGGTGACCGCGAGGCGGCGCAGGCGGCCCAGGTCCTCCGGCCGGACGATCTGTGCGTGCTCCAGTCGCAGGGGCGGGCGGGCCGCGCTGCGCTCCCGCGCGTCGAGCACCTGCCGCGCCGCCCGGTCGCCGATCGCGTGCACCGCCAGCCCGAAGCGCCCATCGTCCGCCCGGCGCAGCCACAGGTCCAGCGCCTCGTCGGGCAGGGTGGACAGGCCCCGCTCGCCGGGGGCGTCTGCGTAGTCCTCTGACAGCCACGCCCCCCGCGAGCCCAGCGCGCCGTCTGCGAAGAGCTTGACCCCCACCACCCGCACCAGGCCCTGCCCCCAGGGGCCTGATCGCACCAGTCGCGCGGCAGCCTCGCTCTCAGGGAGGGCATAGAGCCACAGGCGGAGGGGCAGCGCCCCGCGCGCCTCCAGCAGTAGCGCCGCGGCCAGCTCCTCGTCTCCGGCACCCATGACGTGAATCCCGGTGAGGCCCAGGTCCGCGAGGTGCGCGGCGCCCCGCGCCAGGTCGCGCTCCCGGTCCGCGGGGGTGGGTCGGGGGGGCCGAATGAGGCGCATCGCGGTGTCGAGGAGCACCCCCGTGAGCCTCCCGTCCGGGTGTCGGAGCAGCCTGCCACCGGGGGGATCGGGGGTGCCGGGGGCCAGCCCCGCCAGGCGCAGCGCCGCCTCGCTGACCCAGGCGGCGTGCCCGTCCACCCGCCGCAGGTAGCAGGGGCGTCCCCGCGCTGACCCCTCCAGCGCCTCGGCGGTGGGCCAGGGCCGCCCCTCCCACCGCTCCTGGTCCCAGCCCTCGCCCAGGATCCAGCCGTCCCCTGGGGCGCTGGCGACCCTGCTGAGGGCCTCGTCGAGAGAGGCGCAGCCCCTGAGGTCCAGCCTTCCCAGCTGCCTCCCCAGCCCCGAGGGGTGGCCGTGCCCGTCCACCAGCCCAGGAGTGACCCGATCGGCACGGAAGACAGGGACTCCGCGGGGGCTGCGCCCTGGTGGCAGCACCTCCGCGACGCGCCCACCCCGGAGGACCAGGGCGCCGGGGGTCCAGCGCTCGCGCCGCCAGAGCAGGCCCTCTAAGGTCAGCGGCTGTGGTGCTGCGTTTGGCATGGCCCCTCATACTCGGTCCTCGCGCCCCGCGCGCCGGCCATCCGGGGGGTGCGGAGCCCCGCTTCGGGATAGAGCGCCGCCCGGAGCGCACATGGCAGAACACGAGCGGCGGAATTTTGCAGGCGGTGTCTGGCACGGCGCCTGGCTCGCGGCGGGACAGGCGCTCGCGGACCCGCTCTCGGTGCTGCCGGCCTTTGTCGACCTGCTCACCGGCTCGTCGGTGTGGGTGGGCGGGCTATCGGCGATCCTGGCTGCCTCTGGGGCGGCGCCACAGGTGGTGGTGGCCCGCTTCGTCGAGCCGCTGCGGCGCAAGAAGGGCGTGCTGCTCGGGGCGATCTACGTCCGCGCCGCCTCGTGGGGAGCGCTGGGGGTCCTGATCGCCCTGGGAGGAGCGTCGCGCCCCCGGCTGCTGCTGGCGGGCATGGTCGGGCTGCTGGCGCTGTTCTCCGCGGCGGGGGCGGTGGGGAACGTGCCCTACGTAGACCTGATCGGGAAGGTGATCCCCAGGACCGGGCGCGGGAGCTTCTTCGGCACCAGGCAGGCGGTGGGTGGGGTGCTGGCGCTGGTCGCTTCGGCCCTGTCCGGGACGGTGCTGGGGTGGAGCTATCCCCTCAACTACGCCGCGCTCTTCGGGATCTCCGCCGGGTTGCTCGCGGTGGCCTCGCTAGGAATCCAGGTGATGGAGGAGCCGCTGGTGGAGCCCCCACCGCCGCGCCCCTGGGGGGACTGGTTCGCCTCGCTGCGGGGGCCGCTTCGCGAGCTGTTGCCGCTGGCGTTGGTGTTCTGGAGCACCGGCGCCAGCCTGCTGGCGCTCCCGATGTACGTGGTGGCGGCTCGGGCGGTGGGCGCGCCGACCACCGCGCTCCCGTGGTTCATCGCGGCGAGCGTGTCGGGTGGCCTGATCGCGAACCTGCTGTGGGCCAGGCTAGTGGACAGGCTGGGGGCGAGGCGGATGATCCTGGTCTGCGTGGGGCTCGCGAGCACCACGCCCTTCCTCGCCCTGTGGGCGCTCCACCTGGGCTGGCCCGCGCTGGTGGGGGTGCTCTTCCTCGCGGGTGCGACGCAGGGGGGGCGCAAGGTTGGCTTCGCGGCGGCGCTGCTGGAGGAGGCGCCGCCGGCGCGGAGGGGCGCCTACGGGGCGACCTACGCCCTGCTCGGCCTGCCCGTTGCGCTGCTCCCGCTCCTCGGGGGGGTGCTCGCGGCGTGGAGCAGCTTCGAGGTGCTCTTTGCCCTCACCGGCGGGCTGCTGGTCCTCTCGCTGGGGGTGGTCGGGCCGTGGGCGCTGCGCGACGGACGCGACACTCTGGCTGGCTGACGGCTATGTTGGGGCGGCCCTCGGAGGATCTATGCGCCCTGTCTTCTCGCTGCTGCTGTTTCCGATGCTCTCTCTGCTCGTCGCTTGCGACGGGTCCGGCTCCATCAAGCTCGATGAGAGCGACACCGACACCGACACCGACACCGACGCGGACACCGACGCGGACACCGACGCGGACACCGACGCGGACACCGACGCGGACACCGACGCGGACACGGACCTCGCCGTTCCGCTGACGGTGGAGGTGAGCGGGGGCTGGGGGGCGAACGCGTGGCGGGTCGCCGCGGTGCAGGTGGAGGAGGGCACGGGCGGGCTGGTCGAGGGGGCGTCTGTGGCGTCTGTGGCGGTGGAGCAGTGGCCGGTGAGCCTCACGTTGGTCTCGCCCCCCAGCGCAGATCAGGGGCCGATCCTGGGAGGCGCCTCCACCGGAGCCCACTACATGGTGATGGCCTTCCGGGACGAGGATCAGGATGGGGTGCAGGGGGACGAGCCGATCACTGCGGTCGCGACCCTGGCGCTCACCTGGGTCGCGGAGGAGGGGGCGTGGCAGGGGACCACCTTCCCGACGGAGCTAGGCGGCCTGCTGTCGAGCGAGTCCGCGCCTGAGGCGCTGGGCTTGGTGGGGGTGATGGAGCGCGCCAACGCCTCGGTGTCGGGCACCTTTGAGAGCGACGCGTACTTCGGGGGCGCCGACCGGTTGGCCGCGCGCTCGGTGCTGGAGGTGGAGGGTGGCGCGCTGCTGGGAGGGCGCCCGGTGGACCTGGAGCTGAATGACCACTGGAGCGCGAGCGTGTCCTCGCCGCTGGTGATTGGGCGGCTGGAGGCGGTGACACCAGGGCTCGAGCTCGGGCTTGAGCTGTTGACCCCCTACCTGGACGCGGGCTTCCCGTTCGCCGACGGGGCCTTTGGCGAGGACGACACCGTGATGGGGGCGGTCTGCGCCGGAGCGGACCCGGTCGGCCTCCTCTATGTGTCGCCTGACGGCGGGCTGATCGGGGCCTACCAGGCTGCGCGTCGAGACATGAACCTGGGCTGGACCGCGGTGCGGGTGTTGGATCAGGACGCGCGGCAGGTGCAGGCGCTGAGCCCGACTGAGGCCACGAACCTGCAGGCGCTCGAGGCTGGCTGCGACGGAAGGTGATGGCGGCTCTCGCGGGGTGACGGGTTATTCGGGTGGACCCGCAGGAGCGTCTATGTCCATCGGTCCGTACGGCCGCACCGCAGCCTGGGTGCTGCACCATCGCCTCTTGGTGGGGTCAGGGCTGCTGCTGCTGACCCTGGTGGGCGCCCTGCTCGCGTCGCTGCTGAAGGTAGACGCGAACGTCCTGTCGCTGCTCCCCAAGGACGATCCCTGGGCGCAGGCCTTCTTCCAGCTCTACGACGAGGAGGGGGGCGGCTCCCTGCTCACCCTCACCCTGGAGAGCGAGGACCCCGAGGCGCTCCACGAGGTGACCTCGGAGCTGGTGTCGGGCTTCGAGGCGATGGAGGACGTGCGCTTCGTCATCCAAGAGGTGGACCCGCAGCTCGCGTATCACCTGGGGCTGGTGCAGCTCGAAGCGGCGGACGTCAACGAGCTGACGGTGCGGCTGAAGGGCGCGCTGGCGCTAGGTCCGGCGCTCAACCCGATCGTCACCCAGCGGCTGATGGACATGGGGCCCCTCGCGGACAGGGTGCAGGGGGCCTTTGACCTCCCCTGGCTGCAGGAGGGGTCGGGCAGGAGCCAGATCCTAGTGCGCCCCACCGGCGCGGCCCACGATCGCGATTTCGCCAAGCGACTCATGGACGAGGTAGAGACGCTGCTGGAGCACACCGCGATGGAGGAGCGGGGGGTGAAGCTGTCCTGGATGGGGGGGGCCTACCGCCACAACGTGGAGGACGTGAAGGCGGTCGCCGACGACGTCGTCGTGACCTCGATCACCGCCGCGATCCTGGTCCTGCTGGTGATCGCGGTGGGCTTCAGGTCGTGGCGCGCGGTGATCCTCGTCTTCGTCCCCCTGGTGGGTGCGGCGGCGGTCAACCTCGGCTTTACCTGGCTGTCCATCGGGCACATCAACACCTACACCTCGTTCGGCACCGCGATCCTGATGGGGCTCGGGATCGATTTCGCCGTGCACCTGGTGGGGAGGTACCGCGAGGAGCGGGCGCTGGGGCTGGACATCGAGCTGGCGGTCGTGCGCGCCTGGGACAAGGCCGGGCCCCCCTGCACCACCGCGGCCCTCACCTCTGCGGCGGGCTTCCTGTCGCTCTCGGTGGCCGACTACCGGGGCTTCTCTCAGCTCGGGACCCTGCTGGCCTCGGGGCTGATGCTCTCGCTGGCGGCGATGCTGGTGGGGCTCCCGGTGCTGATCCCCCTCCTGGACCCTCGCCCCAAAGGGGTGCTGCTCGGCTCCCGTCCCAGGGGGGACTTCCAGAGCCGGTCCACCTACAAGCTCGCTCCCATCGGGCTGATGGTTGTGGTTGTGCTCACCGGGCTGGTCTCGGCGAGGCTGGGGAACCTGGAGTGGGAGTTCGACATGTCGACCCTCCGCTCTGAGGGCATGGCCTACGACGAGCTGACCGCTGAGGAGAAGGCGCTGGTGACCAGCTCCTTCGCGCCGGTGGTGGTGAGCTACCCCGATGAGAGCAGCCTGCTCGCGGATCAGCGCAGGGTGGAGCGGGCGATCGAGGACGGACGGCTGCCCCACGTGGCGAGGGCCCTGTCGATCGAGAACCTGCTCCCGCGGGATCAGCAGGCTCGGGTCGCCTCCCTGTTGGAGCTCAAGCGGCTGATGTCCAACCCCAACCTCCGCTACCTGCCGCCCCCGCTGGTGAAGGCGCTGCTGCCGATCCGCAACTGGGAGCCCAGGGTCCTCGCCAGAGAGGACCTGCCCCCTGGGCTGCTCGACCTGATCCTGGCCTCTGATCCCAGCAAGCACCGGCTGATGCTCCTGCCTCAGGGCAACCTGTGGGACCTGCGGGAGGCCCGAGACCTCAAGGATGAGCTCCGCGAGGTGATCCCGGAGCGGCCCATCGCAGGGGCGTTCACCGCCCAGGGCTCCCTGTACGAGGTGGTGACCCACGACATGCCGCTGGTGTCGGTGCTGGCCCTGGTGCTGGTGTCGATCCTCGCCGCGATCGACCTGCGGAGGCCCGCCGCCGCCGCGGTGGCGGTGGGGAGCCTGGTCGCGGGGATGATCTGGGCCGGGGCGATGATCGAGTGGATGGGCGTGAAGCTCTCGATCGTCAACGTGGTGGGAATCCCGATCCTGCTGGGCATCGGGGTGGACGTGATCATCCACCTGCTGCACCGCCTGCGCGAGGAGGGCCCCGGAGGGGTCCGGCGCGCCTTCGCCACCACGGGCATCGCCGCCACCCTGTCGGTGGTGACCACCGTGGCCTCGTTCGCCTCGCTCTACATGGCCACCAGCCGGGGGGTCCGCTCCCTGGGCATGGTGGTGGTGATCGGTCTGAGCACGGTGTTCCTGGTGGCGGCGGCGGTGGTGCCGCTGGCCTTGGCGGCGGGCTGGCGGGTGACAGGCCAGGCGCCTGGAGACAACCGCAGGGGAGCTGATGATGCTGACGCATAGGGAGTTGGACCTTGTGGAGCTGTTCTGGCACGGGAGCCGGGTGGGGATCTGCCCCCCGACGTTGGCGGTGCGATCCTTCGGCGAGCTGGCTCCCAGGCTGCTCTCAGGAGACCTCGCCCAGGCGGCGGGGGCGGTGCGCGCGGGCCGAGGGCTGGAGCGCCCAGGGGTGAGCCTCCGGGTGGAGGGGGGCGCCGCGGTGCTGGTGGCGCCCTCGCACCCGGAGCCGGTGGTGGTGGAGCTGGCGGCCTTCCAGCGGTTCACGAGGCGCTACTGCAGGGTGTGGATCGACGAGGCGCGCGAGGCGGAGGTGTCGCCGCCCCCCTGGTTCGCTGGCCTGGAGGCGCTGGTGGAGGACTGGGAGCGGGCCTGACAGGGGGGCCCTGGAGACCCGTGCCGGCGCTGGGCGTGGGGGATGCCGCGGGGATCCGGAGGCGCGCCCTCTGACCCCCAGCCCGGGGCCCTCTGGTCCATGCGCGGCGAGCGCCTCGGGGCCGAGGGGGCAGCGGAGCCCCAGGGCCGCTGGTCCGCGCGGCGAAGACCTCCGTGGGGCGCGTCAGGGCGCCCCCATCCTGTAGGCTGGATCGGGTAGGTCGGGGCCCAGCGGTACGTGGGCGGCGAGCGCCTCGGGGCCGAGGGGGCAGCGGAGCCCTAGGGCCGCTGGTCCGCGCGGCGAAGACCTCCGTGGGGCGCGTCAGGGCGCCCCGATCCTGAGAGCCAGGACGGACGAGCCGACCCCTCCCAAGATCTCCACGGAACGTCAGCAGGGCGCCAGGGGGCCGCGCTGGGGGCCTGCCAGGAATCCGGTCCGAGCGCACAACGTCGTGGAACCCCCCGCTTGTCTGAGGCTCGGCGTGACCTAGCGCTCGGCGCGGAGCGCGAGGCACGCGCCGATAACCTGGGTTCGGTCGTGTTTGCACCCACCCGCGACGGTCCACGGGCGTGGCGGGGGCTGCTGAGCCCGAGCCGAACGGCCAGGATTATCGTGATGTCGTCTATAGCGGAGGATCCACCATGCGAATCGACGACATTCGTGAGCATGGGCCGGACGCATGGACCGGCCTCCTGCCTGCGGGAGCCGAGGCGCGGCGGTCTACGCGCTCACCGCGCCTGGATCGAGCTCGGCCACCTGCTGGTCCCCCTCCAGGCCGCGGAGGCTCTCCGGGTGGAGCGGCGCGTAGGGGTAGGCGGTGTGGGTGAGGCCATAGACACGCTCAGAGACCAGGATCCTCCCCGGGGTGGCCTGCCCCTCCAGCCGCGAGGCGAGGTTCACGCCTCTGCCGATGGCGGTGTACGACATCAGCTGGGAGGAGCCGAAGTTGCCGATGGTGACCAGGTCGGTGTGGATACCGATCCGCAGCGACAGGGGCTCAATCAGGCCTCGGGCGGACCAGTCCGAGTTGAGCTGAGCGAGGCGCTGGTGCATCTGCACCGCCATCCTCACCGCGCGGTGCGCCTGCTCCTCCACCGCCATCGCCTCTGGGGCGCCCAGCAGCACCATCAGGCCGTCACCCATCACCTTGTCGAGGGTACCGTGGTTGGCGTCGATCACCGCGGTCATCGCGGCGAGGTACTCGTTGAGCACGGTGTCGACCACCTCGGCGGGCCGCTGGTCCGACAGGGTCGTGAAGCCCTGCAGGTCCGAGAACAGGATGGTGGCCTGGACCCTCTCGGTGCGCGGCTCCACCGCGTGGGGGCTGGAGAGCACCCTGCGCACCAGGGGCTCCGGGAAGTAGGCGGTGAGCCGCCTGGTCGCCTCGGCCATCGCCCGGGCCTGGTGCAGCTCGTCCCGGATCGCCCGGAAGCGCTGCCCCAGGGCGGTGGAGAGCAGGGTGAGACCCAGGAGGAAGGACAGCGGCGCCCCCACCTCGGTGAGCGCCGTGGCGGGCAGCAGGCCGTCCTGCTTGGCGAGGAAGGCCGCGAAGCCCACTAGGAACGGGGCCCAGGCCGCCAAGAAGGTGCGGGCCGGGGCGAAGCCCTGGACCACCCCCCACAGGCTCCCCCACAGGATCGCGGGGACAAACAGGAACTGCATGAAGGTTGAGACTAGGTTGGCCGCCCGGTACCCCGCGATCGGCCACAGCACCAGGCTCAGCACCAGCCCCGCGATGAGCCCCCAATAGCCCAGGTAGAGGCGAGGCTGGCGCTGGCGGATCTCCAAGAACGAGGCGGTGAACAGCAGGCCGGCGACTGAGGCCACGATCGAGAGGCTGTTGGGGGCCACGTGCGCGAGCACCGGCCACCGGGAGAGGAAGAGCCAGGTGGCATCACCCGACATCGCGGCGAAGGTGGCCCCTCCCAGGCCGGCAAACACGGCGTAGTAGAGCAGGCTGCGGTCGCGAACATAGGGGAAGAGCAGCAGCTGGTAGAGGCCCATCACCAGGCTGACCGCCAGCAGGCCGCCGGAGAAGGCCATCGCGCGCGTCTGATTCGCGGCGTGGACCGCCTGCGGGAGCACCGCGATCGGCAGGCGCATGGTGCCGGTGTTCCTCGCGTGGAGCAGCACGGTCCTGGTGCTGCCTGGGTCGACGTAGAGGGGGAAGGCCGGGCGCGGCGTGTCGAGGGCGCGCTCCGCGGGTGGGACCAGATCCCCTGCGCGGAGCGGGGGCTCGCCGTCGATCCACACCGTGAGCTCGTCGAGCGGGGCGTAGTCCACCTCCAGCACCCACAGCCGCTCCGGGGTGGGGTTCTCCACCGTGAAGCGCACCCACACCTCGTCGATCAGGGGCCCAAGAGCGATCTCCTGAGTCTGCACCTGGCGGAAGTCGCCCTCACCTTGGAGCAGGCTCGCGGGGTCCTGCCCCCTGGGAGGGGACGGCCACAGCTCCGCCTGTGTCGCCACCGCGACGCCACCCTCGTCGAGGAGAAGTGGGTCAAGCGCGAGCGCGGTGGTCGCGAGCGGGAGGAGCCAGATCACGGCTGGAGCTGTCGGTGGGAGGTGAGGTGGGCGCTGGTGAGGAGAGAGGTCAGTGCAGCCGTCCGCGGTCTGAGCGTGACTCCGCGCCTCGCCTAGCGCGTCGGCTGGTCCACAGTCCGAGAGCAGCCCACTGGCGTGCGCGGGGGGTCCGCGGCCTCATTCTAGCGCGTGGGCTTGAGGGGCGAGCGCTCAGATCTCCATCATCGAGATGGCGGCGGTGAAGTACCTGTCCTTCAGGTGGGCCACACCGATCTCCTCGATCTGGAACTCCACCGCGACGGTGGTGATCCCCTTGAGCTGGTACAGCCCGTAATTGCTCCCGACGATCAGCGCGGGGAGGGAGATGTTGTCGAATTGGAACTCGCTGTTCTGGAGGACGGTCTTGATGCTGCCGGCGACGATGTTGCCAATCTCGCACAGGGCGTCGAAGGACTCGTCGTCCAGCTCGTCGGCCATGTCCTCACCGAGCATCTCCGCGACCAAGAAGCGCACCGCGTGGTCGGTGAAGTTCAGGGTGAGGGTGCCGCTGCGGCGGCCGTAGAGGCTCACCAGCACCGAGTAGGTGCGCTGCGCGGACAGGTATGAGGACGCTCCGATCGGCTTTGGCTCGATGCCGGTCATCTCAAGGCCCTTGATGGTCCCCTCGATCACCGAGTCCATCAGCGTCTCATCCAGCACAAGGCGGCTCATCTGTCCTCCGGTCCATGTGGAATGCCGCAGAACATCGGCGCAGGGAGGTTCCGCTTGAGGGGCAACCTTACTGGAACCACTAGGCCGCTGACAAGCTGTGTAGTGGCTAGGGGAGGCAAATCGCGGTATCGCTGAGCGTCGAGGTGTGACCCGTGAAGCTCATCGCGCTGCTGTTTTCCTCCCTTACCGTCCTCGCCCTGCTCGGATCGTGGGGGATGAACCGCGGGATCGCGGGTCTGATCGCGATCCCCGGTGGTGAGGCGGTGGTCCGCCACGAGGTGTCTGTCAGCGCCGAGCCGCAGCAGGGGACCAGGGTGAGCAACCTGACCCGCCCCTCCCGCGGCCCGTCCAAGCGGGACTATGTCCAGGGGATCATCGCGCGGAACATCTTCGACCACACCGCGGTCGGAAAGGTTGCAGAGGTGCGTGAGGACGGCGAGTACGCGATCTCGGACCTCGACGTGGAGATCGTCGCGACGGTGGTCGCGCACCCTGCCAGGTACTCCTCGGCGCTGCTCACCTTCTCGGGCGCGACCCAGGGCTACGGGGTCGGCGACAGGCTGGCGGACGCGGAGATCATCGAGATCCACAAGATGCGGATCCTGGTGAAGCGCTCGGACGGGTCGATCGAGGTGATCGAGGCCGGCGACGAGAAGCCCAAGCCCAAGACCGCCTCTACCTCCAGCGGCTCCTCTGGCAACTCGGACGAGGGGATCGAGCAGGTCTCAGAGACCGAGTTCAACGTCGACCGCGAGCTGGTGGACAAGTACATGAACGACCTGGCCGCGGTGCAGCAGCTGGGGCGGGCGCGGATCCACCGCACCGACGGCGAGGTGGACGGGTACAGGTTGGCCGGGATCCGCCGGGACTCCATGGGGTGGAAGCTGGGTATCCGCAACGGGGACGTGATCCACTCGGTGAACGGCAGCTCGCTGAGCTCGATGGGCGAGGCGATGACCGCGTTTCAGACGCTGCAGTCCGAGTCGTCCTTCTCGTTTGAGGTCACCCGCAAGGGGCAGCCCACCAAGCTTCAGTACAACGTGCGTTGAGTCGCGCGCTCGCGCGCCGACTCAACGCCGCGGACTTGGTGCTGACAGCGCTGCGCGCAGCAGCACAAGTCCGCGCCGACTCAACGCCGCGGACTTGGTGCTGACAGCGCTGCGCGCAGCAGCACAAGTCCGCGCGGGGGGCACTGATCCGCGCGTGTCCGCGTCGCGTACCAAAGTTGACTTCCACCCTATGGAACGGCAGTCACACGTCTGGGCCTAGCGACCTGGCGCCCCTATGCAGTCCGGAGGCTTCGAGGTGCAACTGACAGGAGGTCCGGTCCGAGCGCACAAAGTCGTGGAACCACCGGCTTGTCCGAGGCTCGCCATGCCCCAGCGCCCGCGGTGGAGAGCGAGGCACGCGCCGATAAGGCTGGTTTGTTCGTGTCAGCACCCGGCCACGACGCTCCACGGCCGTGGCGGGGGATGCAAGGGCATGCTGAGCCCGAGCCGATCGGTCACGATTGTCGCGATGTCGTCCATAGCGAAAGATTCACCATCATAATCGACGGCCATCGCGGGGAGGCGGCGGACACATGGGCCGGATCTCCTGACTAAGGGCCCGCCGGCCGGTTGATGCTTGATCTCGATGCCCCGTCGGTCTCGATGTGCTGACGACACCGCGCGCAAAATCTCCGTTG